>QHVQ01000076.1:0-14630 GCA_003222305.1 Acidobacteriota bacterium | reverse complement strand
AGTCCTGGAGCGATCCCCTGCCCGAATGCGCTATCTGGACGACATCTTCGGCGGCCGCGTGGAGACGCTCATGAGCACCTCGTATTATCTGGCCGAGTCTGTGGCCCGTGCGGACCTACTCGTTGGTGCCGTGCTCATTGCAGGCGCTTCTGCTCCCAAGCTGGTCAAGCGTTCCATGATCGCTGATATGAAGCGCGGGTCGGTCATCGTGGATGTGGCGGTGGACCAGGGGGGTTGCCTCGAGACAACGCGGCCAACCACTCATAGCGATCCGACCTTCGAGGTGGACGGCGTAGTCCATTATTGTGTGGCCAACATGCCCGGGGCGGTCCCAAGGACTTCCACTTATGCCCTGACGAACGTGACCTTGCCCTACATCTTCCGGATAGCACAGGCAGGTCTGAAGGAAGCGCTGCGTCAGGACAGATCGCTCGCACTCGGGCTCAATGTGTACGATGGAAGAGTCGTCCACGCGGCGGTAGCAACCTCTCTCGGCCTGCCGCACTCGCCCCTCGAAACGATCCTGGCATGAGCGAATCTCCGACCTCCTGGAGACTGATTCTGGATCCGCCCCAGGACGGGTTTTACAACATGGCCAGGGATGAGGCCCTCCTAGAATGCTGCCGCAGGGGCGGTGCCTGTCCTGGCACATTTCCAGTGCTTCGCATCTACGGCTGGACCGTCCCAACCCTCTCTTTGGGACGCTTTCAAGACGCCCTCCAGGCCGCGGACCAGGGATTCTGCAGAGATCGTGGAATCCCGATAGTGCGCCGTCCCACGGGTGGTGCGGCGGTCTTGCACGATCGAGAAGTCACCTACAGCCTGGTGGGGCCCACGGGCGCGCCGCCGTTCGGTGGAGCCATTCTCGAGTCGTACCGGCGGATCGCCACGGGCATCGCCGCAGGGTTCGTCATGCTCGGACTGGCTCCGGATACTGGCTCGCAAGCGAGGAGTGGAGGGCCCGTAGCTTCGCCAGCCCAGTGCTTCGCACGGGTCTCCAGCTTTGAGATCACGTTTGCAGGAAGGAAGGTCGTGGGATCCGCCCAGGTGCGGCGCAAGGGTGCAGCCTTGCAACACGGATCGATTTTGCTGGACGCCAACGCACGACTCTTCGACGAGGCTACCGGCGGTCAGCGGCAGGAGCGGAGAGGCTGGACCACTCTGAAAGAACTTCTGGGACGGCGGCCAGATTTCGAGGAAGTGGCCCTGGCCCTCGCCCGTGGGCTGGGCGAGGCCTTCGCCGTGCGCTGGGAGCTGGCGGAATTTGGCGGCTTGGAGGATCGGCTGGCGCAGCGCCTGCGCTCCCGAAAATACCTTAACGCCCATTGGACCGCCCGCGGGAGCACCGCGCTTAGTCGTATTTGATCAGGACCACCGTCGCTTCCCGGCCATCCACGCCTGCTCTCCTGGGGGCGGCGGTCGAGGGAATCCCCTCACCAGCAGAGCTCTGACCCCCTTGGTCGGCGCGCAGTCCCTCCAGGAAATCTCGCCAGTCTCGGTGTCCGATATCCAGTGGAATGGTTTGATCCCCTTCTTCCCGGTGAAGCACCAGGGCACGGTTCACCTCATCCAGAACCAAATCTCCCTCGGCCTGATCCAGGAGCTGGTGGAGACCGTCGGCTTCGATGCGAAGCTCATTCTTCCGATTGAACTGACAGCGCTGCAGGTAATAGGGAAGTGAGATGCGGAAGTGCTGCGCCTCGGAGCAAGAGGCGGTAGGCTCGGTCCCCCGTAGAAAAGCCTCCAAGATGATGGGCTGGCAGTGCGTCTCGGCGCTGGCCCTGAGCCCAGTCCTCCGGTCCACTGGAACGTAGCTGATGTTGGAAGGGCGTGAAAATCTTTCCACAGGCTTGTCTTTGAGTGCCGCCTGCAGGAAGTCGATCCAGATAGGGAGTGCCACGTGTGCTCCCGTCTCGTCCACCCCCAGGCTCTTGCGCTGATCGAATCCCACCCAGACGCCCACCACCAGGCTCGGCGTGAACCCCACAAACCACGCATCCGCCAGATCGTCGGTGGTCCCGGTCTTTCCACCGATCGGGCGGTTCAGAATGCGAGCTGCGGATCCTGTCCCCGTCTCGGTCACGCCTTGAAGGGCATACGCCATGAGATAGGCAATATCGGGTTTCAGAACTTCTCGGACTTCCGGGTGGGCTTCCTCGCGCAGTTTCCCTCCGCGGTCGAGCACGCGCCGAAGCATGTGAGGATCCACTCGGATCCCCTGGTTGGGAAACACCGAATAAGCGGACACCAGATCCCACAGCGAGACTTCCGCCGCTCCCAGAGCCAGGGAGGGGTATGGATTCAGCCGGCTCTTGATTCCCATGCGCGAGGCCAGGTCCATGGTCTTCCGGTACCCGGTCTGGTTCAGGAGCTTGACGGAGACGATGTTGCGGCTTTCCTCGAGCGCGGTCCTCAGAGTCATCGCGCCATAGTACTTCCGGGTGTAGTTCTCGGGCTGGTACTCCACGTTGGTTTTGCTGTCCAGAAAGACAGTGGGCTCATCAAAGAGGGTATCGGCCAGGGTGTAGCCGGAATCCAGCGCCGCTAGGTAGACGAAGGGCTTGAACGCCGACCCGGGCTGCCGGTAGGACTGTATGACCCTATCGAACTCGCTGCGATCGAAATCGTACCCCCCCACCAGCGCCTTCACTTCGCCGGTCGCGGGTTCCAGCGCCACCAGGGCTCCCTCCACGATGGGGTCCTGGTCCAACCCCAGCTTGAGACGATGGGACACCCGGTCTATCTCCTGGATCTGGAAGAGGGTCACGTCCCCCGGATGAAGGATGGAAGCGGGGGAAGCGGCACGGGTCCACTGAATCTCCGGGGGTCCCACGACTGCCTGGAAATCTCCTACACGGACGGCGGCGCTTTTTCGGTCCACGCGCAGGACCAGGCCGTGGACCAGGTTCCCGACCTCCATCGGTCGCTCCCAGTCGGGATGTTTGTAGGACTCCAACGTGATTTTCGGGTCCCTGAGGATGTTGGTCTGGATCGGGCGGAACCCCTGACGCTTGTCCACCGCCCTGAGCCCCCGGCTCATGGCTTCATTGGCCGCATGCTGCAGCGCGGGATCCAGTGTCGTGTAAACCTCGAGCCCTTCCTGGTAGAGGGTGGCTTCGCCATAGGTACGATCCAGGTAACGCCGCACTTCCTCCACGAAATAGGGGGCCAGATTGCTTTCTTCGCGGGGCTGGATACGGTGAAAGATCTCCGCTCGGGCAGTGCGCGCCTCGTCGGGGCTGATGTACCCTTCCTCGATCATACGGGACAGCACATGGTCTCTGCGGCTCGTGGCCAGTTTGGGATTGCGGAGCGGCGAATAGGCCTCGGGGCGCTGCACCAGACCCGCCAGCATCGCCGACTCCGACAGGGTCATTTCCCTGGCGGGCTTCCCGAAAAAGAATCGTGACGCCGTCTCCACGCCGTAGCGCCCATGGCCGAGATAGATCTGGTTACAGTAGAAGACCAGGATCTCTTTCTTCGTATAGGTTTTCTCAATCTGCATGGCCAGGACCGCTTCCTGGATTTTTCGGCGCAGGGTCTTCTCGGGCCGGAGGAAGAGCAGCTTGGCAAGCTGCTGGGTGAGCGTGCTGCCTCCTTCCTTGAAACGAGCATGGATCAGGTCGCGCAGAAGCGCCCGTGAGATTCCCACAGGATCCACACCGAAGTGGCGGTAGAAGCGCGCATCCTCGGTGGCGATGATCGCCTGAATAAACTGGGGCGGAATCTGGTTGAAATCCACCAGAATTCTCTTTTCCCCGCCAAACTGGTAGGTGGGAGTGCCGTCACCGGCATAAAGGACGCTGACCACCGGTGGCTTCCAGTCCTCGAGGCGGGTGACTTCCGGGATGTCGGAAGTGAGAAGGTAACCTGCAAGGGTTCCAGTCACCACCGCGAGGATGAACAGAAGCACGCAGACAACGAGGATGCGGTGAGTGAACTTGTGCGGCGGGATTAAAGGCTCAATTCCTTTACTGTCATCACTTACATCTGTTATCATCGCAGCGCAGTATAGCATAGCACGGCCCAAACACAACTTCACCCACATCCTTGGGGACGCTGGCGTGGCACCACGAAAAAACCCACCATTCAAGAAGGAAAGGCCGGAACGTATCGTGGGGGCTCCTGCCTCTTTCCAGGATCCAGAACGGCGGCGTCCCACACGTCCTGGGCCGGCGGAGGGGCGATTTCGCCTGGTCGCAGGTTTCGAGCCGAAAGGCGACCAGCCCGAGGCCATCCGGCAGCTGCTGGAATCGATCGCGAGCGGTCGGCGTCACCAGGTGCTCATGGGCGTCACGGGGTCGGGGAAGACTTTCACCATGGCCCATCTCATCGCGGCTCTGAATCGTCCAACCCTGGTGCTCTCCCACAACAAGACCTTGGCGGCCCAGCTCTACCAGGAATTCAAGCGCTTCTTCCCTGACAATGCGGTGGAGTATTTCGTCTCCTATTACGATTATTATCAGCCCGAAGCCTATGTCCCACAGACAGACACCTTCATCGAGAAGGAAGCCACGATCAACGAGGAAATCGAACGCCTCCGGCATTCGGCTACCCGCTCGCTCTTAGAGCGGAAGGATGTCGTCATCGTGGCTTCGGTCTCGTGCATTTACGGGCTGGGGTCCCCGGAGGCGTATCACGGAATGATGGTCTTCCTGGAAGAGGGAGCCACGGTGGACCGGGACGTGATGCTGCGAAAGCTGGTGGAGATCCAATACCAGAGGAATCCCTTCGACCTGGAGCGCGGAGGGTTCCGGGTCCGGGGCGATGTGGTGGAGATCTTCCCCGCCTACGAGGAGTTCGCCGTCAGGGTGGAATTCTTCGGTGATCAGGTGGAGGCCCTGCAGGCACTGGATCCGGTGAGGGGAGTTCCGTTGCGCCGGCTAGGCAGGATCCCGATCTACCCGAATTCCCATTACGTGACCCCGCGGGACCGGCTAGTGAAAGCCATTGAGACCATCAAGGCGGAGCTGGCGGAGCGTTTGCGAGATTTGGAGTCCCGGAACAAGCTGCTGGAAGCTCAACGGCTCCATCAGCGGACCCAGTTCGACCTAGAGATGATCCAGGAGATTGGCTACTGCCAAGGCATCGAAAACTACTCGCGCCACCTCACGGGCCGCAACCCGGGCGAACCGCCGCCCACACTGCTGGATTATCTCCCCGCGGACGCCCTGATGATTCTGGACGAGAGTCACGTGACCGTGCCGCAAATCAAGGGAATGTACCGGGGCGACCGATCCCGGAAAGAGACTCTGGTGGAATTCGGCTTTCGACTTCCTTCGGCCGTCGACAACCGGCCTCTCACCTTCGACGAATTCCGGGACCGCGTGGGGCAACTCCTCTACGTCTCGGCCACCCCAGGACCGTACGAGCTCGAGCGGACGGGGGGCGAGGTGGTGGAGCAGATCATCAGGCCCACGGGTCTCATGGACCCTGAGATTGTCGTGCGGCCCATCAAGAACCAGGTGGATGATCTTCTGGCTGAGATCCGGGACCGCGTCGCACAAGGGGATCGCATCCTGGTCACCACCCTGACCAAGAGAATGGCGGAAGAGCTGACGCAGTACTACCGCGACGTGGGAGTGCGCGTGGAGTATCTCCACTCCGACGTGGAAACTCTGGAGCGGGTCCGAATTCTTCGGAATCTGCGGCGCGGAGATTTCGACGTGCTGGTCGGTGTCAACTTGCTCCGGGAAGGACTCGATCTGCCGGAAGTGTCCCTGGTGGGAGTCCTCGACGCCGACAAAGAAGGCTACCTGCGCTCCGCCGGATCCCTCATTCAGACCGCCGGACGCGCGGCGCGGAACGTGCGGGGGCGTGTCCTATTCTATGCGGACCGCATCACCGACTCCATGGGGCGCGCCCTCTCCGAGACTCACCGACGGCGCCAGATCCAGAACGCCTACAATCGCGAGCACGGCATCACTCCGGAGTCCATCATCAAATCCCTGGATGAAGTCCTCGGGAGTGTGTACGAGGCGGACTATCTTAGAGTGGACGGGGAGGTGGCCGAGACCGGCGCGAAGTACGGTGGTCGGGACGAGCTGGAGGGGGAGATTCAGGCGCTGCGGGAAGCGATGAAGAAAGCCGCGGCGAAGTTGGATTTCGAGCGAGCGGCCGAACTCCGGGACCGCATCCGGTTCCTGGAAAAGATCGATCTGAGCGCTTGAGGAGAGCCTGTCGCCATGGGACCCGAGTTCATCGTTCCGCCCGGGTCGTCCTTCGAAGAGAAGCTGGGCGGCCTCCCGGAAGGCCCCGGGGTGTACCTCTATAAGGATCGCCGGGGGCGCGTCCTCTACGTGGGGAAGGCGAAGTCCCTGAAGAGTCGTGTCCGTTCTTACTTTCAGAGAGGAGCCGCACACCCTCCGAAGACGGCAGCGCTGTTGGCGGAGGTAAGAGACCTCGAGCTCATCCTGACGGGGTCGGAGCGCGAGGCGCTGATTCTGGAGAACAACCTGATCAAGAAAGAGCGGCCCCGCTACAACGTGCTGCTCCGGGATGACAAGAATTTCCCCTATCTGAAAATGACCGTGAGGCCTCTATTTTGGCCCCTTCCTTCCCGCCGGCAACGCCCGCAAGGCCCTTCGCTTGGTGGCGAGATTCTTCCGGGTCGCCATCTGCCATGAAAAGCTCGACGGGAGTCGCCCTCGTCCTTGCCTTTACTACCAGCTCAACCAGTGCACCGGTCCATGCGCAGGGCTTGTGGGGCCGGAAGAGTATCGGGCTCAGGTGCAGGAAGCGCGCCTTTTCCTGGAAGGACGTGACAAAGATCTCCTGGCGCGGCTGAAGGAACGGATGCAGGAGGCATCGCGTCATGAGCAGTTCGAGACCGCCGCCCACTACCGGGACCTGGTCCGTTCAGTGGAAGGGCTGTCGGTACGGCAGCGCTTCACGTCCGTGGGTCTGGAGGACCAGGACTATCTGGCGCACTATCGGGAGGGGGATAATCCGCCACGGGAGGTTTTCCAGATGCGGGAGGGGGTGGTGGCCTCTCGTCGCGAATTCTCCCTCGAAGACCCCCAGGAGTCGGACGAGGCATTCACCGCCGCTTATCTGCAGCAGTACTACGCGTCGGCGGAAGGGATACCGCAGGAGATTTACACCCTCACGGAACCCGCGGAAAAGGATCTTCTCGAAGAATGGCTGGCAGGGCGCCGCGGTGGGAAGGTCAGGATCCTGTCACCCCAGCGTGGTCCGAAGCTTTCCTTTCTGACGACGGTGGCGGAAAACGCTCGCCTGGCTTTTGAGCAATCTTTCCGTGGCGGCGCTTCTCAGGGGGTTCAGGAAGCGGAGGCTCTCCGCGAAGCCCTGGGTCTGGAGGAGCCACCCTTCAGGGTCGAGGCCTTCGACATCTCCAACACCCAAGGGACCGATTCGGTAGCCTCCATGGTCGTCTGGGAGGCGGGGAAGATGCGGCCCGGGCAATACCGACACTTCAAGATCCGCACGGTGGAAGGCGCCGACGATTTCGCTTCACTGGCGGAGGTAGTGGGAAGAAGATACACACGCCAGCTGAAGGAGGGAAAGGAACTGCCAGATCTCGTGCTCATCGACGGCGGGAAAGGTCAGCTCCGCGCCGCCGCCGAGGTTCTGGGCCGGCTGGACTTGGTTACGCTCCAGGTGGCTTCTATCGCCAAGCGCGAGGAGATTCTCTACCTTCAGGGAAGGGCGGGTGAGATCGCCCTGGAGCCCACCTCTTCCGCCCTCCACCTGGTGCAAAGGATTCGCGACGAAGCCCACCGCTTTGCAGTGACCTACCATCGGAGGCTGCGGTCGCGACGGACCTTTACCTCCGCCCTCCTCCAGGTGCCGGGGATCGGACTGTCGCGGGCGCGCCGCTTGCTTGCCACCTTTGGGAGCGTGCGTGGGGTCCTGGCCGCTTCGCCCGAGGCACTGGAGAAACAAGTGGGAAAGTTGCTCGCCGACCGGATACGACATCACCTGGCTCCTCCCACCGGCGGGAATGCCGACCCATAGCCACCAGGTCGACACGTATCTCGCTGATATACATAGCCTTGCAACCTGCCTGTCCCGAACCTATATTCTTCCCAGCACCGGCGGGCCCACCGCCATTTTGAAAGGACGAACTCGATGCTCGGTCGGATAATGCGCAGCAGCTTCGGAATCTTCCTTCTCACCCTTTTGATTCTGGTGGTGGGAGCAGGCTCGATGGTGGGGTATCAAATCTACAATGTTACCCATCCAGTCCGGGTCAAGGACCCGGTAGCCCCCGGGGATCTTCTGTTGCGCGCCGATGAAGTGAATTTCCAGAGCACCGACGGCGTGGCCCTCTCCGGATGGCTCATCCATGGCGATCGCGACGCGCCGACCATCGTACTGTGCCACGACCTGGGGGAGTCCAGATCGGTTTTCCTGGACGCCGCCGTGCCGTTGCAGCGTGCCGGCTACAATCTTCTCCTGCTCGACTTTCGGGGTCATGGGAGCAGCCAGGGAACCGGCAGCACGCTGGGCACCGAAGAGCGTTACGATGTCTTGGGAGCCATCGATTTTCTGAGGACACGCCGCGATCTTTCCGCGACCCGCATGGGGATCTGGGGCATCGGTCTGGGCGCCTATGCGGGGCTCCTGGCCGCCGCGGAGCGGAAAGAAGTCGTGGCGCTGGCGCTGGATTCTCTCTATCCGGACATCTCCAGCTTTCTCGATCAGGTCCTCTTTAAAGGGCTGCCTCCCGCCACCTCTCGAATCACGGGATATGCCTCGGTCTTCTATGGGCCCTACTTCCAGTGGAAGATTTCGAAGGGGGTCGTGGCCCAAACCCTTCCACTTCTCACGGACCGCAACTTCCTGTTCATCGTATCCTCGTCCCGTCCCGGATCGGTGGAGACAGGAAGGGAGCTCTACGCGTCGCTTCCGGAAGGAGGCCAGGCCGACAAGAATCTGCTGGAGCTGCAGAGAAGCGGCCTTTCCAGCCTCTACGACGAGGATCGCCGCAAGTATTCTGAAGCCATCGCGGGATTCTTCGGGACCTACCTTCGCGTCCACCCGGACCACGCCCCCGAGGCCATTCAAGTCAAGGTTCGCTGAATCTCTCCTCGAGACAGGGCCCCCTTTCCCACTGGCTGGGGGGAACTCTATGGTAAGATTTTTCGGCGACTGGCAATGCATTGGAGAGATTCCGGGAGATACCAGAATCGATGCCTTCAACCTCCTTTCTCCGGGGCGAGGTCGGCCTGGCCGTGGCTTCACCAGGCTTGGTCCACGAATTCCTCGACACGAACCGCCGCGTCGTCGAGGAGACCCTCCAACGCATCCTTCCTCTGACCTCGGATGACGACGGCGGGGTGGCCGAGTCCATGCGCTATACCGTTCTGGCCCCCGGAAAACGCATCCGCCCCCTCATCCTGCTTGCGGTGGCTGACCTCTACCAGGCGGAAAGGTCCCGGGTGCTTCCGTCGGCGTGCGCCGTGGAATTGGTGCATGCATGCTCCTTGATTCTCGACGATCTTCCCTGCATGGATAATGCGGAGTTGCGACGCGGCAGGCCCTCGAACCACCGCGTGCACGGCGAAGCCACGGCCATCCTCGCGGCATTTGGCCTGCTCAATCTGGCCTACGGTCTGGTGGCCGGTGGCGCCTCAGTGCCGGACACGATCCGAGCGGCAGTGGCACGCAAGCTTAGCGAAGCCCTCGGCACCCTGGGTCTCATCGGCGGGCAAGCCTTGGACCTCGGACTTGCCGCCCCTCGCCTGGATCTGCACGAGTTGGAACGCATTCACAGTCGCAAGACGGGGAGCCTTTTCATCGCCTCGGTGACCATCGGCGCTCGGCTCGCAGGCGCTCCCGAGAATGAGGAGGCGGCGCTCGGCGCGTTCGCCAAAAACCTCGGGCTCGCCTACCAGATCGTCGATGATCTGCTCGATGCGTCCGGAGACCCGTCGGTCACGGGGAAGGACGCACGTGCGGATCGACGGGGCAATTTCGTAACCCTCGCGGGCTTGGAAGGGGCACGCCGCTTGACCGGAGAGCTTTCCGAGTGTGCGATGGAGCATCTGACTCCTCTGGGCCAGCGAGCGGCGCTCCTGCGCGGTCTGGCGTTGGAGCTTTCCGGCCGCGCCCGATAAACGTTCCATGCAGCCTCGTTCCGAAAGTTCCCTTGAGCAACTCCGGGATGCCCTGCGGCAGCGTGGCTACCTGGATCGTGGATTCGATCGCCTGATCCTTCGAAGCGCGGGCTCCCGCCTGGCCTGGTTGTGGGGTTCGCTGAAGTCGGGGATTGTGGCCGGCCTCTTTCTTGCGCTCTCGTTCCTCACCGCCATTTTGTTTCTCAACAGTCCACCCTTGACATCCTCCAGAGAGATCGCTCTCCTGGGGCTCTACTTGGTGCTCCTCTGTGCAGGGGCCGCGATCTTCGTGGAGCTCGTAGCCGGAATTCTGGCAAGGATTCTGTCGAGGGTCCTTCCCGGAATGAGTCCGGACCCGGGATGGGTAGCCTGGGGTGTCGGCGGGCTGGCGGCCTTGGGATTCACGCTCTATCTCTCGGCGTGGTGGCGGGGCAGAGACGAAAGTGGATGGGCATGGGGGGCACACCTATCCATCCTGACATTGATTCTTCTGGTCAGCCTCGCCATCGGCAGGCTGACTTCCACCACCGCCCTTCTCTCGCTTATCCGACCGGGTGCGCTTCCGAAGCGCCCCCTGCGAGATTTGCCCCGGGGACTCGCGTTGTTGGCCTTTCTGCTGGTCGTGGCTGTGGCACTGGCGATTCCCTGGGAGAGGAAACGGAGCATCGCTCCAGGGGAACGAGCCGCCCCCTTTTCCGTCGCCTCCCGGGAGGGAAGGATCCTTTGGATCGGGATCGACGGACTCGGGTCCGAGTTAATGGAGGCGCTCCAGGCGAAAGCTCACCTGCGAAACCTCTCGGAATTGGAGCGTCTCGGTTGCCGGGTCACCCTGGCTCGGATGGAGTCCGAGCCGCCGGCGGTGTGGGTCAGTGCCGCCACCGGATTTCCTCAGTCCCGACACGGAATTCATGGGGCAGAATCCATCGTTTTTCCGGGAATCGAAACGCCCCTAGAGGCCTCATCCCGGACGGCGCTCCTGGTGCAGGCGGCGCGGGTCATCAATCCCTGGCTCCCACAGATCCGCGAGATTCCAGTCTCCGGGATGCACCGAAAAGACAAGATGGTCTGGGAAATCCTTGGCGAAAAGGGGATTCCCTCCTTCGTCGCCAATTGGTGGGCCACCTGGCCTGCCGTGGAGGGACCTGGAATCCGGATAAGTGAGCGAGCCTTCTTCCGTCTGCAAGAGGGCGGCACTTCAGACATGGAGGTCTTCCCGGCGGCGCTGATGGACTCGCTGCGATCGACTTTTTCAACGGCCTTTCAACGAGGGGCCACTCGGGCCCTGCCATCACAGGAGGGCGGGGGGCCCGAGCTGGGTCTCGTCATGGATGCATTTCACCTCGGTGAAGCTTCCAAGGCCTGGCGGAAGGAAAGCTGGCCATTGGTGGCAGTTTACTTGAACGGGACAGAGGTCCTCGCTGCAGCTCCCCAGGATTCCTCCGATCGCACCCGGATGCTCATCCGGGACGATGCCTTGGTGGCACATCTGGACCGGCTCGACGAAGAGATCGGGCGCCTCGCAGGCACGGCTCGGCCTACGGATTTCATCCTGGTGGAGGGAGATCCGGGGCGCTCCAACCCGGACGGAAAAGACCGCGGGTTCCTTCTCGCGAAGGGACCGAATGTGGTGCCAGGAGAATCCTTCGCCGGGACCCTGATGGACCTGGCACCCACGCTTTTGCGCCTTTCCGGGTTCCCTCTCTCTCGGGAGATGCCCGGCCGACCGCTGTTGGCGTGTTTCACGCAGCAGAGTCCTATTCGGCTGGACCGGCCTCCCTGGGTGCAGACCTACGGGCAGCGCAAACCTCCCGCCGCTGGGGAGTCCCGCTTCGATCCCGAAGTCCTGGAGAAGCTTCGATCCTTGGGATATATCCGCTGAAACTCAATGGAATTGCCCTTTACAGCCTGCCGCTCTTGTCGTATATTGCTGGCTGACCAGCTATTAGCTGCGCACCTCCCCATACGTGTCCGCTCCAGGGAGTCGGATCCGCGCAGGGTGCGGTTGCCGGAAAGCAAGCGAGAGTTAGGAGAGGGTCCATTCCAGCGTCAGCCCAGGAATCCGAGTTTCATCCAGGACCTGAGTATTTCTCCCAGGTCAGGCGGCCGAGGGGAGAGTTCTCTCTGGGGATTTCTATCGCCGGATTGGATCTCAGCCTGCAAGGGTTGTCTCAGGAGGACAGGGATCTGATCCGTACGCGCTACGGACTCTTCACGTTCCAGCCGGGCTCTCTGCAGGCTGCTCCGATCCAGGTTGTGGATGCGGAAGTGCCGGGATTCCTGAAAACGGTTCAGGTCGCCGGACGGCACCCCGAAATCTATCGTCTCGAGCATCGCTGGCGGAGCGACCGGCTCGTGGCCTACTCCTACGAGTTCGCCGGTTGGTATGATTACCAGACCCGACGGGGAGAGTTGGCCGTCGTAAAATCCTCGGGCGATTTGCTCCATAGGGCGGTGGAGAATTTCCTGCGGGTGCTCACTGCCCACTGGTTCCTGCGCCGAGGTGGTCTGCTGCTGCACGCCTCGGGCGTGGTGCGCGAGGGAATGGCCCATCTTTTCTTCGGTCCCTCTGGATCGGGCAAGACGACGGTGACGATGCTGTCCGAAGGGGATCTGGTTCTCGGAGACGATCTCGTGGGGATCCGGGAGACGGGATCGACTTATGAGGCCTGCGCCGTACCGTTCCGTGGCCTGTACCGGGAACCGCCCCAGACCGGTCAAGGATTTCCCCTGGCGGGGGTGAATCGGCTGGTGCAGGACCAGCGGGATTTCCTGGAAGAGATTCCTCCTTCGCGGCGCGCCGCCGAGATGATGGCCAGCCTGCCATTCGTCATGGGAGGAGAAGGCGCCTCACGGGCCCTGGAGATCACGGGGCGCCTGGCAAACGCCGTGACCATTCGGCGGCTGCACTTTCGGAAGTCGCCTGATTTCTGGCGGCTTTTAGCGCCCGCGGCGAGCCCAGCATGAGTCGACCCTCGCCCGCGGCCCCGCCGAAGCGCCATCCCACGGCGGGGTTCAGGGTGTTTGAGGGCCAGGCGACCATCGTGATGCCCGACGGATCCTACATCCATGTCCTGAATGAGATCGGCTCCCGGGTTTGGGAGCTTCTGGACGGAGAGAAGGACGAATCGCAGATCGTAAACATTGTGTGCGAGGAGTTTGAGACGACCCGGGAAGTGGCCGAAAGAGACGTGAGGGAATTCCTGGCCACACTGGAAGCCAACCGAATGCTCGGCTGAAGGGTCGGGCTCGGCCGACCCGAAATCGAGCCGGAGAGGGGGAGAACGCAGCATGAACGCCTACCAGGCCATCATCGCCCGGAATTGGAAGTCGGCCACCCCTTATTCAGCCCTGTTCGAGCTGACCTACATCTGCAATCATGCCTGCTCATTCTGCTACAACTGTCCCACCGGGGAGAAAGAGCTCAACACCCGGCAGGTCTTCGAGGCACTCGGGAAGATTGCGGATTTTGGCGTTCTGTTCCTTACCTTCTCGGGCGGCGAGCCGCTTTGCCGAAAGGATTTCTTCGAGATCGCGAAAGAGGCCCAGAGACTGCATTTCGCCATTCGGATCTACACCAACGCCTTCCTCATCGATGAGGCCATGGCCGAGCGACTCAAGAACGAGGTCCACCCTTTTGAACTGGAAATCAGTCTGCACGGCGCCCGCCCCGAGACTCACGAAGCCTTGACTCGGGTTCCAGGCTCCTTCAATCGGCTGGTGAGCGCGGTGCAGGCCCTGCGCAAGCGGGACATGAAAGTCATGCTCAAGACCCCCATCACCAGGCTGAATATGGACGAGGTCAGGGAAATCAAGGCCCTGGCGGCCGAGCTGAACGCCGATCTCCACTTCGACCCGGTCATCACCCCCAAGGACGACGGGGACCAGGAGCCGCTGCAATTGGGCGCCGACGAGGAGTTCATGAAGCGCTGGTGGTCCGAGGAATTTGTGGACGTGCGGGAGGAGAAGGTGCCGTTGCGGCGGAACGACGCGGATATCTCAGCCGTGTGCGGTACCGGGAGGAGCGGCTTCGCACTGGATCCCTATGGGAACATCTACCCCTGCGTTCAGTGGAGGCGCAAGGTGGCAAACGTCATGGAGATTTCTTCTCTCAAGGAAATCTGGCGTGGCTCCAGCGTCTTGAAGGAGGTTCGCCGGGTCGCCGAGGAGATCCCGAAGACCACTCTGAAGAACTCCTCCGTGGGGGATTTCACTGCCTTCTGCGCCGGGGTCGCCTGGTTGCAAACGGGGGATCCCACCAAGATGTACGCCCAGGCGGAGCTGGTGGCCCGCTATCGAAAAAAGACTTACCTCGAGCTTCAAGCCCGCGCCGCCGCCGGCGAGTTCATCGAGGGACTCGGTCAGACTTTCGAGAAGTGCGGCGAGTGAGGGCATGGATCCTGGCCTTCCCGCTGCTCGTGGCGGGGACCCTCCACGCAGCGGGGGGTGCGACCGGGATCAAGGCTCCCCCGGGTACGACCCGCCCCCCCAGCTTGGTTCTCATCACCGTGGAAGGCCTTCGCCCTGACTATTTGTCCTGCTATGGCAAGA
>QHVQ01000018.1 GCA_003222305.1 Acidobacteriota bacterium | reverse complement strand
AGCGGCGGCCTTCGTAGATGCAGGAACCGGGAGCATCGAGATGGTGCTGCCGAAGGATCTCGGAGTGGCCATCTCCGGCAGGGGTCTGGAACCCGTCGCTCCGCCGGAAGGCTTTCGAGCGGTGGGAGACGCTTGGGCGAGCCTGAATTTCCAGCAGGTGGATCGGCACCTCACGGTAGTCCTGGACCGTGGCAATGCGGTGCTGCGTTTTCGGTGGCATGCCTGAATCGGGAGACGGCCCAGCCTAGGCCGCGTGATTGCGGGAGCCTCAGCCCGGACGCATGACTGGAGCGTTGTCGGCTTCAACGAACAGGGGGGTGACGCCGGGGATCCGAAACCGCCTGCGGAATTCCGTGGCCAGCGCCTCCAGGTCGGCTCTGGAAAACCCTACCGTGGTTAGGGCGATGGTGCCGCCGGCGTCCACCAGAAAAAGGGTCGGGACGTTGGCGAGACCATAGGCGTTGGACACCGGATAGCCGGGGTCGTCGGGGAGCAGCGGGAAAGTGAGTCCAAATTCCTCTCCAAAGACACGAGTCTCCGCCACGCTGTCCTGAGAGATTCCCCAGAACCGCAGGGGGGCGCCTGCCACACGCTCATGGAGTCTTTGTAGAAAGGGAAAGGTCAGTAGGCAGGTGGGACAGGTGTTCTTAAAGAAGGTGAGCAGCGTCGGCTCGCCGTCCCCGTGCGAGAGGGAGCGGGAGGTCCCGTCGATTCCGGTCAGCGTGAACTCGGGAGCCTTTGTTCCTGCTTTGAGGGGGCTCATGCGCAAACATCTTAGCGTAAACTGACCTTGGTCGCCCTCCCGAAGATTAATCCTTTCCCAGCCACTCGGGGAGTTTTCCGGTGATGTCAGAAGCCAGGAGTCAGGCGGTCGCTCCGGTGGCAGTCGTGGGGGAGCGGGGCGCGGAGGCGCGCCGGGGCGACTGGAGCGTGCTCCTTTCCGCCCTCTGCTTTTCCACGATGCCCATCTTCGGGACCCTTGCCTACGCGGCGGGAGTGGGTGTGGTGCCCCTGCTGGCCTGGCGGTTTGTGCTGGCGGTTGCGCTGCTGGTGGTCATCCTCATCCTGTCAGGGAGATTGGAGCCTCTGCCAAGGCGAAAAGTTGCTGGGTTTCTGGGGATGGGTGGGATGTATCTGGTCATGTCCTTTATCTATTTTAGCGCTCTCAAATTGGCACCCATCTCCACGCTGACTCTTCTGTTTTACACCTATCCGGCCTTTGTGACCCTGCTGGCTGCGGTGGTGCTGCGGGAGCGCATCACCGGAACCAAGGCCTGGGCATTGACCCTGGCCCTCGGAGGGTGCCTGCTGGTCGTACGACCTTCCGAGCTGGGGAACTGGCGCGGCGCGGTGCTGGCCCTTGCGGCATCCCTCCTGTACTCGGGCTTTCTGCTGGTGGGAACGCCCCTCATCCGGGGGACCGATGCCGTGCTCGCCACCGCCTGGATCATGAGCGTCTGTGCTCTTGGTTACCTGACGGCGGCGCTCTTTCAAGGAACCCTGACCCCTCCCCGCACCGTGGCCGCCTGGGGTCCGATTCTGGGAATCGCCGCGGTGGCCACGGTGATGTCTGATGTATCCTTTTTCTGGGGGCTGCCCCGCACCGGCGCCAGCCGCGCCGCCATTCTGAGCACGGTGGAGCCGCTTTGCACCCTGGCGCTGTCGGCGCTCTTGTTGGGTGAAGCGATTCCCTCGGCGAGATTCGCGGGAGGGATACTCATCCTAGCCAGTGTGGTCTTGATTCACCGGGCCTGAAGTCATGAAGCGCTGTAAGGGAGAGTTCATCGGGAACTGGGGAACCGCGCTGTTCCTGGCGCTGGCGGCCGTCCCCCCCGCCTCGCCTCAGCTCAATCCGGAGGTGCCGCGGGTGAAGCCGGTGAACATGGCAGGCGATCTCCGCGCGGGGGAAAAGGTTTACATGACGTCGTGCTGGTCCTGCCACGGACTGGTGGGAGACGGGAAGGGCCCGGCTTCATTGGGAATGAAGCCGCCTCCCACCGACTTCACCCGCCCCGAGGCGCTCAAGGAGCGCTCGGAGACGGAGATCCTCGACGTGATCCTCAAGGGGAAGTCCGGAACCGCCATGTATCCCCAGCCGCTGGATCCCCAATCCTCGGTGGATGTGGCCGCGTACGTCCGCGCCCTGGCTCACAGCCCGCTGAAAGAGAAGAGCTTCCTCGAGGGCTTGAGCCGCGGCGATCGCGAAGCGGGAAGGGTGATTTATGACAGCCGCTGCTGGCCCTGCCACGGCCCCACCGGCCGCGGAAACGGACCAGCCTCCAAGGCCCTGAAGCCTGCGCCTGCCGACTTCACCGACCCCGACAAGGTCGTCTCCCGCACCAGCGCGCGACTCTACCAGGCTCTGACCGTCGGAGTGCCCGGAACGGCCATGGCGCCGCAGTCCCTCGCGGAGAAGGAGAAATTCGACGTTATCGCCTACCTGCGCAGCCTAGTGAAGTATGCGGAGGGGCAAACCGCTCCACCGCGGGAACCCGAGAGCGGGGACCCGCGGGCCGGAAAGGAGCTCTACGACAAACGTTGCTGGTCCTGTCATGGCGCTCAAGGTGAGGGGGACGGCCCAGCGGCCGCCGCCATGATTCCTCCCCCGACCCGTTTCTCCGATTACGAGGCCATGAAGGACCGCCCTTCCCAGGATTGGTTCAGCGCCATCCAGTCGGGAGTGCCCGGCACGGCCATGTATCCGCAGCGTCTTACTGACCATGAAGCGTGGTGCCTGGTGGCCTACATACGCTCCCTGGGCCGACGCAAATCCGACACTCCCTGATCCTCCCGTGGCTGACGGGACGGCGGGAGAGCGACTTGCCTAGAAGCGGAAAAGATAAGTCAGCTTCACCGTGGTGTCACGGGCGTTGACCTTAGGCTCGCCGGGCTTGAGGCGGAGATTTCTCGACTCGTTGTAAACGAAGAATAGATCGGCGCCGGGATGGTGCAGCCAATCCACCCTCAGGTTCACTCCGATGTCGTCGTTAATGTCGTCGACCTGGACCAGGGCGGAGCCGAACAATCTCGGGCTGATCGCTACATTGAAGCGGGTGATCCACAAATTGATGTCGAAATCGCCTCCCGGAAGGCGGACATGGTCCCATTCGTAACGCGAGTTCACCGAAAGGTGGGGGTTGAACTTGGCCGTGATTTCCTCCACCACCGAGGTCTTGCGCCCACCGAAGAAGGTGCCGAACACGCCGGTGAAGTTGGATGACACTCGCCGTCCCTGGTACGTGTTGAAATAGAAGGATTCTTGGCGCATGGGATAGTCCCCCGCGGCAACCCTGACGTTGATGGTCTCGGGGTAGAAGACGAAATCTTCCCGAAGGCGTTCGAACGACTCCTCGTAGGTGCCCCCCACCAGATCTCCCGACTGGAAGTCGGTTTCCGCCATGAAGAGGTTGTCCCGAGTCTCCAGCTCCCCCGTGTGGTCGGTGATGTAGAGGGAGTCTGAGAGAAAGATATATTGTCGTACGGGCCCTCCCGCCGGGCGCGGCTTCCAGGCCACCACTCCTTCTGAGGTGATTGAGTCCGGACGGGGCACGAATCCGATCCCGGGATCGAAGCCGGGGTCGATCCGCTGCTGCCGCGCCGCCACCTCCCAGATGTCCCCGTCCCGACCCACTCGGAGCCGCCAGGCGGAGCCCTCGCGCGGATCTCCTGGGTCGTGTGGCAGTCCGTTCTCCAGCAAGCGAGAGGATCGGGAAGCGGCATAAAAAAAATCCACGTTATAGTCCTCATGAAACGTCAGATGAGTGTCGGCTCCCGCCACCCGGTTTCCCCCTCCTGAGCCTTCCGCTTCCCGATCGGTGAAGATCATTCCTACACTCGATCGCGCCAGGATGTCGTGGCGCACCCGGGCGACGGCGAAGTTGGTCCGAGGCTCGGAGCCGTCCTGCTCCTGAACGACGTCAAGAATTCCGAGGGAGGTCTTCCCCGCCCGCCCGGTAAGGCGTAGACCGCCTAGAAGTGGAACCGGTTCCCTTTCCAGGGAGAGTCCGATGCGCCGGCTGAAGAAGACCTCGGCCTGGGTGGGGGATCCGAACTCGAAGAGTCCTGCGTTCTCGAGAAAGAAATCGCGCTTCTCGGGAAAGAACAAGCTGAATCGCGTGAGGTTCACCTGCTGCACGTCGGCCTCCACCTGCGCGAAATCGGTATTGGCGGTGAGATCCAAGGTGAGGTTGCTAGTCAGTCCCCACTTGAGAACGTCGAGTCCGGCCTCGCCGTGGAGATCCTGATCCTCGACGGGATCCGTCCTCTGGTCGGCGCGGACCAGGCCGTAGGGTTTGATCTGTACGCGGGTGCCCCGGCGGATTCCCTCGAGCAGGATCTTGCGGGCCAGAGAAAAGGAGAGAGTTCCATGATAATTCCGGGGAATGTAGGGGGCGTAGGCCTCTTCGTTCTTTCGGCGGATCGCGCGGAAGAAATTAATCCCCATGGTGTTCTCATGAGAGGGAGTGAAGCGGAGATTGAAGAAGGGAAGCTTGATCTCCGCGGTCCACCCCTGCTCGTCCACGCGGGTGGCTACCTCCCACACGGCGTCCCATCGGTCGTCGAAGATCCGCCCCTCGTCAAAGACCTGCGAATCGTTCCGGATCCCGGCGGGATTGGTCGAGAACCAGAAACCGTCCCGGCCGTTGTCGGACGAGTCGATCGCGAAGGCGAACTGATCATCGCCCAGAATGCCGGCGTTGTCCCTCTGCAGCGTCCAGGCCAGGATTTTGGACGGCTCCGAGTTGAAGAAGCGCACTCCCAGGCACAGGTTGTCGGAATCGTAGGCGAGGCGCACTTCCGTGCGCTCGGTGGGTGGGGCCTTATCGATTGGAAGCTGCTGCACGAAATCGTCGATGGCAGGGGCATCCCGCCACACCTCCTCGTCCAGAACGCCATCCAGCGTGGGCGGCTGGGAGATTCTCACAGGTCTGAAAAGGGGAGGGTGAGGTGGCGGCGCTTCGTCGGCGTGGAGGAGGAGATCCCCGCCGGCGAAGGACCCGGTGACGAGGAGGGTGAGGGCTGCAAGAAAGCTCCCCCACCAGCGTGCCGGATGCTGGGGGGAGAACATCCAAGCCACGATTCCTTGCTCCCGAGAAGAGGGCCGGGATTCTAGCACAGGAGGAAGGCCCTTCCCTTGACAGAGGCGCGCTCGGGTGTTAGAGTTTATATCGATAGAATATATAGTATTTATATAACCTCTTCGGAAGGAAGTCCATCGTGAAGACTCTGATCACCCGGACCCACACAGGGCGCGACGGGAACGCCCGCAAAGTGCTGCGAAGCTTTACGGCGACCAGCAAGGACGTGGAAATGTTGCACGCCATCGCCGCCTACCATGGCTTCTCAAAGAGCGCCACACTCACGAGTCTGATCAAGAAGGAGTTCTGGAGGATCTTCCCCCGGGGAACCAAGACCATCCGTCCCGATCCCGGGGCGAGGGTCGTGGAGTGAAGGCATGTCGTTAGCCACTGCCGTACGGATAGCGCCCCCGGCCTACGCCCAGGTGGACGAGGAACGTCATGCGGTACTTCGGAGGCAGATTCACCGCCTGGCCAGGCGGCGCAAGGCACTCATCCTGGCGCACAACTACCAGCTCCCGGAGGTCCAGGACGTAGCCCATTTCGTAGGGGATTCTCTAGGTCTCGCCCTCGAGGCCCAGCAGGACCCGCGCCAGACGATCGTCTTCTGCGGAGTCCATTTCATGGCGGAGTCAGCCAAGATCCTCAATCAGGAAAAGAGAGTGTTGCTCCCCAGCCTGGCCGCCGGCTGCTCGCTCTCTGATTCCATTACGGCCGAGTCTCTCGAGGAATGGAAGTGCCGCTATCCCGACCACGTCGTGGTCACCTACATCAACTCCTCCGCGGAGGTGAAGGCCCTCTCCGACATCTGCTGCACTTCGGCCAACGCGGTCTCGGTCATCCGAAGTCTCCCCGACAAGAAGATCCTGTTCACGCCGGATCGAAACCTGGGACGGTGGGTCGCCCGGCAGTTCCCGGAGAAGGAAATCGTCATCTACGACGGATGCTGCCCCACGCATGACGTGCTCCGGGGAGCCGACGTGGCGTCGGGAAGGCGCGGGCACCCGGAGGCGGTGGTGGTCGCCCACCCGGAGTGCCGCGAGGACGTGCTGGAGCTGGCGGACGAGGTCTGCTCCACCACCGGGATGGTCGCCGCGGTAGAGCGCCACCCCGAGGCAAAGACCTTCATCATCGCCACCGAGTGGGGTCTGGTCCATCAACTCAAGAAGCGCTTCCCGGACAAGGAGTTCATCGTGGCCGACGGATGCATCGGCTGCCGGCTGCACTGCCCTTACATGAAAATGAACGACCTAGACTCGATCGCCCGCTCCCTCCAGGAGGATGTCTTCGAGATCCAGGTCGACCCCGACATTGCCTCCCGGGCCCGACTCACCCTCGAACGGATGATGGCCGTCCCTCGGGATCGATGAGGGTGTCCCTCGAAGAACCGGCCGACGTGACACCTCCCGATTCCGGCCCCTCTGCGGGTACCCGCGAAGCCGGCCGGGCCTGAGCGAGTTCCTCCAGCGACGGCATGCCGATGACCCAATCGACGGTGCAGCTCCTCTGGATTCCAGCGACAGGCAAGCCGATACGGTCGCGCCGAGGAGGTGCTGGGATCGCAGCCCCGTGCCCTCCGCCGTTCAGCGGAGCTTTCCGAGCTCCTCCAGAAGGATTTGGTTGTCGGGCTGTCTTCTCAGCTCGCTGACGAAGCTGTAGCGAATGACGCCCTGCTTGTCGACGAGAAAGACCGCCCGTTCCGGAAAACCCTCTTCCCGCAGCACGCCGTACTTTTTCGCCACCTCGCCGTGCGGGTAGAAATCACTCAGCACCGGAATCGTCACGCCTCCCAGAGATTCCACCCACGCCTTGTGGGCGGCCGTGTGACCGATGCCGATGGCAAGCACCTGGCAGTCGGAGGACTCGAAGCGGTCCAGGTCATCTCGATAGGAAGGGATTTGACAAGAACAGACTGGCGTGAAGGCCAAAGGGAAGAAGGCCAGCACCACATTCTTCCTGCCGCGGAATTGGGAAAGGGTCACTTCCATCCCATCGAAATTCTTCAGCGTGAAGTTCGGGGCAGGGGTGCCAGGGGCCAATGCGGACATGAGGGTGACTCCTGAAATTTGGGACCTACGGATCCCGATCGGATGCTCTGTGGACGATGGGTGCAATGCAGCAAATGAAGGTTCCTCTCAGGGGACGACGATCTCCTCTTGAATGGCCAGCGCGAAGCGCAGCGCCTCCAGCGCCCCTTCCTCGTGGAAGAGGTCGTGAAGAAAGGTGTCCAACTTCGGATCGAGGCCGAGGGGGAGCTGGATCCGCAGGGAAAACTCGGCCCCCAGACCAAGCCCCAGCTTGCGCTGATGAAGGCAGACGTGCGAGAAGCTTCCCCGCTCCAGATGGTCCTCAAGGAGCGTGCGCAGTGCGGCGCGAAAGATGTCATACGTGATCGTCCCGGGAGTGCCGGGCTTATCGAAATAGAGCACCGCCCACGGGTGGGAATCTGGCCGCCGCTTCCCCAGCTCCAGGACGAGGTTTCGAAGCACGAATCCGACATTGGACAGCGCGCGGATCTGCTTCCCGTGCACGCCTCGGTCGATGCCCACCATGTCCCGCACCACGATTTCCATGAAATCCAGCGCCGGACTGCCCGAGAGATGGAACTCCGTCTCCTGCAAGGTTCCCGGCATTCCGGGGGCGAAACCGAGTTTTTCGAGGTATTTCTTCCCCTCCGGGAGGTATCGGAGGAGAGACGGGCTTCCCCGTTCAGGAAAGACGAAGCGGTACTGCCGGGAGTCCTGGGGAGGGTATCTTCGCGGATCCGCTTGGGGACGGAAATGGCCCAGGGAGGTCGACGGGCCAGCCTCGAGCTCCGCCAGTGCACCGGCGAAGCGGTGGGTCTCCAGGCGAATTCTGCCATGCAGGGCCAGCAGGTTTTCGGTGTACTCCCCCTCGCTCAAGTCGGGCCACGCCTGGCTGAGGATGCTGTAAATGAGGCATGGGGGATGGTGAAGGCGCCGTATTGCATCGCTGAAGTCGTTCATGACGAGCACCCCGGGGCTTCGGACCGAGCCTCAGCGAGGGTCGAGGCCAGCCGGTCCAGGGCCCAGCGTGCATGTTCCTGAATCAACGGATCCGGGATCGCCAAGGCTTCGCGCAGCGGCCCGACCGCGCGGGAATCTCCCGAATTCCCCAGGGCCACCGCCACGTTGCGCAGGAGCCTGCTCCACCCCGTCCGTCGCACGGCGGTCCCGGCAAAGCACTGGGCGAATGTCGCACGATCCATGCGCATCAGTTCGCCCAGCTCGGGCACGGCGGTCGTCTGGCTCAGAGGGGGGTCTCCTGACGGTAGGTCCCCGTTCCAGGGACAAACCTCCTGGCAGACGTCGCACCCAAAAACCCAGTTGCCCATGGGCGCGCGCATCTCTTCCGGGATGTCGCCTCGGTGCTCGATGGTGAGGTAGGAGATGCAGCGACGCGAATCAAGTACATACGGCTCGGGGAAAGCCTGCGTGGGAAGTGAGGGGGGGGCCGTCGGGATCCAGATCCAAATCCGAGACCAGCTCGCCGAGGAAAAACCAGGAGCCCGCCCCCGGCGCGATCAGATTGGTGTGTTTCCCTTGCCACCCGAGGCCCGCTTCCACGCCCCAGAGCTTTTCCAAAACGGCGCCGGTGTCCACCACGGCACAAGAACGCGCCCCGGGTGCGGCCTTCCCGAGGAACTCTCCCAGCCGGGCCAGGCGTTCCTTGAGCACCTCGTGGTAGTCCCGGCCTCGCGCGTAGCGCGAGATGCGAGCCCTGAGCTGAGCCGCTTCAGGAGGATCGCCGGGGTAGGGAAGAGCGGCGACGATAAGCGTGCGGGCCCACGAAATCAGCCGTCTGGGATCCGAGCGCTGCTCACGGCGGTGGTGCAGCCAGTTCATGCTCCCGGCGTAGTCGCGCTGCAGCCACTCTCGAAAGCGACTCGCCCCGGGAAGCTCCCGGGCCAAAGCGAATCCCACCCGGGAGAAGCCTAGGCGCTGGCCCTCGAGGCGAATGCTCTCCTTGAGATCCATGGAACGGGCTCCGCCGCGGATGATACCATCGGCGCCCCTTTCAGGTCTTTGGGCGACGGGAGAATCGGGTTGTCCGCGCCCGTCCGGTCGTCTCGGCGGGGGTCGCACGGTTCATGAAAACCGGCGGCAGGGGAATCCAGATCTCCTCGGAGAGGCGCTCCACGATCAGCAACCGGTCGACGGGCCAGACATTTCTGGAAACCCCCGAGAAAAGCCGGCGCGACAGGAGCAGGGCCCGAGGGAAGCGTTTGGCGTCCAGGGCCTGTCCCAGGGTCAGGTGTGGAACGTAGGGAAACGTCTCAGTTCCCTTGAGGGCCCCTAGAGCCAGGTTCCGGTGGAGGCGAGAAAGGGGTCCCTTCCCTTCTTTGAGGCTCGCGAAGACCACGGGCATCACCGGACGGAACGTGCGGATGGGACCGAGGGCGATGCGAAAGGGGCGCATGCCGCGTGTCGCTCGCTCCACGGCCTCGCGGACCTGGCGTCGCGTGAGCTGCATTTTCCGCGGCGGCAGGACGGTTACATGGGGTCCGATGCGCGGAAAGTTGGGATCGTAATGACGGCGAACCCGATCGGCTATCCTGGAGACCTCCTCCGGTACCGGCACCACCACGCCGAATACCCGGTCCCGCCGGCTCATGTCTCGTCCCGCCCGGTCATCCGAACTTCATAGCCCGCTCCCCGAAGCCGCGACACCATCTGACGGCCGTGGTCGGGATCACGAGTTTCCACCAGGATTTCGAGCTCCGTGCCTTCCAGGGGGAGCTGCCAGCCCGCCCGGTAGTGTTTCACGTCGAGCACATTTCCACCCAGCGTCGCCAGCTCCGCCAGCACCTTGGCCAGCTGGCCGGGCTTGTCCACGATGCCTACGCGCAAGAGCACCAGCCGTCCTTCATGAGTCAGGCCCCGCTCCAGCATCCGAACGAAAAAGTTGGTGTCGATGTTTCCCCCCGAGAGGACCACCGAGACCACGGGTGCCTCGGGGCGGATCTTGCCTGAAAGGAGCGCCGCTACGCCCACCGCACCCGCCGCTTCGACCACCAGCTTCGACTTCTCCATCAGCACGACGATTGCCCGACTGATCTCTTCGTCATCGACCAAGACCACGTCGTCCACCCAACGCCGGATGATCGCGAAGGGCAGGGCACCCACTTGTCCCACCCGAATACCATCGGCAATGGTCCGGGGATGCTCCACGAGCACGGGCCTCCCCGCCTCCAGGGCCTTCGCCGCGGAAGGACAGCCGGCGGCCTGCACTCCCACCACGCGTACCCGGGGCCGCATCGACTTCATTGCCAGGGCGATGCCGGCCACGAGCCCGCCGCCTCCCACCGGGACAATGACCATGTCACATTCGGGGAGATCCTTCAGGATCTCGAGCCCCACCGTTCCTTGGCCCGCAATGATTCTCTCGTCGTCGTAACCGTGAATGAAGGTAAGGCCCCGGCGTGCCTCCTCCCGCCTAGCTATCGCAAGCGACTCGTCGAAGGAGGCGCCCTGAAGAATCACTTCCGCGCCAAGGAAACGGGTCCGCTCGACCTTAACGAGAGGTGTCTCCTCGGGCATGACTACCGTCGCATGAACCTGAAGGAGCTGTGCTGCCAGGGCCACGCCCTGGGCGTGGTTTCCGGCGGAAGCCGCCACCACCCCGCCCTTCTTTTCCTCGGGGGTGAGTGCCATCATCCGGTTGCACGCCCCGCGCAGCTTGAACGAGCCGGTGCGCTGGAGGTTCTCCGGCTTGAGATGAACCTGGCGATCCAGCAGTTGGCTGAGGGTGTAGGAGAAAATATGAGGCGTCGGGCGGACAAATCGCTCCACCACCAACGCCGCCGCCTGGATCTCTGGGAGTTCGATCATGTTCCCGCGTCCCCGGAAGGGAAGCAGAGTATAGCGAAAGGAAGAAGTTTCGGTTGACCGACTCGCTCCTCAGAGCGAGCGAAGATCCTCAGGCGTGTTGAAATCCTCCAATACGCCGGGGTCGTCGCAGGGGAGCTCGAGGCGATCGGAGGTGGCATGGACCACGGCACGTGCCCCTTGATCCGGGGGCGCCTGTCGGAGCGCGGGGAAGCAATCGGCGGCGAAGAGGGCAGGATGGCCGCGGCGTTCCCGGTGGACGGGTACCACCAGGGAATGTCCCGGCAGGGCCTCTATCATCTTTCTCAGGGTCTCGGGCCTTACCCTTGGCGTGTCCACGGGGGCCAGGAAGAGGGCATCCACTTCGCGCGGGGCAAGCGCGTCCAGACCGCAGTGGATGGAGGAGAGCTGGCCGCGGGAAGGGTCGGAGTTGATCACGACCCGCGTGAGGCTCAGCTTCACAGTGCAGAGGATGTCCGGGGCTGCGCCTCCCAGGACCACCAGGATTGGTGCAGCGCCCACGCGGACGAACCGGTCCAGGAGGACCTCAAGAAAAGTTCGGCCTTCGAGGGGAAGCAGGGCTTTGGAGCGACCCATACGGCTGGAATCGCCGGCCGCGAGAATCAGCGCGCCGACTCGGAGCCCCGCGGGCGGGATCATCCTACCGGCGCCAGCTCCGCGGCCCGCCGAGCCAAGGGGCCGAGGGTCTGGGGGTCGTCCCCGCGAAGCTCTCTCAGCGCCCCGGTGATGAGGTAGCGGGCCGCCTTCTTGCGCCAGCCCAGGGAGAAATCGGTGTTGTCCAAGGGTTTGGCTAGGCGCGAGGCCTCCTCGGCGACCGCTTCGATGACGTCCTCGGAGAGCGTGGTGCCCACCAGGCCGGCGGCCGCCTCGGCGATGACCGGTCGCGAAGCCACCGACCCCAGCACCAGTCGGGCCGCCTCCACCCGACCCTCCGGAGGCCTCCGAATCCAGGCCGCAACCGAGAGGACCGGGAAGTCGAAGGAGCCCCGTCGTCGGAGCTTCCAGTAGGTGCTCGATTCTCCCGGAGCGGGAATGGGCAGCAGGACCTGCGTGAGGATCTCGTCGGGGTTGCGGGTGAGGTATTGGATGCCGTCGTCCCGGCAGAAATCCGCCACGCCAAGGGTCCGCTCGCCGTCTCTGGTTGCCAGCGCCACCTCGGCCCCCAGAGCGATTAGGGCCGGCGCGGTGTCGGTGGATGAGATCGCCCAGCAGCGCCGGCTACTCGGCGCCACCCAGCAGATCTCTCCCGCCTTCTTCATGCAAAAGTTGATGGCCTTGCGCCATTCGTAATTCTGGTCGTAGTAGTTGCAACGAGTGTCCAAGCACAGATTCCCTCCCAGCGTCCCCATGTTCCGCAGGTGGGGCGTGGCCACCTGCGCGGCCGCCTTAAAGAGCGCTGTGTGCCGTGCCCTCACCTCTTCCTTCGCCGTAAGATCGGAGAGAGTGAGCATCGCTCCCAGCCGGACGCGGTTCCCGTCGGGACCTGCATCCCGCAGTCCTGCCACGTGCCGCAGCGAGATCACCACCTTCGGAGTCTGCTGGCGGCGCTTCATGTTGGGGACTAGATCGGTGCCGCCCGCCAGGAGCATGCCGTCGGAACCGGCATCCTGGAGCATCGCACAGGCATCGCGCAGGGTTCGGGGAGCGTGGTAGTGGAACCGGCCGCAGCGCATCATCGAAGCACCTCGGGCATCTCCGGGGATGATTCGGAGGATTCTGTCTTCTGCCCAGCCTCGGGAGTGCTCGGGTGTGGCGCGAGTCCGGGCTGCACCACGTCCGGAGACATGAGGACCCCCTCTTTGCGGCGCCTGGGTTTTTCGTTCACGGCCGTGCCGTCTCCTCCTTCCCAGGGGGGAGCGACTTTCAGCGGCTCCGGCCAGACGATGAACGGAAAGCTTTTCGGCCCGCAGCGTCGCGACTCCCGGTCGCCCAGAGCGCGAAGCACCTTCTCCGGTGTGATGGGGACTTCGTCCACCCGGACCCCGACGGCGTCGTACACGGCATTGGCCACCGCCGGCATGACCGGAAGCAGCGGACCCTGTCCCACCTCCTTGGCACCCAAGGGGCCGGCCTCGTCGGGATTCTCTACCAGGTAAGTGATCACCTCCGGCATCTCCAGCGTGGTGGGGCTCTTGTACTCCAGCAGCGAGGGAAACTTGTGGACCAACACGCCGCTTAAGTGCCGTGGAAGGCGGCGGTAGGCCATCTCCTCCATGAGCGCTTCCCCCAGGGCCATGTAGACGGAGCCTTCCACTTGACCGCGGGCCAGAACCGGATTGAGCGACCGGCCGATGTCGTGGGCGATCCAGATCTTCTCCACTTCCACCCACCCCGTCTCGGGCTGCACTTGCACCTCCACTACGCAGGCGGAATAGGAATAGGCGGGAGACGGACCCACACCGCCTCCCTTGTACTTCGCGGCCGATTCGGGAGGGGTGTAGGAGCCCGTCGTTCCCAGGGTCCCGTGCATGGCCTCACCCCTCTGGACCGCTTCGGCGAAGGAGACGCCGCGCGCCGGAGCTTCCGCGTCGAACACCCTCCGGCCGGCGAAGACCAGTCGCGAGGCTGGAACCTCGAGACTCGCGGACACCGCCTGGGCGATGAGGTCCCGGGCACGCTCCGCCGCCTGGAGGGCAGCATGACCCATCATGAGGGTAACGCGACTGGAATAGGAGCCGAGATCCACCGGTCCCAGATCGGTATCACCCGAGACCAGCCGGATGTCGAAGGGATCGATCCCGAGCACCTCCGCCACCAGATTGGCCAGGACGTCGTCGGAGCCCTGGCCAATTTCGGTGGCACCGCAGAATGCGGCGACGCGGCCCGAACGGTCCAGCTGAAGCTGCACTCCGGAGTGTGGCAGGGCGTTCCAGTAGATGGGAAGTCCCGCACCGCACAGATACGAGGAGCAGGCGAGTCCGACGCCGTGGCCGAATCGAAGTTTACCGTGCTTGTTCTTCCAGCCTGATCCCGCCACCACTCGGTCGATGCACTCCCCGAGTCCCATGGTGCCGATGCGCATGTAGTTGGCGGTCAAGGCGTGGGGCTTCGCCAGCTGGGACTTTCTCAGCTCGGCCGGATCCCGACCGAGGGCGACGGCGATCTTGTCGAGCTGGATTTCCTGCGCGAATCGCGGTTGAGGAGTGCCATGGCCTCGCTTGGGCCCACAGGGAGGCTTGTTGGTGAATACGCGGCATCCGCGGAAGCGATAGCGGGGGACTTCGTAGGTGACGGTCTGCAGCGCTCCGGTATAAAAGGTGGATGCGACGCCGTAGGACCCATAGGCTCCGCCATCCAGAAGGGTCTGCAGATCCATGGCCACGATCCGGCCGTCGCCATTCACGCCGGTTACCAGTTTCATGAGAACCGGGTGGCGCCCGCGGTGACAGTAGAAAACCTCCTCCCGGGTGAGGCAGATCTTGACGGGGCGCCCGAGCAGCATTGCCGCCTTGGCCACCACGATTTCATGATTGAAAGGATCGCTCTTGCCGCCGAAGCCGCCGCCGTTGGGCGTGGCGATGACGCGGATGTGGGCGGGGGAAATCCCCAGCACCCGGGACAGGGCGCGATGGACGTAATGGGGCGTCTGGGTGGAGGACCAGAGGGTAAGCTTGCCGTCGGGATCTACCGCGGCCAGGGCGGCGTGCTGCTCGATGGCAAGATGGGTGCTCCCCTCATAGAAGAAGATGTCCTCGAAGACCCTGTCGGCGGAGGCCATGGCCGCGTCCACCTCTCCGAATTGGAGGGCAACCTTCTTGTGGACGTTTCCGTCGCCATAGGGCTGGATGCGCGGCTGCGGAGTGGTCAGGGCCTCCTCCGGATCAGCGATGGTGGGGAGAGGTTCGTAATCCACCCGGATCCCGTCCAAAGCCTCGCAAGCGGTCTGCTCGTCCACCGCCACCACCGCCGCTACGGGATCCCCCACGAAGCGGACGCGGTTGAGGCAAAGAGCGTGCTCGTCTTGGCTCACCGGCAGGATGCCGTAAGGGATCGGTAGATCGACGCCCGTGAGGACCAGCTTCACGCCGGGTGCAGTCACCGCCGCCCGGGCGTCGATGCGGCGGATTCTCGCATGCGGGTGAGGGGAGCGGAGCAGCTTGCAATGCAGCATCCGCGGAAGGAACAAATCATCCGCGAAACGGGTCTGCCCCGTCACCTTCGCGCGGGCGTCCACGCGTCGGCGGGGCTTTCCCACCACCTGCAGATCAAGGGCCGCGATTCTGGAGCTCACCCGCCTCCTTCCGATCCGCCGGGAGAGTTCTCGCGGATTCGGCGTTCCGCTGCTTCGACGGCCTCGAAGATTTGCAAGTACCCGGTGCAGCGACAGAGGACTCCGGAGAGAGCCTGCCGGATGTCCCCCCGACTCGGACTCGGATGTTTCTCCAGAAGCGCGCAGGCGGTCATGAGCATGGCGGGGGTACAGTAGCCGCACTGGGCGGCTCCCAGGTCTGCGAACGTCTCCTGGATGGGGTGCAGGCAGGCCCCCTGCGCGAGCCCTTCCACCGTGCGCACATGGGACCCCTCGCACTCGGCGGCCAGCAGCAGGCAAGAGAGAACCGGTCGGGAGTCCACCAGCACCGTGCAGGCGCCGCACTCACCCAGCTCGCAGCCGTGCTTGGTGCCGGTGAGCCCGAGGTCCTCGCGGAGCACTTCGAGCAGGGTCTTGTAGGTTTCGAAGAGAACTTCCACCGGCTCGCCGTTGACTCTGAGCGACAATCGGGTCCGCGATTCGGCGCGGGGCGTAACCCCGCCGGATGCGCTCATGGATTCCCCCTTCCGACAAGCTGCAACATCAGTTTCTGCGCCCCTCGTTCTCCTGTCAAGGCCGGTTCCCGGCGGGCTGGCGGTTGCCCGCCACGGCGGGACCTTCCTATAATCGGCGCGCGCTTAGCCAGGAAAGGACCGCAGAGAGGTCCCCCGAGGCGTGGTGGAAGGGTCGAGCTTGAAACGCCGCTTCGAGTATTTTCATGAGGGTCTGAACCCCCGTAGCACGCTGGTGGTGGATGGTGTTGCACCCCCGGCCCTGAACCTGAGCCATTGGCCTGGCAACCGCACGCCGCCGCGCTACCGCGCCGACACCACCACGGAGATGGCGTTGCTGCTGGCGGCCGATCCCGGCCGGGAGACGTTCCTCTCTGAGGTAGAAGTGATCTCCAACAATCATTTCGACACCGACGGGTTGCTCTCCGTCTGGGCAGTGCTTCATCCGCAGGAGGCATTGCGGCACCGGCGATTTGTGGTGGACGCAGCCCGGGCGGGAGACTTCGGTACCTTTACCTCGCCCGACGCGGTCAAATTTGACCTCCTGGTCACGACGTTCGAGGATCCTCAGCGCTCACCTGTGGCTCCGCGGCTGCGGGGATTGGGGAGCGACGCACGCTCCCAGGCTGCGTACGAGGAGCTTCTGGGGCGGCTTCCGGAGCTTTTCTATCAGAGTGGTGCCCACCGGAGGATCTGGGAGGACGAGTTCGAGAGCATCGTCCACTCTTTTCAGCGTCTCCGGGAAGGAGGCGCTCGGATCCGGGAGTACCCTTCCTCCAGCGTGTCGGTGATCGAGACGGATGAGGAGCTGGAAAAAATGGCCCGCCTGGACTCCTGCCGGTTTCATCGGGTTCTCACGGCCACCCGGGACGGTCGAGGGTATCGGTTCCAGCTGGAGCACCACGTCTTTTCCTGGTTCGACACGGTGACCCCTCCGCGGGGCGCGCGTCTGGATCTTTCCCCCCTGGCGCTGGAGCTCAACGCTTTGGAGCCCTGCCGGGAAGGGCGTTGGATTTACACGGGAAACCACGACCTGGAGGCCAAGCTGTTTCTGGCCGACGGCGAGGGCGAACCGCTGGTGAGCGGGCTCCCCCTGGAGCGGGTGGAGGCCCTGGTCACCGAGTCTCTGCGCGGGAGGTGACGTCTTGCTCTCTCCGCTTTGCTCCTCCCGCTTCCGGTGCTCATGGGTGTGGGAGTATCGCGCGGCTGGATTTCGGTCCCCGGTCACGTTCAGTGGGCCATTCCTGTAACCCTGCTCGCCATCTTCACTCATGCCATCATCCTCTTCTACTTCATTGGCACGGGTTCCCGGATCAAGGAGGTCGTCAAGGAGTTCAGACTGGACCAGGATCTCTACCGGCGTACCCTGGCTTTCAAAGCCCGAGTCTTTCCCCTCTCCATGCTCACCATGACCCTGATCATGGTGGCCTACATCATCGGAGGCGGCACCCACACCCACTTCCGATGGACCCCTGCCTGGCTGCACGGGCTGGTGGCCCTGGCCGCGGCCTTCCTGAACGGGATCCTGGCGTTGCGGGAGGTGGTCAGCATCAGCGAGAACCTCACGCTTGTGGACGATGTAGATCAGGCCGTCTTCTCCGCCACCCGCTGATCCCCAGGCTCCCGAGGAAAGCCTTGCGGGGGGCGGTTCCTGGACGTATCTTTCGCTTATGTGGCGTTTTTCTAGGGTTTTCCACCTCGGGCATCTCCCGGGGCTCCTCCTTATTCTGGGTGCGGCTCTTCCCGGCCCCCTGGTCGCTTCTTCCGAATCAGGCCCACGGGCAGGCCCCGGGCTGGTCCGGGAACTGCAGCGCCAGGGCGAGGTGCAGGCGGTGGTGATGCTGCACCGCGAGCAGGGTTCCGGGGCCCCCACGCCTCAGGCATTAGTAGAAGACGTCCTGCGCCGAGTTCCGTCGGCGGAGGTGGTGGTTCAGCACCGTCTCGAGACGGTGCCGGTCTTCATCGCCCGGATCACCGACAGGGGACTCTCCCGGCTTATGGCGGATCCCCGGGTGTCCAAGGTGGACCTGGACGGGGTCGTGATGGGCGCCGACCTGGAATCGGCCGCCCAGATCGGCGCCGACCGGGTGCAGGCTCTGGAGATCCGGGGGCAAGGGATCACGGTGGCGGTGATCGACAGCGGGACCGACATCCTTGAGAATCCCGATCTCGATCCCTCTCTCGTGGGGGAAGAGTGTTTCTGCTCCTACGGGGGAGGGTGCTGTCCCGACGGCTCGTCGAGGCAGTCGGGACCCGGATCCGCCCGCAGCCTTTCTTCCCACGGACCGGGAGTGATCGGCGTCATCGCCTCCCGCGGCAGCATAGCTCCTGCGGGGATCGCTCCAGGAGCCAGCATATTGGCCGTGCGGGTCCTGAGCGACTCTTTGATCAGCACCTTCTCCGACGTCCTGGTAGCCTTGGACTGGGTCGTCAGCCAGGCCCCAGGTGTCCGGGTGGTGAACCTGAGCCTCGCAGCGGGGCCCTATGTTCCGCCGTGCGACCAGGCCGACTTGTTCAACGAGGCGTTGGCCCAGCTCGCCGAAGTCTTCCGGGGGAGGGGAGGGCTGCTGGTGGCCGCGGCGGGAAACAATGCGCGCTCCGACATGCTGGGCTCTCCGGCGTGCGTTTCAGGAGTGCTGTCGGTGGGAGCGGTGGACCGGGAGGACCAAATTCCCTTCTTCAGCAACGGCGGCCCCACCCTGGACCTGCTGGCCCCGGGGGTGGGAATCGTGACCGATGGAAGCTTCGGCCGCCTGGAGTCGCAGAGCGGAACCTCCTTCGCAGCGCCTCATGTCTCTGGCGCGGCTGCGCTGTTGCTTTCCGCCAATCCGGGACTCTCTCCGGCCGACGTGGAGGAGCGCCTGAAGAGTCGGGGCGTACCGGTCACCGATCCCAGAACCTCCAGGATCACTCCACGGGTGGACGTCTTTCATGCGCTCCTGCTCCCCATGGACCTGGGATTGTCACCCGGGGTGATCTCACCCCGGAGCCGGGGTCACGGATTCAAGATCTGGCTGGAGCCCCAATCTCCGTTCGCGGCGGCCGATCTGGACCCCGATACGGTGACCCTGTCGGTGGCTGGAGGTGCGGCTGTCTTGGCGAATGCTTTTAGCGCCACCCTGGGGGACGAGAACCAGGACGGAATTCCGGATCTGAGCCTTCATTTCGATCGGCGCCGGTTGCTCTCAGGGATTTCGGAATCCGGTGCGCTTGGGGTGGAAGCGAGGGGAACGTTCATCTCGGGGATCCAGGCTCGCGGGACCGGCACCCTGAAAATCCTGCCGCCCCGAGGCCTCGGGAGCGCCCAAGAGCCATCTCCCTGACGCCCCTCTCTCGTGAACGCTCCATGCTTCAGCACAAACTCCTCGAGTCGACCACTCGAAGGATCGCGGTGCAGAATCGGGTGGTTGTTGGTGTCGGCTCGGCCCAACACCGGGAGGATGTGCATGCCGTGGATGCAGCAGTAAGTCCTGAAGTCGACGACAGGGCCCCCGCGATCCTCGGCCACCTTCAGGGGGCGCCGGGAAATGCTCCTGGAGCGGTGGGAGGGAATTCGGGGCCGTGGACGAGAGGGGAAGCATGGAGTGGACTGCCCCTCAGGTCTTTCCAGGGATTCCCGGTTCCGTCATGGACCGGGGATCCAGGATGCGCCTGAGCTGCTCCGAGTCCACCACGATCTGGTAGATCGATTTCCCGGAACGCATGGATTCTTTGGCGACCTCCGCCGCCGCGGCGTATCCGAGGTGACGATTGAGAGCCGTAGCGATTCCAACACTGTCCAGGGCGTACCGCTCGCAGCGGGCGGCGTCGGCGGTGATTCCCTCCAGGCAGCGGGTCCGGAAAACCTCCAGGGTGTTCTTGAGAATCTCCATGGACTGGAGCACGGTGTAAATCATGGCCGGCATCATCACGTTGAGCTCAAGCTGTCCAGCCTGGACCGCCAGTGCCACGGTGAGGTCATTCCCGACGACCTGGAAGGCTACCATGTTCAAGACTTCAGGCATGACCGGATTGACCTTTCCCGGCATGATGGAGGAGCCAGGCTGTACCGCGGGAAGCTGGATCTCGGCGAGACCCGTGCGAGGGCCGGAGGAAAGAAGGCGCAAATCGTTGGCGATTCGGATCAGCTCCAGGGCCAGGAGCTTCAGCGCGGAAGAAAGGTCAGCCAGCGGAAACTGGCTCTGCATCGCCTCGCGCATGTCGGGCGAGTTTCTGAGATCATGCCCTGTGAGCTTTGAGAGGTGGGCCACCATCCTGGCCCTGTACTCGGGATGGGTGTTGATTCCAGTGCCCACCGCAGTGCCGCCGATCCCAATTTCCGACAGCGTTTCGCGACAGGCGAGGATCCGCCCGCGGCAGCGCCCGACGGTGACCGCATAAGCGGCGAACTCCTGCCCCAGCCGCACGGGGACCGCATCCTGCAGATGCGTCCGTCCGGACTTGACGATACCGTCGAACTCTCTTCCCTTGGCTGCGAAGGCCTTTTCCAGACGCTCCAGCACCGGGTCCAACTCCCGGATCATCGTCAGAGAGCTGAGTCGCAAGGAAGTTGGGAAAGTGTCGTTGGTGCTTTGCGCCATGTTCACGTGGTCGTTCGGATGCACCAGCTGGTAATCGCCGCGGCGTCCTCCCAGGAGCTCGATGGCCCGGTTGGCGATGACCTCGTTGCAGTTCATGTTAAAGGAGACACCCGCCCCGGCCTGGAAGACGTCCACGACGATCTGGTCTCGCAGCCCGCCCTCCAGAAGCTCGTCGGCGGCCTGAATCACGGCGACGGCGATCTTCGGATCGAGATTTCCAAGCTCGCGGTTGGTGAGGGCTGCGGCCTTCTTGAGGGTGGCGTGTGCTGTAATGAGGGCCGGATGTGCACGCATGCCGCTGATGGGAAAGTTCTCGAGGGCGCGCACGGTCTGTACCCCATAGTAGGCTTCGACGGGGACTTCCCTCTCTCCGAGGGAGTCTTTCTCGATGCGAGTGGCGGTCATGGTTTCTCTCCGGAGGCAGTGCGGCTGGGTGGGGGCCGTGGGACAACCGGGACCCGCGACGTTGGCGCGGTTAATGGTCTTCCGAGGCACGAATCTTAGCACAGCAGGCAGCGGGCTGCGGGGCGAAGATCACTTCAGGAGGAATCGGGCCGCCAGGCGCGGCAGAGGGCCCAGAAAGGGTCCACCCGAATTCCGGGTGAGCCCTACGAGTCGGGAAGCCAGGATGGGGTGGCGCCGGAAGGCGCTGACGCATGCATGAGCCAGACTTGGGCGTTCCAAGATCCGACGGAGTAAGGCCGTCACTATCAGCCGGCTGCCCACCTCGCGTCGAAGAAAGTCGCGGTAACCGAGGCGGGCAGGAGACTCTCGGCCCCGCAGGATGCCAAGGATTGATTCGGCCGCCGCCTCGCCACCCATGAGGGCCAGGGCGATCCCCTGTCCCGAGAAGGGATCCACGCTCCCCGCGGCATCGCCCGCCAGCAGCAGGCCGGTAGTCGTCGGGCGGCGCATGCCGATCCGGATGGGGTGCGTGGCGCCCTGATCGAGTCGGTCGCCAAGGGACGCGAGGATCGCTCGCGCTCCGGACGTCGTAGCCAGGGAGGCCGTGAGGTCGGTGAATGGGTTCGCCGCCGCCGAGCGGAAAAGGAGGGCGCCCAGACACCAACGACCCTGCTCCACCGGGGCGAGTCCCGCATAACCGCCGCGCAGCAAAAACAAGTTGACGCGCTCATCCGATGGCGAGAGACGCAGGAAATGATTTTGGAGCCCCATGCCGACGTTGGGAAGAGTCCCTGCCAGCCCCGCCAGCTCCGCCACCTTGGAATTCCTACCACCGGCGCCCAGCACCACCCGCGCAGAGAGCGTCGCCGTGCTTCCTTCGCGATGGACCCGGGCGACCCACCTCGACGCGACGCGGGACAGGCCGCTGAGCCGGGCCCCTCGGAAGATTCGCGCCCCCGCCGCGGCGGCGTCAGCGAGGAGAGCTTCATCCAGGAGGCGGCGGCTTATTCCTATCCCGCCCTCTCCGGCGGAGCGGGGAAGGGTTGAATCGAAAGCATCGCCCGAGGCCGAATGAATCCGGGTGTGGGTGATCGGGAGTGCGCCTCTTGAGAGGAGCCTCTCGAGGATTCCCAGCCGTCGCAGCACCGCGACCCCTTCGGCGCTCACGAACTCTCCGCACACCTTCCCCTGATACTCCCGGCGCCTTTCCACCAGGCAGACTTCGATTCCCGATCGGGCGAGTAGGAGGGCTGCGGTCGCCCCCGCGGGACCGCCTCCCACCACGAGGATCTCGATTTCCTCTCGCCCTGACATCAGCGTGGAAGAGGCCGATCGAGCAGGATGAACCTCAGGGGAAAACTGCGTCGCACTGAGCCCCTCTCCCACCCCGCCCGGCGGGCCAGATCCCGGGCCTCGGAAAGTGTGAGAGAGCGGAGCACCGAAAGGGGAGCATCCGCCCGGGTCATCCGCCCGCGCGTGAGGAGTCGCGCGAACAGGAGCGTGATGGCGTACGCCAGCCGGCCGCGACGGAGGTCGCTCACGACGACCCCCTCTCGGGCCAAAGACCCCAGCCCGCGGAGAAACTCCGCGGCGCGCTCCGCAGGGATGTGATGAAGAACCAGGGAGCAGACCACGAAATCGAAGGTACCGGGAGGAAAGGGAAGGCGGAGACCGTCTCCTCGAAGCAGGAGGATCTCGGGATAGGGCGCCAGGTGCTGGCGGGCGATTTCGATCACCACCCGGCACCGGTCCACGCCAACCAGCCTTGCGGTGATCCCGCGATTGCGGCAGCGCCTGGCCAGGGCCATGAGGAGATCGCCGCCCCCCGATCCCACCTCCAGGACGCGGAGCGCGCGGCTCCTGGGCCAGGAGTCAAGAGGCGGGGCCAAGGCGGCCAGAGTGGAGCGATTCCCTCCCCACCACCGGTTGATGCGGCGGAGGTCTTCGAAATTGATGCGCAGCTAGGCCGGGTCCGGATGGGGCCGGTCCAGCCATTCTTCGCGCCGGGAGCGGGCGAGTGGACGGAGCATAGATCAAGACTCGTGTCGGGCAAGGACCAAAGCGGCATTCTTCGAGCCGAAACCGATGCAGTTGCAAAGCGCGAGATCCGCCCGCAGCGCCCGGGCCAGGTGGGGGATGTAATCCAGGTCGCACCGGACATCCGGATGGTCGAGGTTAAGGGTGGGATGGAACCAGCCATCGCGCATCCCCAAGAGCGTGGCCACCACCGCTGCCGCACCGCAGGCACCCTGGGGATGCCCGATGATGGACTTGAGGGCGCTCATCGGAATGCGTTCGGCCCAACGACCAAAGCAGCGCTTGACCGCTCGGGTCTCCACCACGTCGTTGAGTGGCGTGGAGGTGCCGTGCAGGGAAACGTAATCCACCTGTTCCGGTCTTCTTCCGGCGTCTTCCAGCGCCAGAGCCATGGCACGCGCCGGCTCCTCGCCCTCATCCGCCAGGCGAACCCGGTGGTGAGCGTCGCAGGTGGAGCCATATCCCGCAATCTCGCCGTAGATCCTTGCGCCGCGCCGCAGTGCCAGTTCGCGCTCCTCCAACACCATCATCCACGCCCCCTCAGCCAGCACGAATCCATCCCGATCCCGATCGAAAGGCCGCGAGGCCTTTTCCGGCTCGTCGTTGCGAGCGGTGGAGAGTACCCGCATCAAACAAAAGCCGGTGACGATCCCGTGGGAGATGGTGGCGTCCACCCCGCCGGTGAGCAGTTGAGCCATCCGCCCCCATCGGATCGTCTCGAAGGCATAGCCGATGGCGTCGGTGGAGCTGGTGCATCCGTCGGACAATACGTGGCTAGGTCCCTTGATGCCGAAGGTGATGGATATTTCGCTGCTGACGGTGCCCGTGGTGGAGCTGGGAATGACGTAAACGCTGGCTTTGCGAATCTCGCCTCGAAAGTAATGCCCGTATTGGCGCTCCGTGAACTCCAATCCGCCCCCTCCGCAACCGATGACCACGCCGAGATTTCGCGGATGGATTGCGCGCCCCTCCGGGTCGAGCAGGGAGGCATCCCGAAGCGCTTCACCTGCAGCGGCCAAAGCCAGCGGCACGACCCGCGGGACGTGCTGCCGCTCCTTTCGCTTAAGAAGACCCTCGGCGTCGAATCTCTTGACCTCGCCGGCGACTCGGGAATCCAGCCCTTGTGTATCGAAAGAGTCGATGGAAGCGACGCCGCTCTCACCGGACCGGGTGGCGCGCCAGAACGACTCGCGATCGTTTCCGTTGGGCGCCACCGCGCCCATTCCCGTGACCACGACCCGGCGGGGAAGGCCTTTTCCTGAGGGAAGCGCGGGATCGGGCATGGAATCCTCTACGGGACTGCCGCGGATCGGGCAAACATTATAGGTCAGGAACCTGCAAGGCAGGCCAAGTGAGGCTTCGAAAGCGCTTGTCACTACGACGACGGAGTCGCATAATGAAGCCGCTGTTGGGAGGATGCCCTGACTACCCTGGCCCGCGATATCATGACCCGCGAGGTGGCCACCGCCACCGCATCCATGTCCATCGACGACCTGTGCGAGATCTTCCAAACACGAAACATCAAGGGAGTCCCGGTCGTGGACGCCGCCGGTCGCCTGAGGGGCATCGTGACCGAGAGCGACGTGGTCTTCGGCGGGCTGGGACGCGGCCGACACCCCTTCACCTCTCCTGCGGAGGGAAAGTTGCCCGGCCCCGGCCCTACCACGGTCGGTGAGATCATGACCGAGCCGGCCATCAGCGCCGAGGAGGACACCCCCGTGGAGAGCCTCGCGGAGCTCATGTGGAAGATGCGCATCCATCGGCTGCCCATCTGCATGAAGGGAAGGCTCACGGGCATCGTGAGCTCCCTGGACATCTGCCAGGCCTTGGCGGAAGGACGGCTGGGTCGTCAGGCGCCGCGCCCGGCCCCTCGCAAGCGCCTCAAGCGCTGAACCCTCATCAGACTTATTTACTTCGTGGATCGCTTCTGGTATAACCACGCGCGGACACGCCCCCGAGATTCTCGCGCCGGGAGGGCGGCGTCCCGATCTCAGGGGAGCCTTCATGAAGACCTTGACCATTCGTCAGGCCTCGGAAGCATTGGGCCGCGCGCCGGCCACGATCCGGCGGTACATCAAGACCGGCAGGCTGCCTGCGGAGAAGGAGAAGGGAAAGTTCGGCGAGGAATTTCGGATTGGGCTCGAGAACCTCGAGGCCCTGGGACTCGTGAAGGGGGAGATCCTGGCGGAGCCTTCCTCCCCGGCGCCGTCGAGCCTAACCACGCGCTGGGCGGCGGAGCTTCCAGCTGAACGCACCGTGCCCAGAGACCTTTACAACGAGTTGGTAATGAAGCACGAGCGGCTGCTGGTGCAGTACGGCATGATCCGGGCCAGCGGTCAGAAGATGCTGGAGGCGCGTGGCGAGCTGGACATGAAGGATTCTCTTCTGGCGGAGCGGGAAGGGGAAATCCGGGAAATCCGGGAGCGCTCGGAGAAGGAAATTGGTTTTTTGCAGAACCACCTGAGACAAGCGGAAATAGAGATCGAGGATCGCAATATCGAAATCGCCCTGCTGCAGGAGAAAGTGCGCGGGCTGGAGATGGTGGCGGCCAGCGCCGAGGCAGTACGAAGTTTCGACGAAGAGGTCCGATCCATTCGCGAGCGGGAAGACTTGACCCCGAGTGAGGCCGCGGCGCCTTCCCTCCCGGACATCCGCAAGATCGACGCCTTGCAGGACTGGCTGAACGCTTGCCAGTCGGAGAAGGACCGCCGTCTTCTGACCGTGACCGTGTCGGCTCCCGGTCGCGGAATGCGCCGGACCTCTTCGACCTGCGGACTGCGGGGTTGTCCCGGCCGCGAGGACGCGGGCAGTCTCGGAGCGGCCCCGTTCAACGATGGGCTTCATTCCCGTCCGACCGCGCTCCCTCGGCCCAGTGTTTCTCTTCGAGGAGGCGCAGTCCCGGCAAATCCGGTGAATCAGCTCCTTCTTGGTCATTCCCAATCCGCCCGGGGTCCAAAGGACGTCGCGGATTCGCCTCATCAGCGCCGGCCGCGACAGAATCGGAGGAACACAGCCCGTGATCGAATATAGGGAGACGGATAGCGGGATCAAGGAATAACCAGTCCATTACACAAATGTGGGAGAACGTCAGATGAAGGGACGCTCGGTCCGGAATCATCGTCTTCCAGCGTTGTTCACTCTTTCTCTCCTGCTCCTGGGGGGATCCTCGGTGGCCCAGGGGCAGGAGATCACCGGCGACCATCGATGGATGGAGCTGGATAATTTCCTCCAGGACGGTGAGCTGATTCGCTCGACCTGGCTTGAGCTGCGCGGAGACTACGGCGACTGGGGAAGCGGAGGAACGGATAGCCGAGTGCGGGGCATCGCGACCTTCGCTGTGGCCAACCGCATGGAGTTCGGGGGGACCTTCGGATACTTGGACCGGTCCCGCTCCGAAGACCAGGAGTTGTTCGGGGAGCGACTCGCCGCGGACCTCAGCAACAATGGCCCCGACGATGTGGATGTGTTCGCGAAGCTCCAGCTCAAGAAAGGGCCGCATTCTTGGGCGGCCGGGTTGCTGGTCAAGTTTCCGACGGCCGACGACGGCGAGCTTCTGGGATCCGGGGCGGCGGATTACGGACTGTTTGTCGCCAACCGCCGTACCCGCACCCGATCGGCTCTGCTCTGGAACGCCGATGTCCGCTTCAACGGCGATCCGAAACCTTCAGGGACGGGCTCGGGCAAGACCTCCGCGGCGCTAGGCGGCGGCTTCCTCCTGAAACTCTCCTATTCCTGGACCTTCCTGGCGGAGGCGCGATACGAGTCGCGGCGATACGACGGAGGCGACGTAGACTTCCGGATCACCCCCACCATCGATTTCCGTCCGACGGAGAACCTGGCGCTGCGCCTGGGCGTGGATATCGGGCTTGCCGATGGGGCGCCTCATGAGAATTACACCTTTGGTTTCGTCTTCCATCTCTAGACTCGCCCCGAGCGCGCCGCCGGGCGGGCCTTCCCCTCGCCCGAGCCATGGCAGAACGCTATCATGTTCCGGCGTTGCACCTCAGTATCCTCCCCCGACCGGACCTTTGTCGGAGTCTTGTATGAAATCCCTCATGGTCTTGATGCTGCTTTCCGGGGCGTCCCTCTCGGGGGTCCTGGCCGAAGAAGTGCGCTCCGCCGGTGGAGAAGAAGTGCTGGAGACTCCGGGCGGACATCCCATTGCAGTGCTGCTCCCCGGGGCAGTGCGCCGCACGTTGGAGGAAAAGGACGGTTATGTGCGCATCGTGGTGGAAGGATGGGTGCGGGCGGGTGCGCCATCGGTCCAGGGTGCAATTCCACCCCCCACGTTCCCGCCGCCGATCCAGCCGCCAGCGGCCCCGGGTCCCTCTCCAGCCGCTCCCGAAGTCTCCGGCCGCATCACGCTGAGGCTGGCGTCAGGGGAGGTCCGCTATGGTGCTGGAGCGCGGATCGTGCTCTTGGGGAAAGCGGCTCAACTGGAAGCGAAGCGCGTCGCCCTGGTATCCTCCTATCAGCAGGAAAGCCGCGCGTTGCGTGAGGAGATCGTGGCTCTCGAGATCGAAAAACGCCAAGCCCTGAACAGCTCCGACAACTTCACCCGGGCCGGCCAAAACCTCGATGCGGCCAAGCGCCGGCTGGCGACCAAACAGGGGGAGTTTCAGGCGCTGGAGGCGAAATACGATGCACGAGAGCAGGCCCTGCTAGAGGAGTTCAAGGTGGTCGAGGTCTCCGCCGATCCCGGCGGGGCCTATCGCGTAGGTGGCATCGTCCCGGGCGAATACCGGATCTGGGCGACCTTCAGCGAGGGACCTTCGGTCTACCGGTGGTATCGCCCGCTCACCGTAGAGGGGGAGCGGGGACTCACGCTGGATCTGGCTGCTGGCAAGGCGGGGGACGATCCGTTTCTTGTCGGTCCCTGACAGGACAGAAGCATTGCCCACTCGTATGAAAGGACTATATTGACCGGGACCCCAGCCACCCGGGCGGCGTCGGCGCGGGCCCCGAAGGGGGAGAGAAGATGAAAGGGCTTGGAAGATGCTGGCTACAGGTGACCTGCGCGTTGGTGCTGGCCCAGGCCTTTGCCAGCGAGGGAGCGCAGAGCCGTCCCACCGTGGACCCGGTGACCGGAGTCTGGAAGCTGGAAAAGATCGTCTATCCCTCGTCGACTGTGGAAACCCAAGGAGGGTTCATCTTCCTGGAGGGGCATTACAGCACCACCGTCAACTTCTCCCTGCAGGGCAGCCAGACCAACATCTCCCAGTTCGGCGGCTATACCGTGGATGGCAACCATCTGATCCTGGTGCCTGTTGTCCATGTGTCCACCCGGGCTCAGACGGTGATCTACGAGCCGGAGCCTCCCTTCACCCTGGAATTCACCATCACGGGGGACGAGATGCGCGGCGTGGCTGTCAAGGACGGCACTACCTTCATTTTCCGGAGAATTCGGTGACGGGAACAGACTTCGAGGATTTCGAGGAGAAGCTCCGCGGCCTGTCCCGCCAGACCCGGTTGCCGCTGAGCAGGATTCCCGTGGTCCTGGGCGACATCGCTGGAGTCCTGATGTTGGAGGCCCGTGTGACCCTGTTCGAGGACCGCGACGAGGTAGCTTTCGACGCGCAATCGGTGCGCGAGGAGCTTTTGCGGATGGGCCACGACGGAGATGAGCTCGGAATCCGCGAGGTCCGAGTGCTCCTGGACTTCTTCATGGACCAAATGGTGGATCCCAAGGCCTCCCGGAACTAGAGCCGCAGCCTGACTACGGTCGCTCCGCTGCCTCCTTCCCTCTGTTCCGCCTCTGAGAATCCTTCGACGTGCGGGTGGGACTCCAGAAAGCCCCTGATTGCCGCCCGTAGTCTCCCGGTGCCCAGTCCGTGGATGACCCGGAGTGGGCTGAGAGCCGCCAGGGAAGCGTCGTCCAGGTATTTGTCGAGGATGGTGAGGGCCTCCTCCACCCTCTTTCCCGTCAGGTCGATTTCTTGCCGCACCAGGGGCTCTTCGGCACGCAGGAGTCGGATCCCCGCGGGAAGCTCGGGTTCTCGCAGGGACGGCCCTTGCGGCGCTTCCAGGTCCTCACGGCGCACGTTTAAGACTTTCGATCCCGAGCGGACCCTCGCCCGATCTCCGTCCAACCGCTCCACGGTACCGGTCAAACCTAGGGAAGTGACGTGGACCCTGTCTCCCAGCGCGATGGGCAGGGAGCGACCCGGCCTGCTCTTCCGAGAGGCCGGTACGAGATCCAGATCCAGTCCGGAGCGACTTGTTTCCAGGGTCTCCCTCTCCCGCTTCTCAAGTTCCCGCCGGAGCCGCCGCGCTCCTTCCTGATCCTCTATCTCGCGCAGAAACCTCGCCCACTCCTCACGCACCCGTGAGGAGCTCTCTTCCAGATAACGAGCAAAGCGCGTCTCCCTCTCGCGCGCCAGGCGCCGCTCCGTTTCTTCTCGCTCGGCTTCCCGTTGGCGCGCATCCCTGGAAGCCTCTTCAACCTTCTCGAGCTTCAGCCGAAGCTCTTCCTGAAGCGCCTGAAGAGCGCGGAGATAGGAGTCGAGGATCTCGCGCTGTCGCGGCAGGAGTCGGCGAGCCTGCAGAACCATTTCTCGGGGAAGTCCCAGACGCTCCGCCGTGTCCAGCCCGCCGCTACGGCCGGGCGCCCCGGCGCGCAGGCGGTAGAGGGGGCGCAAAGACTCTTCATCGAATTCCATGCAGGCATTGGCCATACCCGGAGTGGAGGCGGCATAGGCCTTGATCCCCTGATGGTGGGTGGTAGCCAGCACGATGGCGCCGCGCCTCCGAAAAAAATCGATGATAGCGATGCCCAGACAGGCCCCTTCCTCCGGATCGGTGCCGCTTCCTGCCTCATCCAAGAGCACCAAAGCGGGACTGGCCGTTTCCCTGGACATGCTCGAAATGTTAGCCATTCTGGCCGAGAAAGTGCTTAGGCTGTCGGAGATCGACTGGTGATCCCCGATGTCAATGAGCACCTTGTGGAATATCGGCAGGCGCGCCTCTTGCGCCGGGACCTTCAGTCCACTCTGGGCCATGAGGGCGAGGAGTCCCACCGTCTTTAGGGCCACGGTCTTGCCTCCCGTGTTCGGACCGCTCACCACCAGCACCGGTTGCTCCCGCTCCAGACTCAGATTCAACGGGACCAGAGGCCGCCCCGCCCCTTTTAGGGCTCGCTCAAGCACCGGATGGCGGGCCATTACCAGGTGAAGAAGAAGGGAGGAGCCCGCGCCCTCATCGACGAAATCAGGATCAACTCCCTCCATGTCTTCCGCCAGGATCGCCCTGGACTGGAGGAGATCTAGCTCGGCAAGGCCCTCGACGAGATCGCGAAGTTCGGGGAGCCGGCTGCGGAGAAGATCGCTGAATTCCAAGAGGAGCCGCTGGACTTCCACCTCTTCCTGTTCTTTGGCACGGACCAGCTCGTTGTTGAGCGGGACTGTGGAGAGGGGCTCCATGTAGACGGTCGCCCCGCTGGAGGAGAGGGCATGGACGATGCCTTCCACCATTCCCTGGGCGTCAATCCGGACGGGAAGGACATGCCGATTGTTCCGCAACGCAATGAAATCGTCCTGGAGGGCCCGGGCCATCTCCCCCTGGCTCACGATGGCCCTCAATTCCGCCTCGAGCCGCGCGGAAAGGGAGGTGACGTGACGGCGAATCCGCAGCAGATCGGCGCTGCAGCGATCCTCGAGTTGCCCCGTGAGAGAGACTTTCCCGTCCAGGAAACGCACCAGATTCCCCACTTCAGGAAGGGAGCGCCCGGCCTCACGCAGTGCCTCCTGAGGGCATCGAACCAGGCTACCACGTGCTTCCAGCGCAGCTTTGAGTTGTTCCACCACCAGGTGAACCTCAGCGCCTGTCAGCCGCGAGCCTTCCACCCCCAGACGTCCGAAAAAGGGCCGAATGTCCGTCGTGAGATTCAGCGGCAGGTTTCCATGCAGGCTGCGAAACTGAACCATCTCGTGGGTCGCGGACTGAAGCTTCAGAACGAGGTCTCGCGAGAGGGTGGGTCTCAGCGCCAGGGCGGCCTGCTTACCGTAGGGGGTCCGGCACCGCTCCTCAAGAAGCTGAAGGACGGCCGGGAATTCAAGAGCTTCGAGCGTAGATTGTGAGGTGACTTCGAATTCTACCAAATGTTGTGTTTTTTTCTTGACAGTCCACCAATTGTTGGATAGATTGCCGCGCGACTCAGCCGGTGGTTGTCCCACCGCTCGCCCTCCCAGGGCGGCAGGTGGGAAGGAGGGTGAGTGGCCAAGAAAGCGTCGTACCCGAGACTCCTAGGCTCGCTCAATCCCAGCCGGCTCGTGGATCTTGACAGGTCTTTCCCGGAGCTGCCCACCCCTCCCCACTGCGTGCCTGCTCCCACGGGTTTCCAGTCCCCGGTCGATTGCCGCCCGCTTCGGGCCGGAGGTTTCTTCCCGGTCTCCAGCTAGAATATCCCCGCACCCGAGTCGAGATGGGCAGTTCCGGGAATTCGGCTCTCCCGGCTCGCCCTTGGCTCCTGGCCGACAGCACCAGTATAATGAGCCTTGCCTTTCGCAAACCTTCAGGATATTGAAAGAAATATAGCACAGGCGCTCGGTCGACACGGGGGTCATAGCGTTGGGGCTTGAAAAGGTCAATGGCTTGGGCGGAATCTCAGCCTTGGTCCTGGGAGTGATTTGCACTTCCAGTCTGTTTTCGCAGCAGCCGCCGAGTCCTGAGGACGAGACCCAGGGCTCCCACCCCGGAGCATCCGTCGCCCAGACTTCTCCTTTCCCGCAGACCGCGCGGGCCTCGGCGGATGGAGGCACGCTGCTGTTGTCGCTCTCGGGAAACCGCAAGTTCTGTGTGAGCCGGAATGAACTGGGATTCTCCAAAGAGACCCTCAAACCGCGGGACCAGAGCAGCGGGCCGTTGATCACCACCATGGGCTACAAATATCAGATCTCCGTGAGTCGGAAGGGCTCCCCGGGAGTAACCAAGCTCATGGAATCACCCACCATCAAGACGGCCTACCTGGAGAAGGTACGCAAGCCGAAGGAACCTCTCCAGCCGCGACTTCCCACGGCGAAGGAACTAAAGAAGAGCCCCACCAGGTATGGAACCAATAACGTGGTCCGCTGGATCGCCTCGGGCACCTGCACCACGCTGCGACCCGAGTACTCCTTTCCCCTGCCCGTGGGTCGCTACGACATCTACCTGGGTTTCGACCTGTTGGCGGTCAACGGACAGTGGACACCACTCGAGAGCGATTTCGTCACCACGAACGGATCCCGTACGGTGAAGCTGGAGGTGTCGCAAAAATCGACCTCAGCCGGCGACCGCTGAGCGAAGTCTTGGCCATCTCCCACCCGCTCCCTGAGGCTTGAGCCGCCCATTGGCCCCACACCCGGCAAGCCCCTTAAAGTTGCCCCCTGTTTTCTCCTTTCTGGTTATCGCTCTCCTCTCCCTAGGGAGTTACGTCAACACATTGGGTAACGGCTTCGTCTTCGATGACCGGGTCGTCATCCAAGAAAACCAGAACCTGCGCTCTCTCTCGGGACTCGCGGGGCTGTGGGTTACTCCCTACTGGTCCGGGGAGGGGAGATCCAACCGACTCTATCGGCCCGTCACGATCCTCTCCTTTGCCCTCAATTACGCCGCGGGGGGGGGAGCTCCATGGACATTCCACCTGGTCAATCTTCTCCTCCATACCCTGGTCTGCATGACACTGATGGCCCTCCTGACCAGGCTCTTCGGCTGGGGCTTTCTTCCCTTAGCGGGAGCCGCGCTCTTCTGCGTGCATCCTCTCCTCAGCGAGGCGGTGGCGGGAGTGGTGGGGCGCGCCGAGATCCTCTCGGCCCTTTTCATCCTCTCCGCCCTCCTTTTGGATAGGTTCCCTGCGGGGAGTTCACGGAGGCGAAACGCAGTGTTCGCCGGCTCCGCGGTCCTCTTCTTCCTGGCGATACTGGCCAAGGAAAATGCCCTAGCCTATCCGGGTCTAGTGTTGCTCACGGATCAGTTGATGGGGCGGCCGGAGGGAACCCAGCGGCGCTTGCGGGTCACGGAACTGGTGATTCTGGTAGCCATCGCGGGCGTCTATCTGCTCCTACGGGCGCGCGTGCTCGGCGTCCTCATGGAGCCGGGCGCGATTCCTCCGATCGACAACCCCTTGGCCCACGTTCCTGCCACACGGCGGGTGGTGACGGCATTGTTCCTTACGTGCCGCTATTTGGGGCTGTTCGTCTTTCCGGCGAAACTCTCGGCTGACTACTCCGCCCCGCAGATTGTCCCGGTGAATGGAGTTTCCGATCCCGGCGCGGTCCTGGGGGTGGCGGTGATCGCGACTCTGGCGTTTCTCGGCTAGCCGAGTCCAAAGGATGATCGAGGACCTGGAGAGCGGAAAGCTGGAGGGGCACTGAGGGGAATGCGGTTCGACCGACAGGCGGCTTCGTTACTTGCGGGCCCCGCGCGCAGCTCAGTTGGGCTTGGTGGCCCCCGAAGCGCCCTTGGAGAGCTCGGCCGTGGTTTTATTTCTCTTGGTCGCGTGCCTGGGCGCGCGCACCCGGGAGAGGAACCGGGACTGGAAAGACGATTACACTCTCTTCCGCTCGGCGGTCAAGGTGTGCCCGAGGAGTGCCAAGGTCCGTTATAACCTGGCCAACGCCTATCGCCGCAGAGGCGACCTTGCAAGGGCGGCGGATAACTACCGTCGGTGTCTGGCGCTCTACGATGATTTCGAACCCGCCCGAAGAAATCTCGCCGTAACGCTGACGGATTTAGGTCAGGGGGGCGAGGCGGTGGCGCTGCTGCAGTCCGCGCTGCTCAAGGCTCCCGGGAGCGCCTCCCTTCACAACAACCTTGGCAATGCCTACCGGGCCCTGGGCCGCATCGAGGAGGCGGAGGCCTCCTATCGCCGCGCTGCAAGTCTTGATCCTCGTTCTCCGGATCCTCATAACAACCTGGCCGCGTTGTATCAGGCCCGGGGGGAGATGGAGAGGGCCGAGGCGGAGCTGCTCGAGGCTCTTCGTTTAAGTCCGCCCTCTCTGCGGATTCTTTCCAGCTTGGGCGATCTCTATCTGCAGCGCCGCGAGATGGGGAAAGCACTCGAGGCCTTTGAGGAGGCGGTGCACATCGATGGTGCTTCTCCCGTGGCGCGGAGGGGGTTGGGAGAGGCCCTGCTCGGCCTGGGTAGGCGAGGCCAGGCAGAGAGCGAGCTTCACCGATCTCTAGAGTTGGACCCGTCGCAGTGGGAGGCGCCGGCACTCCTGGGCTATCTCAGACAGCAGCAGGGGGAGGGGGAGCAGGCGGAGCGTTACTACCTCATGTCGCTGGCAGCGCGCCCGGACCAACCCGAGCTCCATCAAAACCTAGGAGTGATCTATGCCGGACGCCCTGGGGGAAAGGCGATGGCACTGGAGCATTTCCGTCGCTGCCTGGAACTCCGGCCTCCCAAGCCGACGGCAAGCCGAGTCCAAAGGATGATCGAGGACCTGGAGAGCGGAAAGCTGGAGGGGCACTGAGGGGAATGCGGTTCGACCGACAGGCGGCTTCGTTACTTGCGGGCCCCGCGCGCAGCTCAGTTGGGCTTGGTGGCCCCCGAAGCGCCCTTGGAGAGCTCGGCCTCGATCATCTTCTTGAGCCCCTCAAACGAGCGATCGGCCACTTTCTTTCCGTTCAGGTAAAGGGACGGTGTACCAGTCACCTCGGCATCGGCGCCGTCCTTCTGGTCCTTGGCGATGAGCTTCTCCAGCTCGGGGCTCTTCATGTCGGTCTCGAACTTCGCCACGTTCATCCCTAGCTCCTTGGCGAATTCGGCGAAACGGTATTTGCCCTGGGCATCCATCAGATTCGCCTGGTTCTGGAAAATCTTGTCGTGCATTTGCCAGAACTTCCCTTGCTTCTGCGCGGCCACCGTCGCCAGGGCCGCTGGCTTGGCGTTCTGGTGGATCGAGGTGAGCGGATACTGCTTGAAGACCAGCTTGACTTGCTTCGGATAAGCCCCGAGCACCTGCTCGAGGGTAGGCAAAAGCCTAGCGCAGAAGGGTCACTGGTAGTCGGAGAATTCCACCAGTGTCACCGCGGCGCCCTTCGGTCCCTTGAAAGGTGCCCCGGTGACGTCGATCTTGAACACCTTGTTGGGGTCCATAACGGGAGGAGGGGTCGGCGGAGGCGTTGCCGCCTTGGCCAAGGCCGCCTGCAGATTATTCCGTGCTGTCGACGCGTCTTTGCCGCCCTTTAAGTCCTCGATCAGTCCGCGGGCCAGAGAAAGGCTACGGGAGCAATTGGGATCCTTGGTACGGCATTCGGCCAGGGTCATGCCGCACCCGCAGTTGCAGCGGATCTCACTCAGGATCTGGGTGGCAGTGGCGGTCTGCTGCGGAGAGAGGCCGCTGAAGTCCAGGCCATTCATGGGCTGGGCCCCGCTCGGGGACGAAGCGGCCTGTGCGAGGAGGGGAATCCCTCCCGACCATCCGAGCCCGGCCACCAGAACCAGGACCCCCAGTCCCGGCAGCAGGCGCTTTCTGGGGAATGCATTCGGGGATCTCGTCATGAAGAAGGATCTCCGCGAGAGTTGAGGGAGAAACGGCAGAGCAACGAAGTCGAAAGTTTATAGGTCCTGATGGTCAGAAGTCAACGACGGAGGGATTAGCGAGAGATGGGGGCTTCCTTGGAGAAGCGCTCCGAACGCTTTCCACTCGTGGGAAGCCAAGGATCGTATGCTATACTGAATGTCTTCACAGCATCCAGAAGTTCGGGAGGTGCTCCGGCTTTGAGTGCGCTGACGCGGGCCAACGTGGTGCTGCTTCTGTTGAGCGTTCCGGGGTTGCTGTTGGGGGCTCCCGAGCCCTCTGCTCAGAAAGTAGAGGAGACAGCCCCATCTCCTGTCAATTCCCCCTGGAAGACCTGGCAATTCAACGCACCGCCAGAGCGGGTACGCGCCGAGCTGTTGGTGCTCATGAAAGAGGACAGGCTGAACCTCAAGGAGGAGAGCAGGAAGGACGGCACCCTGCTCACCGACCTGGTGGAGTTCAACGATAAAAAGTTTGGGGTGGATGTCTCCATTCCTCCTCCCAAGGCGACCCCCAAGTATCCCTGGTTCCAGACCAACGAGATGAGATCCGGGCGTTATGGCCTGGAGGCGAAACTGTCACCGCTGGGCAGCACCAGCACTCGAGTCGATCTTCGAGCTCTCCTGCAAATCAGGGGGATGGACGGAAAGATCCGCGCCATGCGATGGATCCCTCGCTATTCCAACGGGGCCGTGGAGCAGCAATACTTCACCCGACTCTCGCTCCGCCTGCTTCCTTCAACCGTCGGTGACAATACCCGCCGGTAGGTCGGATGACCGAAATCGTTCCGTTCCGGGCCCTGCGCTACCATCCTCGTTTCGCGGCGGAGATGGCCCGTCTCGTCGCCCCCCCGTATGACGTGATCTCCGCGCAAGAGCTAACCCACTATCTCAAGTTGCACCCGCGAAACGTCGTTCGGTTGATCCTTCCCGGCGAAGCGGGCCGTAGGGAGGACGGGAGCTTTTATAGCGGGGCTGCCGCACTGCTGCACCGGTGGCAAGAGGAGGGCACTTTACAGCAGGATCCAGAGGCGTCCTTCTACCCATATCGTCAGACCTACCGAGGACCCGATGGGAAGGAGATAAGGCGTCTGGGCTTTCTCGGAGCGCTCACCCTTCCTCCCCGGGGAGGGACCGGGCGGACAGTGCTCCCCCACGAGAAGACTTTGGACGCGCCCCGACAGGACCGGACCCGACTGATTGAGGCTTGCCGCGCCAACCTGAGCCCCATCTTTCTCCTGCATCCCGACACCACAGGAGGGGCCGGTCGGTGCCTGGAGTCAGCGGCACACCGGGAGCCGCTCTTCGTCTTCCGCGATGGCATGGGCGTCACCCACGAGCTGTGGAGGATGCATGAAATGGGGGACGTGGCCCGCTTGCAGGAGGCACTACTCCCCGATTGGACCCTCATCGCCGACGGCCATCATCGCTTCGAGTCGGCCATGGACGTGCGCGATCGGCTTCCAGGCGACCCAGGGGCTCGGTACGTGCTCGCATTCTTCTGCAGCCTTGGGGACCGCGGGTTCAGAGTTTTTCCTATCCATCGCCTTCTGCAGGAAAGGCAGGCCCCAGGACAGGAAGGGGATTTGGCTGGCATCCTTCGCCAACGCCACGCCGTGACCGACCTCCCCAAGGACGCGGAACCGGAAGAGATTCTCGGGCGCCTTCGCGAGGTGGGGGAGAGGCATTTCGCGGTGATCGTCCGGAATGCCCCACCTCTGCTGCTGCGAATCGATGGCCCGACTGCTCAAACCTCTGATCCCTTGGAAGAGCTGGACACGATTCTGCTTCAGAGGGAGATCCTCACCGCGACGCTGGGAATCTCCCTGGAGGCCGTGGCGGGTGGGGCCATCGGCTACACTCCCGATGCGGGCGAGGCGATCCGGAAGGTAAAGAGAGGGGAGGTGGAAGGGGCGTTTCTGCTGAATCCGCTGCGGGTTGAATCGGTGGTGCGGGCGGCTCAGGCAGGATTGCGACTTCCCCAGAAGAGCACTTACTTCTATCCCAAGGTTTACAGCGGCCTCGTCATCCGTCCCTTTTAGCTTCAGACTTCCGCCGCGCCGGGTGCCAGGGGGGACAGGCGCCTGAGTCTGGCCACGATATCGGTCAGGGCGACACCCACCTCGTCGACTTCTTCAGGGGTGTTGAGCTTAGACAAACAGAAATCCACGGCACCGCGCGCCAGCACGGGGTCCAATCCTAGGGCCTGCAGCACATGAGAAGGCTTGCCGGCGCCCAGGGTGCAGGCCGATCCGCTCCCCGCCAGGATCCCTGCGTCGTCCAACAGCCCCAAGACAGCCTCTCCCTCCACGTATTTGAGACAGAGGCTCAGATGCCCGGGAATCCTGGCTTCGCGGTGGCCAGTGAGGACCCAATCGGAGAGAGTCTCCTCGAGCCGATCCCTCAGGCGCCGGCCAAGAACCCGAAGGCGGGCCGCGCGGTTCGGGGCTGCCTCCCGTGCGAGGCGTGCCGCCTCCCCAAAGCCCACAGCCAGCGCCACCGATTGGGTCCCCGCCCTGAGTCCACCTTCCTGGATCCCTCCGTCGATCTGGGGGAGTAGCCGAATGCCGCGGCGAACCATCAGGGCGGCAATGCCCTTGGGACCATGGAATAGGTGCGGCGAAAGAGTCATCAGGTCAGCTTCTAATTCACGCCATAGACCCGGGAACAAGCCTGCCGTCGCGGTTGCGTCAATGTGCACCAACGCCCCACACTCCTTGGAGATGCGGCAAATGTCCTGAACGGGCTGCAGGGTTCCCACCTCGGGGTTGCCGTGCATCACCGAGACCAGGCCCGCTCCGTCCCTCGCGGCCCCGGCAAAAAGATCGAGATCCACCCGACCCTGGAGGTCGACGCCCACCACCGCGAGGTCCGCTGCTTCCCGTGCCAGACTCTGCGACGTGTGGAGGACCGAGGCATGTTCCACGGCGGAAACCAGCAACCGCCTCCAACGCCGACCCCGGGCGCCGAAAGCTCCTTTCAGCGCCAAGTTGTTGGCCTCTGAGGCCGAAGCCGTGAAGAACACCTCCTCTTGTTGGCACCCCGCGAAGCGCGCCACCTCTGTTCGCGCTACTTCCAGAGCTTCGCGAGCGCGCCGCCCCAGGGAGTGGGGTGAGCTGGGACTGCCGAATTCCTCCTCCAGATAGGGAAGCATCGTGACGAGGATTTCGGGGTCGAGCCGGGTCGTGGTGGCATTGTCCAGATAAATCTTGCCCATGTGTCCTCCGGGCACGAAGCAGTGCAGAATTATAGCAGCGCCCGACCCTTTCCAGACCCTGCTGACTTCCAGCGCACGCCGACTTCCGGCGGGCCGGCTCGGTCAAATCTGTTGGGTAGCTGACCGGTCTCTCCTTTGAAACACCCACGCTGCAGCGGACGTGGCACCCAAGTCCATCTTCCCCGCATCGCCACTCAAGGGACAGGCCCGCCGGAGTGACTCTGAAGATCGGATCGACGGGCGACAATGACCCATTGGCTCCCACAATTCCAGGCGCATCGCACTGGATCCCGGCCCCGGGCACCTCTACCTGTCAGCTCCGGCCCTGGACCGAATTTTCCAGGTGAACCGATCGCACACAGGACGCTCCTAAATAGAAGTCATTGATTCCGGATCACTTGTAAGTTCATGAAAATATTGCTGAACGTGCGAAGGGCACCGACTCGTAGAATGGTGGTTGCGACGCCAACCTTTCTTCGAGGAGGTGCCCTTGAGACTGAGTCTCCCGGACATTATCTCAATCTCCCGGCAGGTACGTCGAGCCCTTTCTCGCCGGGCTCAGAAATCTCGGGACGCCGAGTTGTGCAAGCGCTACCTGATCATCGTGTTGCTGGCCGAAGGCCGCAGCTCGGTGACCATCCAGCGGCACTTGAAGGTGGCCCGGGCTCACGTAAGCCGGACCGCCTGGAGGTACTTCACCGAGGGAGACGCGGGATTGCAGGATCAGCGGGAGGAGAATGGCAACCGGAAGGTGGACGAGAACTTCCTGGAGGAACTCCGACAACTGCTGAGGTTGGCTCCCACCGACTGTGGGTGGGAACGCAGCAGCTGGAGCCGGGAGTTGCTGGCCCGGGAGATGGCCAGACGCACAGGAGTTCGCGTCAGTCGGTCCACGCTCGGGACCTGCTTGAAAATCCTGCGCGCCCGATGGGGCCGAGCTCGTGCTCGGGTGCTGTGCCCCTGGCGAAAGGCTCGTCGCCAGCGGCGTCTGCGAGAGATCCGCAGCCTGCTTTCCACCTTGAAACCCGACGAGGAAGCCTTCTACGTCGACGAAGTGGACCTCGACCTGAATCCGCGAATCGGTCCCGACTGGACTCTGCCGGGACAACAACGCTGGGTTCTCACGCCGGGGCAGAACGAGAAACGCTTCCTCGCCGGAGCCCTGAGCCACCGCACGGGACATTTGGTCTGGGTCGAAGGCGACCAGAAACGGAGCTGGCTCTTCTTGAACCTGCTGCGCGCTGTGCTGCGACGCTATCGTCGCGCCCCGGTGCTTCATCTCATCCTCGACAACTACATCATCCATTACAGCAAGATCGTCAAGACAGCGCTGGCGGAGTGGGGTGGCCGCTTCCGGTTGCACTTCCTGCCGCCATACAGTCCCGACGAGAACCGCATCGAGCGATTGTGGCTCCAGCTTCACGCGAACGTGACCCGCAATCATCGGTGCCGAACCATCAGCCGACTCCTAACCAAGGTCCGCCACTTTCTGCGAAACGCCACACCGTTCCCGGGGAGCCAACCGTCCCTGGCGAGAGTGGCCTATGCATGATGTTCCAGAATCGCTGACCGCTATTT
>QHVQ01000017.1:530-13225 GCA_003222305.1 Acidobacteriota bacterium | reverse complement strand
TTCCGGTGGCCCCGGCGGCGCTGGATCACGTGGTGCGGCGCTGTTTGGAGAAGGACCCGGCCGATCGGTGGCAGAGCGCGCGCGACGTCGGCGCCGAGCTGCAGTGGATTGCCGAGGCGGGCTCGCAGGCGGATGCGACCGCGCCGATCACGATACGGCGCAAGACGCGCGAAGCGATGGCGTGGGGGCTGGCGGCGGTGCTCGGATTGGCCGTGCTGGCGCTGGCGCTCGCCACCCAGTGGCAGCGGGCACCGACGGCGACGGCCCCGCGGGCGTTTCGCGCCACGCTCATGCCGCCACCGGGCAACGCGCTCATTCCGTTCGACCAGCTGGGCCTGGCCCTGTCGCCGGATGGCAAGACTCTGGCCTTCGTCGCTTCCGCCGTCGACGGCCGCAAACAAATCTGGCTGCGCAGCCTCACGGAGATGGAGTCCCGACCCATGGCCGAGACCACCGGGGCCTCGTACCCGTTCTGGTCGCCGGATGGCGGGAGCCTCGGCTTCTTCGCAGAGGGGAAGCTCAAGACCATCGACCTGCGGGGAGGATCCCCGAGGGTCATCGCCGACGCGCCCAGCGGACGCGGCGGGAGCTGGGGCAGCGAGGGAACGATCCTGTTCGCGCCCAACATCACCTCGTCGATCCTGCGCGTGTCGTCCAGCGGAGGCGAGGCCAAGGAGGTGACCACCTACGATCCGAAATTGGAAACGACGCATCGCTGGCCGGTGTTTCTCCCCGACGGGCGGCATTTCCTCTACGTGTCCCGCGCGCGGGTCGGGGGGCGTGACGAGCTCGGCCGCCTCATGCTGGCTGCGCTGGATGGATCGAAGGCTTCTGTGCTGATCTCGGATTCTACGAATGCCCTGTACGTCGAGCCGGGATACCTAATCTACGGTCGCTCCGCGAATCTCTACGCCTGGCGCTTCGACGCGAAGGCGTTGCGGTTGGAGGGGGAGGCGGTGCCGATCGTCCCGGATAAGCTGAGCTACTGGGAGGCGAAAAACTTCGTGCCGTTCTCGGCGGCAGGGGACGGGACCCTCGTCTTTGTTCCGGAGTCAGGGCGATCCTCGGAGCTGCGCTGGTACGACCGCCAAGGTCGGCAAGTTGGAAGCCTGGCTCCGGCCGGCTTCTACAGGACGCCTCGCATCTCCCCCGACGGGCACAAGGTCGCCTATGTGCAGGCAGACTCGATCAACTCACTTTCCAACCTCTGGATCCGCGATCTGGAATCGAACCGCTCGGTGCGCCTCACGCCGCAGGCAGGTGCCTTTATAGGCCCGGCATGGACGCCCGACGGCGCCCAGATCGCGTTCTCGTGCCAGCCCAAAGGAGTAGGCGACGTGTGCGCCGCCCCGGTAGACGGAGGCGGCGAGCCGCATGTGCTGTACGAGTCGAGAACGTGGAAAACCGGCCTCTGCTGGATGCCGGACGGCAAACGATTGCTGTTCGCGAACCAGGATCCGAAGACCGAACAGGACATTCAAATGTTGCCGGCCGGTGGTGGGGAGCCGACGGACATCCTGCGCACTCCTTTCACGGAGCAATTCCCCGAGGTCTCACCCGATGGCAGCCGCTTGGCTTTTGTCTCGAATATGTCGGGCCGCTTCGAGGTGTACGTCCGGAACCTGAGTGGCGGGGAGGGGCAATGGCAGATCTCCACCGACGGCGGAGGCAATCCGAGGTGGCGTTCCGATGGCAGGGAGATGTTCTACGAGTCGGCGGACGGGTATCTGATGATGGTGCCCTGGCAGGCTGGCGCTGCGAGTGGGCCCCGAGGTGGTCGTCCGGGTGGCAGCGCGGCCGGGACCGGAAGCGGCTCCGGCGGCGGTCCCGGGACGCCGGTCCGGCTGTTCCAGTTCTCGGAGCGATCGGAGCCCGGGCAGTTCGGCCTGGAGGTCTTCGGGGATGTCACGCCCGACGGCCAGCGCTTCCTTCTGAATGTCCCCACCACGAGCCCGACCAGCATCGGTTTCCACGCCATCACCCACTGGCGCAGTTTGCCCGGCGCCACGGCGAAGTAACCCCTCACCGCACGACCCGCTTCCCCAGTCGCGGGCGTTTTCCTCGAGCCTGCCGTAGGATCCCCAGAAACTCCAGAAACTTGTCGGAGGCATCCTCCCGCTCACTCCAGGCCCGGATCGCCTTCAGGTTTACCTTCCGGTGCCTGGCGATTTGGACTGCCGTGATTAAGCTCTGTCGGTCGTTCCAATGATAGAAGGCCGCAAGGCGATCACGGCACGAATCCGTCGCGGAAAGCGCCTTGACGCGGATTCTTGCGATCCTGGTAACAACGGGCCGAATGTCAATGTCAGCGTCGATGCCGAGAGGCCCCGCGGGAAACTCGACGAAGAAGGTGGTTCGAGGATGCTCGTAGCGGCTGCCGGTCGGGTGAAAGTCGATGGATTCCATAAGGGCATCCAGCTGTTCAGGAGTGATCGCCGACTGCAGGACGAAGTCGAGGCCGGAGGATTGATACTCTCCTTTGCTGTAGATCGTCGCGCAGGCTCCACCGGTCAGGACAGCGCGAATCTTGGCGCGGGCTAGGGCCTGCGCGACACAGGCGACGACTTCGGCCAAGCTCGAGCGTGAGGTGAGCTTCACTTCGGCTTGCCCGCGCGGCGCGGCCGTTTCCTCAATCCTTCGATGCGTCCCGTGAGCTCGGCCTCCGGTTCGGCGAGGCGCCTAAGATAGTCGCTCAATTCTCTTCGCGCAAAATAGCGGGGATTCAGTCGATACAATCGCGTTCGCCCCGCGAGGCGCCCCGCGACCAGGCCGTCGTCTTCCAGGCGGCGGAGTGCCTGCTGGACGCCGTTCAACGGCACCGCGAGGATACGAGCGAGCTCTCTCGGGAAGCTCTCCTCGAGAAGGCCAAGGGCCAGGAGCACAAGGGTCCGGGTTCGCCCGCCGAAAGGTGATGACCTTGAGACCAACATAGTTGGTCATATGACCATAATTATTGGTCTTTGTCAAGCTCGAAAATGGGGATAGAAAGCTAATTGACCTGGATGGGCTTCGGCACCGGCTGCCCTGAGGGAGCACCATCCGGAGCGCGGCCCTTTCTTGACCCCATTCCAGCCTGCGGGTAGTGTTGGGCCGCCATGTTCCTGAATCCCGAGGAAATTCGCAGGTTGGAGCGTCTCTACGGGGCGCCCGTGGAGGAGCGCGCCGCCTTCGAGATGGGAGAGAAGGAGTGGGCCATCCTGAAGGAAAGCCAGCTGGGCGGTCGCGCCCACGACGTGACTGTTTACGTGCAGCGTGGAGCGGAGCTGGCGGTGATCGCCAAGCACGGGTATCCTCCCGGCGTCTACCGGGCTCCCAGCGGTGGAGTGCTCCCGGGGGAGAGCATGGAGCAGGGAATCGCCCGGGAAATGATGGAGGAGACGGGACTCGAGATCCGGCTGCGGCGCTACCTCCTGAAGATGGCGGTGGAATTCTCCCGCGGGGGGGAAACCGTCCACTGGACGACCCACGTGTTTACCGCGGAGGCGATTTCCACCCGGCTGGAGCCCCAGGACCTTCATGAGATCCGGGAAGCCCGATGGGTTTCGCTGCAGGAGCTGTCGGGCCCGATCGATGCGGCGCTGCGGGCGTCGGCCTCGGCGGGGCTACGGTATCGTAGCCATCTGCACCGTAAGGTGATGGAGATCCTCGCCGAGCGCGGGTAGGCTCCTGGAGTCGATTGAAGGGAGGTCGAAGATGGATCTCGGAATAAGGGGCAAAGTGGCGGTGGTCTGCGGCGCCAGTGCGGGGATGGGGAAGGCGACGGCGCTGAGCCTGCGCCTGGCGCTTTGCGCGCGCGGACGATCGGGCCTGGAGGCGGCCGCCCGGGAGATCCAGCAGACCACCGGTTCGGAGGTCTTCTGCCTCCCGACGGACGTGACCGACGACAAAGCGGTGGGGGAGTTCCTGGCGCAGACCGTCGCACGCCTGGGGCCGCCGGACATCCTGGTGAACAATTCGGGCGGGCCGCCGCCGGGGAACTTTCAGGACACTCCCGAAGAGGCCTGGGAGATCGCCCATCGGCTCACGCTCCAATCGGCCGTCCGCTTCTGCCGGAAGGTGGTGGGCGAAATGAAGGAGCGGCGGTGGGGCCGCATCGTGACCATCACCTCGCTGACGGGCAAGCAGCCCTCCGAGACGCTCATCCTCTCCAACACCTATCGCTCGGGCCTCACCGCTTTCATGAAGACGCTCGCCGGCGAGGTGGCTCCCTTCGGCATCACCGTCAATTGCGTCTGTCCCGGCTACACCGACACGGAGCGGTTGAACGAGCTGGCCGCGGCGCTCGCGGCGAAGCGAGGAATCAGCATCGCCGAGGTCGAGGAGATCGCCGACGTCATCACGTTCCTTGCCTCCGAGCGCGCCGGCTACCTCACCGGGGCTTCCCTCCTGGTGGATGGCGGCCATGTCCGGGCGCTGGTGTGAGCCGCCCGGAGTGTGCGATGATGACGCCTTCCGACGACAATCGACTTTGAGGAGTCATTCATGGTCAAGGCGGGAACGCTGAAAGAGAAAGTGGATCGTCTCAAGAAGAAGCTGGCCGCGGGTGGAGAGAAGATGGACGCGGAGAAGACCCGGGTGACGCGCAAGCGGATCAAGCGGGCGCAGCGCCGCCGCCGAAGCCTCTTGAAGTCGGAAGCCCGCGCGAAGGCGAAGGCGCCGAAGGCGGCCGAAGCGAAGCCGGAAGGAAGCACCCCCGCCCCGGCTTGAGACGCCGGGCCGGGAGTCAGGGGGCGGGAGACAGCAACGAGACGCGCCGGGGGGTGGCGGACGGATCGGCGGGACGCAGCAGCGTCTCGTAGAAGCGGACGGCGGTCTCCAGCGGCAAGACCACCCGGTACTTTCCACCCTTCTGCGGCACGACCAGCCCCTGGTCGATCAGCTTTCGCAGAGGGTAGGCAATGTCCCGCCGCCCCGATTCGATCCGCAGCCGGTCCTCCGTGAACTCGCGGCTCCCCTTGAGGAATCGCAGGATCCCCCGAAATCCGTAAGCATCCTTGCCACCGAGCGCTCCCGCCAGGTCGTAGAGTCCGCCCACCAGATCGGTCAGCCCGATGGCGTGCGTGCGACCGTCGCTGTAGCCGATCTCGCACTTCCCCTCGGTCCAGCGCCGCCGCTCGATCCGGATGCCGCGCGTCACCGCGTCTTCGTACAGCTCCAGGAAGAGCGGGACCATTCTGGCGCCGGGGTAGTATTTCCCTTGCAGGGGATAGATCAGCAGCCGCCGGACGAGCTCGCGCGAGGCGACGTGCCAGTGCTGCCCGAGCTGGCCCGTCAGCTCGAAATAGCTGTAGGGGCGGCGCTCCAGGAGCCGCAGCACGGGGCCGAAGCGGTGGGCACCGTGGGCGCGGCCGGTGAGGGAGGCGAGCTGGTAGGCGATGAACCAGAGCGGGCGTTTGGTGATTTTCCGGCCGTAGGCGCAGTAGAGGGACCATCCCTGCTTACCTTCCAGCCAGATCTTGTTCACCTGGGAAGGGCTCATGAAGAGGCGCGAGCTGAGCAACGAAGGCTCGCCGTATTTGCGCGCCAGGGAATGCATGCGCAGCCGCGCGTGGGAGGGATCCCTGGCCAGGGCGAGCAGGATCTCCGCCCTCTCCCCCGGATAGGCTCGCCGCGCCAGATGAACCCAGGCGGCGTTCATCGCCTGCGCCAGATTCGCCTCCGGCAGCAGCGCGGCGTCGCGCAGATGCGTGAAGATCCGGCGGTAGGGTGGCTCGGATCGCTGCAGCAGCAGGTCGATCTTCTGGTGGAGGGTGGCGCTGCGGGCCAGCACAAAGTAGCGGTCTTCGCCCCACAGGCGAAGGTACACCTTCCGAATCATGACGGAGCCCCCCTCTCCAGGAAGCGTCCAACCTAGCCGATCCCACCGCGGAGGTCAAACCCCGTTTTCTTGACGCATGGGGGGCTGAACCCTATATTCCACCGGGTTGTCGTGACAACAGCGCAAGATAGATCGGGAGGTGGGGGTGTCAGGAAACCGTCAGCTGGAGAATCCGTACGGTTTCCTGGCTGCCGAGATTCTCCGCGTGGCTCCCTGCGACCGCATCGCCTTCGCGCTGCCTCTCCCCGACGCTTCCGGCTTTCGCATCGCCGCCGCCTATCCCGGGGCGGCCTCTTTTCCCGAGACGCTGATTCCCGCCGCCGGATCCTGCGCGTCGCTGGTCGTCGCCCAGCGCCACGCGCAGCTGGTCTCCGCCATCGGCGAAGAGACCCATTATGCGGAAGAGGAGATGCTCTACCGGGCCGGAATCCGGGATGCCGGCTTCATCCCGCTCTTCCACGCCGGCGAGCTCATGGCGGTGGCCATCGTCGGGCGCAGCGAAGTGCATTCTCTCGAGCCCAAGTCGGTACGCTGCCTGGAGCGGGTGTCGGGTCTGCTGGCCGCGGTGCTGGCGGCCGCCCGGGACGCGGCGAAAGGCGGGGACTTGCCCGAGGAGAGCGTGACCGCGGCCACCCGGATGGGTCAAGCCGAGGACGTGGAGCGCGCCTGCCGCGGCTTCATGGAAGCCATTCGGCGCCAAACTCCCTATCGTCGCGCCATCCTGACCCTCCTGGACGCCGAGCTGAAAGGGTACCAGTGGTTCTTCACCGGGGTCGGTGAGGCGGAGATCGACGCCTACCATCAGTCGTCTCCCTCGGACGAATTCGTGCGGAGTCTCTTCGAGGGGAGCGGCTCGAGTCCCTCCGCGGCCGGCGTGGGAGGGGATGTCCACATTCCGCTGGTCGGCTCCCGGGAACGGGCCCTGGGCTTCATCACGCTGAAGCCGGTCCCCGGGGAGGCGGAAGTCTCCCCGAGCCACCTGGCCTGGGTGCGGACGATGGCCGCGCTCGCCGCGCTGACTCTCGAGCGCAATCAGCTTCTCCGGGAGCTTCGCCGGGAGAGGAACCGCCTGCAGAACGCCCAGGACCAGCTGGTCCATTGCGACCGTCTCTCGGCGCTGGGCCAGATGGTCTCGGGGGTGGCGCACGAGCTGAACAATCCCCTCTCGGGGGTGATGGGCTTCGCGGAGCTGGCGCTCAAGAACAATGCCCAACCCCGAATCGAGAAGGACCTGCAGCGCATCGTCCGGGAGGCCCAGCGCTGCCACCACATCGTCCAAAACCTCTTGAACTTCGCCCGCCGCACCAAGCCGGAGCGCAAGACCGTGGATCTGAACGAGCTGGTGGAGAACGTCCTGGACCTGAGGGCCTACCAGCTCCGCCTCGACAACGTGCGCGTGGAGACGCACCTCCAGCCCGACCTGCCGCGCACCCTGGGAGTGCACCACCAGATCCAACAGGTGCTGCTGAACATCATCAACAACGCGCATCACGCCATGTTGGAGGTGAAGGGAGAGCGGATCTTGACGGTGGGCACGTCGGTGGCTGACGGCCACATTCTCATCCGTATCGGCGACACGGGTCCGGGGATCGCCGCGGCGGTGCTGGAGAAGGTGTTCGAGCCGTTCTACACCACCAAGACCGCGAGCCAGGGGACGGGGCTGGGCCTCAGCCTCTCCCAGGGGCTGGCGAAGGAGCACGGCGGGCAGATCCGGGTGGAAAGCCTGCCGGGGAAGGGGACCACGTTCACCGTGGAGCTTCCCATCCTGGAGGTGAAGGAAGAGCCGCAGGCGGACCGGCACGGCGCCCACTCCAGTGTTCCCGAAATGCCGCGCAACATCCTGGTCGTGGACGACGAGGAAGTGATCGTGGAGCTGCTCAACGAGGTGCTGAGCACCGCGGGGCATCGCGTGGAGACGGCCCGCAGCGGCAAGCAGGCCCTGGACAAGATCCTCGCGGCGGCGTTCGACGCGGTCATCAGCGATCTCAAGATGCCCGGGCTGGACGGAACGGGTCTCTACGACAGCGTCTGCCGCCAGAGGCCCGAAATGGCCCACCGATTCGTCTTTTCCACCGGCGACATGACCAGCGCCACCGCCCAGGACTTTTTCCGCAAGACGGGGTGTCCCTGCCTGGCGAAGCCGTTCGACCTCCGGGCAGTCCGCGAGACCCTCGACCAGATCTTCTCCCGCTCCTGATCTGCATCACGCTCCCTCCCTCCGGTCCCTGTCGACCAGGCATACCCGGAGCTCCGCAGGCCCGCTCGAGATCGAGCCCGCTCGGAGGCCTGTCCGCCCGGGGCGGGGGGCACGCTGTCGGAGCGTTCAGCGGCGGCCGAGGTGGTGGGGGACGGAGGTGACGATGACGCCGGGGCGGAAGAGGAGCGCTCCCTTGATGAGGAAAGCGGTCTGGTTGTGCATCAGGTGATGCCACCACCGGCTGGCGATGAACTCCGGCAGCACCACGGTCACGATCTGGTTGGGATGCTTCTCCCGCAAGTCGTCCAGGTAGTCCAGCAGGGGCCGCACCACCGACCGGTAGTTCGATTTGAGAACGGTCAGAGGGACTCTCATGCCCCATTGCTTCCAGCGCTCGCGCAGCCTCTCGGTGGCCTGGTGGTCGATCTCGATCGACAGCGCGGTGACGTTGGAGGAGATCGCCCGGGCGTACTGCAGCGCTTCGAGGACCCCCCGGTGGACGCCGGAGATGAGCACCACCACGGCGTGACCGGCCGGTTCTTTCGGGTGATATCCCTCCAGCGAGAGCTCCCGGGCCACGAACTCGTAGTGCTTCTTCACGCCGTGAAACGCGAAGGAGAGCAGCGGGATCAACATGACCACCACCCAGGCGCCGTGTACGAACTTGGTGCCGGCAATGACGACCATGACCACCCCCGCGGTGACACCCCCGGTCAGGTTGATCAGCATCTTGACCTGCCATCCCGGCTCCTGGTTGTCGTACCAGTGGCGCACCATCCCCAGCTGGGACAGGGTGAACGAGAGAAACACGCCGACGGCATACAGGGGGATGATGGCGTGGGTTTCGCCGCGGAAGATCACCAGCAGCACCGCGGCCAGCAGGCCCAGCAGCAGGATGCCGTTGGAAAACACCAGGCGGTCTCCCCGGTTCGCCAGCTGGCGCGGCAGAAAGCCGTCCCGGGCCAGCAGGGACGATAGCCGGGGAAAGTCGGCGAAGCTGGTGTTGGCCGCCAGGACCAGGATGAGCGCCGTGGCCAGCTGCACCGCATAGTAGAGGACCCCGGAGCCGAAGATGGTGTGGGCGAGCTGGGAGAGAATCGTCTCCTGGGGGCTCGGGATCAGGTTCAAGCGCCGGGACAGGACCGTGATCCCCATGAAGAGGAAGCCGAGGATGGCGGCCATCCACCCGAGGGTGATGGCGGCGTTCTTGGATTCCGGCTCCCGGAAGGCCGGCACGGCGTTGCTGATGGCCTCCACTCCGGTCAGCGCGGCGCATCCGGAGGAGAAGGCCTTGAGGAGCAGGAAGATGCTCAAGGATTCGGTCACCTGGAGGTCCGGGAGGGGCGGCGCTGCCATGCCCCAGACCTGAGTCCGGAAGATCCCCGTGAGGATCAACGCCGTCAGGCTCACGATGAAGAAGTAGGTGGGCGGCGCGAAGAAGGCCCCCGACTCGCGAACCCCCCGCAGGTTCGCCAACGTGATGAAGCCCACGAGCACGATGCCCAGGACCACCCGATGCTCGTAGAGGGTGGGAATGGCGGAGGTGATGGCGGCCACTCCCGCGGCGATGCTCACCGTGACGGTCAGCACGTAGTCCACCAGCAGCGCCGCCCCGGCCACGAGCCCGAATTCCACCCCCAGGTTTTCCTTGGCCACGATGTAGGCGCCCCCCCCGCTGGGGTAGGCATGAACCGTCTGCCGATAGGAGAAGGCCACGATCGCCAGCAGGGTGGTGATGCACAGGGCGATCGGCAGGCCGTAGACCAGGCCCGCCGCTCCGGCGGCGGTGAGGGCGATGAGAATTTCTTCGGTGGCGTAAGCGCAGGAGGAGAGGGCGTCGGACGAGAAGACGGCCAGGGCCACCGTCTTGGAGATCCGCTGGTGGGGCACCTCGGAGGTGGCCAGGGGATCCCCGACCAGCAGCCGCTTGAGAGAAAACGAAGCTTCGGGGCGGCCGGCCTTGCGGTACCGGTCGACTACCTTGATGGAGACGTATTTGCCCATAAAGCCTGGAAGCTTTCTGACAAGCAAAAGGGCCACGGTGGAGCAACCGTGGCCCAAGCAGGCCGACATTCTATGGAAATTCCCGCTCTGGCGTCAAACGTCGGACACCCCATTTGACCGGCTCTCGCGGGGGAAGCTATGTTAGGAAACCCCGTGCACCGCGGGCTTCCTTGGAGTCGTCTTGCTCAGGGCTATTCTAACTCTCCTCGCCGTGCTGCTCACAGCCGTTCCGGAACCCTCCCCCGGGCCTAGCGGCAGCCCCGCTGCCGACGCCATCCTCGCCCTCATGCATCGGGCCGCGGCGCAGCGCCGGCACGGCGACTATGCGGGGGCGGCGCTGAGCTATCGACAGGTCCTCCGGCGGGCCCCCGGTCTCTACGAGGCCCACCTCTTCCTGGCCGATGCGCTCAGCCGCCGGCGATTGCGCAGCGAGGCCGAGGCGGAGTTCAGCATCGCGCGCCGGCTGCGCCCCACGGATCCCCTGCCTTATGCGGGCCTGGCCGATCTGCAGAGCGCCGCGTTTCGCTTCGATGCAGCTCTCGCCGTCCTCGCCGAAGGCGGCGCCGCGGTCCCCCCGGAGAAGGCCGAGCGGCTGGAGGTGGCGCGGGGCGCCACGCTCCGGCAGTCGGGAGATCCTGCCGGGGCCGCGCAGCTCCTGGCCGAGGCGGCGCAGCGTTTTCCATCCAGCGCCCGCGTCCAGCAAGAGCTCGGGCGGAGCCTGCTGGCTCTGGGGCAGGTGGGCCCGGCGGTGACCGCCTTCACCGCGGCCCACGAGCGGGCGCCCGAGACTGCCGCGCTGGCCCTGGAGATGAAGGAGGCCGGCGATCTATCCGATCGCCTGCGAGGAGCCGAGCAAGCGGCGCGCGCGCCGGGGGCCGGCGTCGAGGGGCTCGCCGCGCTGGCACGCCTGCGTTGCCAGGCGAGACAGTTTCCGCAGTGCGCCGAGGCGGCGACGGCAGCCTTGAAGAAGAACCGGGCGCGCAGCGACCTGCTCCTGCTCCGCGCCCTGGCTCTGGAGCAGGGCGCGAGGCCGTCGGACGCCGAGGCGGATCTGAGGAGGATTCCTGCCAAGGCGCCGGAGCATCTCCTGGCGCTCTACCATCTCGCCTATCTGCAGCGACTCAAGGCCGATGACCAGGCGGAAGAGAAGATCTGGGCCGAGGCGACGCAGACCCACGCGGGAGATCCCACGGCCCGGCTCATGCGGGTCCTCTGCTGGAAGCGTTTGGGCGAGCTGGAGAGCCGGCTGGAGTCGCTGCGGCGCGATAATGCCGGGAAGAAGTCGGCGGCGCCCGATCGGGTGCTGGAAGCCATCGCTCTGGAGGAGCTGGGGCGCGCCGAGGCAGCGGGGCGGACCTACGCCGAGCTGTTCCGTTCCGACCCGGGAGATCCCGAGATCGCCGCGCGCCTGTCCGGCATCCTGATCCGCTCGCCGGAGCAGCTCGGGAAGTGGCTGGAGGAGGAGCGGGCGGCGAAACTCACCGAGGGCAAGCCGGGATCTCCGGAGCGGGAGCTGCTCCTGGCGCACCTGCTGGAGACGGCGGGGCATCCGGCGGCGGCGCTCGAGGAGCTCCGGGGGGCGGCCCTCGCCTTTCCGGATCGGGGCGACGTCGCCCTCGCCCTCTCCGTCCTGCTGGACAAGGGAAACAGCGACGGGAAGGAGGCCGCCGCCTGGCGGGAAAAGGTGGCCCGGCTCGATCCTCGCTCTCCCTGGCCGCCGCTGTGGAAGGGGCTGGCGCTGCTGAAGGCCGGAGACGGTCGGGGGGCCGTGGTGGAGGCTCAGCGGGCCCTGGAGCTCGCCCCGGATCGGGTGGAAGCGTGGCAGCTGGCCGGATCCGCGCGCCGCGTGGCGGGCGACCCGGCAGGCGCGGTGAAGGACCTCAACCGGGCGCTGCTTCTCGACCCGAGCGACTTTCTGGGCGCGGCGCGCTTCCAGCTGGCGTTGACGCACGCCGGCACCGGCGATTACCTCGCGGCCCGGCAGGCGCTGGAAGGGGACCTGCCGCCCTTCTCCGAGCTGATCTATCGCCTGGCCTGGTCGTTCGTTGATCGCAACTTCCTGGATCGCACTTTTCGCGGTCAGGACTGGCAGAAGCTTCGGGACAGGTTCACCGATCCCCACGCCGCGCCGGCGCGGGCCTACGCCGAGGTGGCGGCGCTGCTGGATTCCTTGAACGATCCCTACACGCGGCTGAGGGGAACGGAGGAGACCGTCGAGATCTATCTACGGCCGCGTTCCAGCAGGCTGGAGACGGATCGCTCCGGCGCGCCCCTGCCGGACAGCGGCACGGTGATCACCGGGGACCTGGGCGAGGACATCGGCTATCTGCGGCTCACCAATTTCTCCGATCCTTCGGCGCGGGAGGCGATCCGGAAGGCGCTGGAGAAGATGGCCCTGGAGGAGGGGCTGGTGCTGGACCTGCGGGGGAATGCCGGAGGGCTGGTCTCGGAGGCCGACGCCATCGCGGGCATGCTTCTGGAGCCGGGGGAGACCCTGGGCATCCAGCGCTCCGCCACCGGTGAAGCGATTCAGAAGGTTCCCCAGACGCGGCCGGTCCTGGGCCGCAAGCCGATGGTGATCCTCACCGACCGGCGCACCGGCAGCGCCGCCGAGAAGCTGGCGGCCGGACTGCAAGGCAGCGGCCGTGCCACGGTGCTGGGAGAGAACACCTTCGG
>QHVQ01000017.1:0-361 GCA_003222305.1 Acidobacteriota bacterium | reverse complement strand
CCCGCTCCAGCGGCCGGCGCGGTGAGAGCACCCGCTGCGTCCACGCCGGATCCCGGCTGGCCACTTCCACATCCCTCTCCCCGCCCATCTACCAGACCGCCACGTTTCGCCTGCCCAGCGCCCGAGTCGGCGCCCGCTACTCCGATTCGGTGGCCCCCACCGAGCTTTACACACGTTGGGGCAATCCGACGCTGAAGCAGCTCGAGGCGGCGTTGGCGGAGCTGGAGGGAGGCGAGGCGGCGCTGGTGACCGCCTCGGGGATGGCCGCGGCCACCGTGTCGATCCTGACGGGACTCAAGCAGGGAGATCATGTGGTGGGCGGCCGCGCCGCCTATGCGGGGGTGCTCGAGATCGAGACGGG
>QHVQ01000211.1 GCA_003222305.1 Acidobacteriota bacterium | reverse complement strand
CGGAAGTAGTCGGGTTCTCACGTAGCTCATTCATGGCATCGCGGTCCGACCCCCAGAAATCGATGGTGGTAATGCCCTCCAGGTCTCCGTTGAGAGCCAGACGTGCCTCGACCGCGTGGCGTCGTCGGTTCAAGTCCGGCGAGGCGAGGGGGGTCTCGGTCACGTCCGCCACTCCGTCGTCCCTGACCACGAGAGCCAGAACCCCCTGGTCCGGCCAGGGAAGCTCCCCCAGGGGCGTCCATTCGGCAGTCGGGTCCACGAACAGATAGCCCTCGGGCCGCGGCACGGCGACGATCATATGGTTGAATGAGAGCGAGGGGCTGTCCCGATCCATCTTCCCCTCGTCGCGGGTCCGCAGGAGGACGGGATAGGCGCTGAGATCCACGGAGCGGAGCAGGGCGATAAGGAGCGAGGCCTTGTCCTTGCAATCGCCGTAGCGATGCTGCAGAACCTCTCCGTTGAAATGGGGCTGAAAACTGCCGAGGCCCAGCTCCACCGCAACGTACCTGATCTTTTTCTGCGTGAACTCATAGAGGCTGCACACCCTGGGCTGTTTGCTTCACTTCGGCACTGGGACTCAGGCGTTCCCGGATCAGACTCCAGTGCCAGCGGGCGATCCCGTCCCAGCTCGACAGGTCGAGAGTCTGGCCTCCCCAGCTCACCCTCTCCGGGAAAAGCCGGATCGCCGGGCTCACGTCCCCGATGGGGGGCATCCCCACCTCCGTGCGAAGGGGTGAGAGATCACGGGTTTCCCAGCGGAGTGTAACCCACCCATCCTTCTCCTCCCGGCGGGGCTCGGGAGCTCCCTGGAGGGCGGCCGCTCGCAGAGGATAGGAGGAGGGATACCGCACCGACAGGGTCTTCAGGCGCGCGGGAATTTCCTCCTGAAACGGGAAGACGTGAGGGAGGTAGGCGAGATTCTTCACCGCCTGCTCGTAGCCGTATTCCAGGACCGAGCCGGGAACGACGCTGGGAAAGTGGATGACGCGCTGTCGAGAATCGGAATAGAGTTCGAAGGAAGGGAAGCTCGAATCATCGGAAATCATCTGCTTTCTCACCTCCAGCCGCTTCCCCGAAGGCGGAGTGTTGGAAGCGCGAATCGCGCGGATCTCGACGGCTGGCAGGTAGGGGATGGCGGGGTGACCATATGCCTCGGCGCCCGCCACGGTGAGGACCTGAGTGCGGTTTAGATAACGGACCATCGCTTCCGAGTCAGACAGAATCTCGATCTCAAAACTCTCTTCCAGCAGCACGGCGTCGTCCACCGGCGCAGGATGCGATGCCGATGCGGCCAGGGATGTTCCAACCCGGAACAGCGGGCATGCCAGGAGGATGACCAGCCCCAGAAGTGTGCGTGGAATTCGGGTCATGGATCGTCCCGTTTGTCCATTTTTTCCATTGACAGCGCCGCCCGCTCGCGTAGAATACCACCACTCTCGGCCCAGCAGGATCACCAACCAAGGAGACCCATGGCCGTCATTCGCCCGTGTTCCGGAACGGGCCCTCAGGCCCTTTCCACCTTCGGCCTGCAGCAGGCCGTCGCCCTCCTGCTGCTGGCTCTGGCAGGCGCCGGCCCTGGCTTCGCGACGCCCAAGAAGCCGCCGGAAGAAACCGGCGCTGGGGGATGGCCGGAAATCAGCGCGGAGGAGCGCTCCCTCAGCGGCGTGCCGCAGGATCCGGCGACCGATGCCGTACTCCTGCGCAACGACCGGGAGGGGAAGATCATCCAGAGCGCCGACGATACCGTGAATCTTCTCCAGTATCACTGGCGCTTGAAGGTCCTCAAGCCCTCCGGCAAGGCTTACGCAGAAGTAAAGATTCCAGCGGACAAGTACTCGCGCGTGAGCAACATCCAGGCCCGTACCGTGAAGGCTGATGGGACCATCGTCCCCGTGACCCCGGATCAAATCTTCGAGAAGGTGGTGCGCCAGGTGGGCGATTTCAAACTTACGGAGATGGTCTTCGACTTCCCCGCCGTGGAGCCGGGTGCCATCTTGGAGTACCGGTACGATCGGCGGGTCGACTTCCTGGTGTCCATCACACCCTGGTATTTCGAGGGACCGGTGTTTACGCTTCGGTCACGCGTGAAGCAGTCCATTCCTATGGGCATGGGCTACTCCATCCTCTGCGATCTCTGTCAAGGGGCCAAGCCGGAAGTTGCCGATTTCCGAGATGGGAAGAGCCAGGGACAGAGCTACACCATGGAGCTGAAGAACCTTCCGGGCTACCGGGCGGAAGACTTCATGCCACCCGCCAGGGAGGTTAGTCCTCGGATGGAGATGGTCTTGCAGGCATGGCGTGGCCACATGATGTCCGAACTGGGCCGCCAGGATCGCATGTTCGTCGACTGGGCCTCGATCGCCAAATACGCCGACGTACGCTATCAGGCCGCGACGAAGCCCGCGACGGAGACGCTGAAATCCCTGGTCGCCGCCTGGACACAGGGTCTCAACGACCCTCAGGAAAAGACCCGGGCCATCCTCCAGCATGTGCGGCACGATTTCCGCTATCTCCCTTATCGCGTTGTCTACGGTTACAGCCGTCCGCTGGATGCCGTGGTGAAATCGGGCTATGCAGACAACGAGGAAAAAGCGGTCCTTCTGCAGGCCGCCATGAAGGCAGCGGGGATCGCCTCGGACATCGCGCTGGTGTCCGGAAAGGACGTGGGGTCCCTCAACCCGAAGTTTTCCAGCTTCACCCA
>QHVQ01000039.1 GCA_003222305.1 Acidobacteriota bacterium | reverse complement strand
TGTATTATGGACTGCATCTCGCTGGGCGACAAGGAGCAGGAATCGGCTCGAAGGTAGCGCGCCGGATCCCACGCGGGCCTTGGGGCCCGATCCGGCATTGAGCCTATCGCATCGAGGAACGCTTCACGAAGGAGCTGCCGCTCTTGGTCCCGAGTCCTAGGACCAGAACCGTTTCGCCACGGTAGAGAGCCCGATAGATTTCCTGCGCCCGCGCGGCGGGGAGCCGAAGCTGAACGCGGATCTCCTGACCTCCGGCACCGGGCCCCCAGGGAAGCCATTCTCTCACGGTACGCCCTACTCCCTGCACGGTCCCTTTCCAGCCCGCGTCCTTTTCTCCGAAAAAACGCACCTTCACCGACCGGTCGAAAACCAGCGTGAAATCCGTCGGAGGATCGGGCGGAAACAATTTAGGGTCTTTGAGGGGATCCAGGGGCTTGTTGGGATCCGGTGGAATGATCTTCTCCGGAGGCGCGCCGCGATCCGCCAGGCTCAGGATCATCCATTTGGCTCCTTCGAGACCGCCTTCGCGGCCGCGTTCGCGGAGGGAGTCGATCTGAAAGGGAATGGACTTCGTGGTCAGCCCGCTGATCCGGTAATCCAAACGAGAATGGAGGAGGTCAAGGATCAGATAGGGCTTCTTGGTGACGGCCAGAGGATACTCGGTCTCCAGCCGGAGAGTTTCCTGCTCCAGCGTCGACTTCCCCGCCACGGGGAGGTAAGCGACCTTCGCGCCCGCAAGGTAGCCGACCAGACCGCCCAAGGCGAGCCCGAACGCGGCGGCGATAAGACCTCTCCTCCGTTCCATGCTGATCTTCGTCCTCAGAAAATATAGACGGGAGTGCCGATGCGCACCGTTTTGAAGACCGCCTCGAGGTCTTTGGCCCCGAGTCGCACGCAGCCGTGGGTCACGGACATCCCCAGAGAACGTTCATACAGGGTTCCATGGATAAGGTAGCCGTCGCCAAGGTCCATGGCGTAGTCCCCCAACTCCTCCGGAGCGAGACGATCGGCCTGGTTTTTCGGGATCGCCTCGGCCTCCTCGATGAAAGCCCAATCTGGCTTGATCCAGACGGGATCTACCACCTTGCGCTGAATCTTGAATTCCCCCTTGGGTGTGTCGAAGGTCCACTCCCGATTGCGTGGAGGATCCGGTAGGAAGCGTCCGCTTCCGGTGGAGCAGACGGCGGCGCGCAAGATGCAGCGGTTTCTCATGAGGTAGAGCCGGTTGGTGCCGGTGTCGATGAGGATGTAGATCCCCTTGGGCGCCAGCCCCGCCATCTTGCCTTTCAAATCGTCATGCTTCTGTTGAAGGGTGAGTTGCTTCCTGGGTTTCGGTCGGTGCGGTTTCGGAGGAGCCGGCGGCTCCGAGGCTTGGGCGGGCGTCGTTTGAGGTGCCTGCGGCTGCTCCTGCCCCACCACCTGGGAGCTCACAGGGGGCGCAGGAGGCTCGGGCTGGGTCTGGGGTTGCTGAGAATCATCCTGACACAGGCCGAAAGCCCCCATGGCCCACAGCCAAAGGCAGGCCAGCGCGAGAAGGACAGTCCGCTTCACCAGGGATTCTCCTGATCCCGCGGGTTGTAACCTACGATGGCCACCGGCGTTCCCACCTTGACCATTCGGGCGAGCTCGTCCATCTCACGGTTGGTCAGCGCTACGCAGCCCTTGGTCCAGTCCCTGTCCCGGCCCCCCTCCCCGTGAATCTCGATCAACCCTCCGGGATCGGCGCCGCGCGGAATCAGACCCTTGCGCCGGGCCTCCTCGAATCGTCTGCGATCCTGGGCGTTGGGATAATCCAGTAGGAACGCCCGATAGTACCGGGTCTGTCCGGGTCCCCGAATCTCCTGGATCTGGTAAAGACCCTCTGGCGTCGCGTCATCCCCCGCTCGCAGCTTTCGCTCCATGCCCCCCAACCCCAGATCGACGGAATAGGTCTGAGCGGCTTTCCCTTGGCGATAAACGGTCATGCGGCGGCGAAGCTTATCGACCACAAAAGCCACTTCCCCTTGGCCGCGGCCCTTGTGGACCGCATCTTCCACCCATTTTCGCCAGGAGGAAAGGTCCGGATGGGAAGTAAACTGGACGATGGTGGAGAGGAGTTGCTGCTCCGCCTCGCCGACCCTCGATGTGCCGCTCTTTGCAGCCTGCAGGGCTCCCGTGAAATCCTGGGCCTTCATCTTCATTTCCGCTACATCCAGATCTATTTCGGCCCCCATCAGTAACCGGTGAATGGAGGGATCCTTTGGCGTGAGGAACCTCTTGACCTCTCGGGAGCGGGCCAACGAGTCTGTCAGCTTCGCCATCTCCTCCTGAGCTTCGCGGTGGGCGGCGTCGCGCCGGAGCAGGGTCAGGCGAAGAGCCTGCACGGCATAGAAGCGGGCGCGCTGGATGAGGAAATGGGCTTGCCGATAGTCCCGGCGGAAGGAGAATCGGGCGGATTGGAGCACTACGGCACGCTGCGCTGCCCGAACCGCCTCCTCGGCCTGCCCCAGCTCTTCGGCCGCATACCGAAGGGCGCCTTCCCTCTCCGCACGACCTACCTCCGAGCGCGCCCTGGAAAGATCGGCCAGGGGCGGGGTCTCGCAGGCTCCCTGGGAGAGTGCCAGGGTGAGGAGGGCCAAAAAGAAAAGCGCCCGGCGGCCCTCCCTCCTTCGGGCGGTGCCGCCGGGTGCCAAACGGTTGATGAGGATGAAGCTACTTCTTGCCACCCGCCTTCTTTGCGGCGGCCTGAGCAATCTGATCACTGATGCTCGTCGCCTTCTCCTTCACGGAGTTGGCCTTGTCCTTGGCAGTGGTGTAATCCTCGCTCTGCATGGCGGTCTGGGCTTCTGAGAGGGTCGTGCTCATTCCGTCCAAGTCCTGTTGAAAGAGAGCGAGATCAGCCTTGGTGTCCTTTCCTTTCGGCGCTCCAGCCAGCGCCGTCTTGGCGGCCTCCACGGCCGTGGTAGCGTCCGCAATGGCGGTGGTGGCTTCGTTCTTCGCGGTCTCCTTGTTGGTGGCCGCGGCGGCCTTCGCCTTCTCCGCGTCCGCCTTGGCCTGGGCCAGAAGCTCCTTGGCGTGGTCGTAGTTCTTGAACCACTTTTGGTTCTGGGCATCGATCTCCGCCTGGGCAGCGCTCATGCTGCTCTGGGCGGCCTGCCACTCGGCACTAGCCCACTTCTCAGCCATCGGCTGCGCATCATCCATCGCAGCCTTGGCCGCGTCGCTATCCGACTGAGGCGGCTTGGCGCAAGCGACCGTGGCCAGCACCAGGGCAAGCACCGCGAGTCCCAACCAAGACCGTTTCATCTTTTTCCTCCTCTGAGGTGTGAATTCCTCCGGCGATTATGCGGAAGGTGCCGGAGAAGGTTAGCCGAACGCGATCCAGACAGCCCCACTCGGTATGGCGTTCCCAGCACCACCTCCCTCGTCTCTCGGTCCCTATCGCAGGACGGCTTTGCCGGGCTGTGATCCGCCAGCACAAGAACTGCATGCGGGTGACTCTTCCCGGCGCGGCCGGGAGTCAAACCGCGTGGTACCTGAATGATCCAGCACAAAAAGGGAGCGTATTATAACAGAAACCTTGATCTGTCAAAGGCGACCTCGCCGTTGACTCTGCGGAAGGCGCTCCGTGACGGTATCTTGCAGAAGACAATATATTTGTCCTCGCGTTCCGCGCCCCACCTCAGTGCCGGGGAGCCGGCCTGGAGGCGAGGGGCGCGGCGGGGACGGCCGCCGGATTGCCCAACGTCGTGAGGCGTTCCGTCGCTCCGGATCCTTCCACCTCGGCCAGGACTTCTTCAACCCCATCTAGCCGGTATTTGGTCTGCATGGAGCAAAACTTGGGACCACACATGGAGCAGAACTCCGCACTCTTGAAGTATTCGGCCGGGAGCGTTTCGTCATGCATGGCCCGGGCCGTCTCCGGGTCCAAGGAAAGCTGGAATTGCCTCTCCCAATCGAAATCAAACCGGGCCCGGGACAGCTCGTCATCCCGATCTCTGGCCCCGGGACGGTGGCGGGCCACATCGGCGGCATGGGCGGCTATCTTGTAGGCAATCACCCCTTGACGCACATCTTGTTCGTTGGGGAGTCCCAAATGCTCCTTGGGTGTCACGTAGCAAAGGAGCGAAGCGCCCGCCTGGCCGGCAAGCGCTGCGCCGATGGCCGAAGTGATGTGGTCATAGCCCGGAGCAATGTCGGTGACCAGCGGGCCGAGCACGTAGAACGGTGCCTCGTGGCAGATCCGCTGTTGCATCTCCACGTTCATCGCAATCTGATCCATGGGAACGTGGCCGGGCCCTTCAATCATCACTTGCACATCTTTTTCCCAGGCCCGCATCGTCAGCTCGCCCAGGGTCTCAAGCTCGGCAAATTGAGCCGCGTCCGAGGCATCGGCGAGACAGCCCGGCCGAAGTCCATCGCCGGCGCTGATCGTGACATCGTGCCGGCGGCAAATGTCCAGGATCTTGTCCCAATGGACGTAAAGCGGGTTCTCTCGTCTGCGGGCCAGCATCCAGGCAGCGAGCAGAGACCCTCCCCTGCTCACGATGCCGGTGATGCGCTTTCGTGCCAGGGGAAGATGGCGCAAGAGGACGCCAGCGTGCAGGGTCATATAGTCCACGCCCTGCTTCGCCTGGTGCTCGACCATGTCGATGAGGTCGTCCGCCGTCATCGCCTCTATGGAGTCCAGTTCTGACACCACCTGGTAGATCGGAACGGTCCCGACCGGCACCCGGCTCCGGGAAATGATGGCTTTCCGGATTTCGTCGATGGCTCCGCCGGTGCTCAGGTCCATAACCGTGTCGGCCCCGAGCTTTACCGCCGTGTCCAGCTTGCGCAGCTCTCCGTCCACCTCCGAGGAAACGGCGGAGTTGCCGATGTTCGCATTGATCTTGCAGGAGAGTGTCAGGCCTATTCCCATGGGATCGAGAGCTTCGTGATGGATGTTGGCGGGGATGACGAGGCGTCCGCGGGCGACCTCGGCGCGGATCAGGTCGGGATCCACCTTCTCGTTGTTGCCGATGAACCGCATTTGCTCGGTGACCAGCCCCTTGCGGGCGTAATGCATCTGGGTCGCCGGCTCGCCCCCGAGGGCGCGCGTCCGGGCAGAATTCATATCGACCTCCTCAGCGGAGGGAGACACCCGCGGGAACTACCCGCGCGCTCCGCCCTCATTGCGAAATTGACGGAGAGGAATGCTAGCGCACTCCTCAGCCAGGATCAACGCCGCGTCCCAGCCCCGTCCCCCCTTACTTCTTTTTCATCAGGACGTTGCTATAGAGGAACGCGGCGACCCCGGCCCCCAGGAGGGGGCCGATCCAGTAGACGAGATGGTTGCTCCAGTGCCCCGAGGCGATGGCGGGGCCGAAGGTCCGGGCGGGATTCATGGAGGCGCCGGTGAGGGGTCCTCCCATAAGGATGTCCGCGCCGATGGTCAATCCAATGCCGAAGCCCCCGATCTTAGGGGCCCGCTCGTCCACAGCCGTCCCCCACACTGCGAAGACCAGCAGGAAGGTCAGGATGGCCTCGATGAAGATGCCCGTGCCGGTCGTGACGTCAGGGGCTAGATCGGGGGTGCCGAGGGCCACCCCGGTCCAGACATGTTCGGAGAAGATACCCCGCAGAAAGAAGCCGGCAACCGAAGCGCCGAGCAACTGCGACACCGCGTAGCGCCAGGCCAGGTTCTTGTCCATTTTGCCCGTCAGGAGGAAGCCGAATGTGACGGCGGGGTTCAGATGGCCGCCGGAGACAGCAGCTGTGGCGGAGACCGCGATGGAGAGGATCAGACCGTGGGCCACCGCAATTCCGAGAAGCCCCACACCGTGTCCGGTGTATTCGTTCAGACAAATGGAGCCGGCGCCAATGAAGACGAGGGCGAAGGTACCGACCATCTCCGCGACACATGCCTTCATGGAATCCTGCATGGAACCTCCTCCGAGTTGAGGACGGGGATCCCGTCCGGGACCGCTGTAGGGTGCCCGAAGGAAGCGCGGCTGTCAATTCAGTCAGCAGGCCTCGAATCCAGAGACCGGCGCGGCGGCCCGCGCTGGGAGGGCAGGTCGACTCCGCGGGACGAATCTCTCGGGCCTAGTGGGAGGAATTCTCCAGATAGCGCTCGGCGTCCAGGGCGGCCATGCAGCCGGTGCCCGCGGCGGTAATGGCCTGTCGGTAGATATGGTCGGCCACGTCGCCCGCCGCGAAGACGCCGGGCACGCTTGTGGTGGTGCCGTTGTGGGTAAGGATGTAACCATTGGGGTCCATCTCCAGCTGTCCGCGGAAAATCTTCGTGTTGGGCACATGTCCGATGGCGACGAAGATTCCGTCGCAAGGAACCTCGCGCTTGTCACCTGTCTTGAGATTCTTCAGAACCGCCCGCTCGACCTTCTTTTGGACCGCATCTTTGATCTCTTCGATGGTGGAGTCCCACACGAAGGCAATCTTGGCATTCTTGAAGGCTTTATCCTGCATGATCTTGGAGGCGCGGAGCTTGTCCCGACGATGAACCACCGTGACCTTGGAGGCAAACTTGGTGAGAAAGGTGGCCTCTTCCATCGCCGAATCTCCTCCTCCGACCACCAGAACCTCCTTGCCACGGAAAAAAAACCCGTCGCAGGTCGCGCAGGTAGAGACTCCGTGGCCGATCAGCTTGCGCTCTGACTCGAGCCCCAGCAGCTTCGCGTCGGCCCCGGTGGCGATGATGAGAGCGCGCGTCTGAACTTCCTTCCCGTCCAGGGTCAGGCCGATGGGATGGTGCTGGAGATTCGCCGCGGTGGCATCCCCCGTGGTGAAATGCGCGCCAAAACGCTCCGCCTGCTGGCGCATCTGACCGATGAGCTCCGGTCCGAGAATGCCCGAAGGGAAGCCCGGGAAGTTCTCAACATCGGTGGTCATGGTAAGCTGCCCTCCTGCAGCTCGTCCCTCCACGACGAATGGCCGCAGGTTGGCCCGTGCCGTATAGATTGCCGCCGTGAGCCCCGCTGCCCCCGAGCCCAAGATGACGACATCGTGCACACCGGAAGGCGCTGAGTCGGGCTCGGAGCCGCTCCCCCTCCCTGGCCTGCCCAGCATCCGATCCAGATCTCCTGATGCATCCAGTGCCTGCAGTTCGTCGGCTCCGCCCACCCCTTTCCCATGGATGAAGACCTGCGGAGCTGTCTTCCCCCCCGAGCGGCGTGCCATCTCCCGCTCGAGCTGGGGATTTCCTGTGACCGCTATCTCTTGGTAGGCCACCCCTTTCGAGTCCAGCAGGCGCTTGGCCCGGACACAATAGGGACATGGATCTCTGGTGTAGATGACCACATCAGGCATCAAGTCGCACCCCTCTTGAGAAAAGAAGGTATTCTAGCATCGGTCAGCTATTCAGATGCTCTTGGACCCCGGAAGGTGCCCGTGGGGAAACCGCCCGGAGGAGCAAATGGCCGGTGCTGACCTACGGAGACACCCCAAGGATTGAATTGCAGGATTGGCGGTTCCGTCTTTTCGGTCGCGTGGGTCGAGAGCGGGTTCTCACCCGGGAGGAGCTTGCGGCGCTCCCGAAGGTCGAGCGGGCTTCGGACATCCACTGCGTCACCCGCTGGAGCCGTCTCGACAGCCGATGGGAGGGGGTACCTGCGAAGGAGCTTGTGAGGCTTGCAGAGCCCATCGCTTCCGCTCGCTTCGTGATGGTACACGGCTACGGCGACTACTCGACCAATCTTCCTCTGGCGGCGTTGCTGGATGACCGCGCGCTCTTCGCCTTCAAGCATGAGGGCGCATCATGCCCTGGCTGGGAGTTCTGGGATTTGCCTTGATTGCCGCATTCCTCCTGCTGGGCTTGTGGCTGGAGCAAGTGCGCGAGAAGCCTGTCTATGAACGCTCCGTCTTGCTTATCCATCCGCAATTCTGGCTCGGGTATTCAGCGATCCGCTGGGCCCTCTTCCTGGGGGGCTGGGTCCTGGCCGCGCGCTTTTCGCCCCGCGTGGCGCTCCCCCTGGCGGCACTTCTTGCCGCCGCCTGGGGTTGGAAGCGCTCTCTCCGGGGACGCAGATATCGCCACCGAATGATCCGAAGGGCCTTCGAGCAGGAGAGATCCCGCGATCCTTCAGCCACCGATGCCCAGGTCCTGCAGCGCATCCTCCACTCCCTTCATCCCCGCTGGGGAGGAGAGCTCATCGAGCAAATCGCCACCGACAACCCGACTCCCGAACGGGTCGCCGACATGGTGCTCCGAATCGAGCGGGGCGCCCTCCCCTCGGGCTTCAACCCAAAGAGGATGCTGCGGCGTCGCTGACCGCGTTCCTCCTTGTGCCCCACGGGCCGGCGCACCTATAATCTCGATCCCCATGGCCTCGAGGGTGCTCGTCTTGGAACGTCCTTCTGAAAAGTTTCTATCGCCGGAGCCGGAAGTCCGGCTGACCCAGGCTTTTCGCCGCTCGTTCGACAACATGGTGGCCACGGCCCGCACGTGCTATTCGGCCAACGGCATCATCAAGGAAGACGATGTCTCGGGGGCCGAGCACCTGCCTGTGGAGAAGAAGGAGCGCAAGCGGAAGCGGCGCGATGACCTGGCGCGGGATCTGTACGAGGCAGGGCACCACACCACACTCCAGCACGCTCATTTCCAGTTCACCCTGAGCAACGTCTCGAGGCAGTTCCTCTGGTCGTTCCTGCATAGCCACCCGTTCTATAACTCCGAGCAGGTGAGTCAGCGCTACGTGGAAGTGAAGCCAGGGAGCTACGCCGTCCCGCCGCTGTCCGGCGAAGCGCTGTCGGTGTACCAGGCCACCGTGGAGCAGCAGGTGGGCGTCTATCAGGAATTCTGCCGGAGCCTGGTACCACTGGTGGAGGAGGAGTATTACGAGCGCTTTCCCGCCCGAGGGAAACGCCGTGAAATCTATGGCAAGGAAGTCCAGAAGAAAGCCCAGGAAGTGGCTCGCTACGTCCTGCCGGTGGCAACCTTCGCATACCTCTACCACACGATCAGCGGGCTGACCCTATTTCGCTATTACCGGATGGCCCTGCAAGGAGACGCTCCGCTGGAGCAGCGAATCGTCTTGGAAAGGATGGTAGAAGAGCTGCTGCGGCTGGAGCCGGACTATCGGGTGATCCTCCAGGAGCCGATGCCGCGAGACGAGATGCCGGAATCCCACGCCCTGGCGGAATGCGGAGATGCCGAGAACCCCGAGCGGGCGAGGCGCTTCATCGTGGAGTTCGACGCGGAGCTGGGGGAGCGGATTTCCAAGCTCGTGGACTGCCCCGCCGCGAATGAAAGCCTGGTAGCTCAGGGTGTGCGCGAAGTGCTGGGGATCCCCCGCTCGGAGTTGAGCGACGATCAGGCCATCGCCTGGGTAATGGACCCGGCACGCAACCCCTACCTCGGTGAGGCTCTCAATCTAGACACCCTCTCCAAAATCTCCCGAGCCATGCACCACGCACACTACACTTTTCAGAAGCGCCTGAGCCACACCGCCGATTCCCAGAATCAACGGCACCGACTCACGCCCGCCTCCCGACCGATCCTGGCCTCCCACCTGACCGGCGAGCCGGATTTCGCCACACCCGGTCTGGTCCGCCGCGATCCCGCGGTCCGGCGGCGCTACGACGCGGTGATGGAGATCTCCTGGGAGGGAATTCGCAAGCTGCGCGGATTAGGCGTTTCGGGAGAGTTTGCCCTCTACTTGCTGCCCAACGCCGCCAACGTGCGCTTCACCGAATCCGCAGACCTGTTGAACCTGAGGCACAAGCACACGATGCGGCTCTGCTACAACGCCCAGGAGGAGATCTGGCAGGCTTCCTGGGAGGAGGCGCTGCAGATTCGGGAAATCAATCCGCGCATTGGCGCCTTCCTGCTTCCCCCCTGCACCCTGCGCTATCAGTCCGGCGCCACCCCATACTGCCCCGAGGGTAAGCGCTATTGCGGTGAGCCCGTCTGGCGTCTTCCCATCCAGGATTATCACCGCGCGATTTGAAGGCCCACTGAGTCGGGCTCCGAGCACGGCGCTCGGCGGCCGACCGATAAGGGATCCGGAGCTTCCGAGTCAAGGCCGCACGCTGGGGCTTCGAGTCGAATCAGTCGAGGCAGGCGAAGAGATCCTCGCCGTCCGTCTCAACGCGCACACTCCGGACGGAGTGGCGGGGGTTGAGGGGGCCGACGCCGGTGCGCACGTCGAATTGCCATCCATGCCAGGGACAGGTCACGACGCATCCGTTCAGGAAGCCTTCCCCCAGCGGCCCGCCCCGGTGAGGGCACGAATTGTCTACCGCATAGAAGCTTCCCTCCAGGTTGAAGAGCGCCAGAACCCGCCCTAGGGCCACCACTACCCTGCCGGTGCCGGAGGGGACCTCGGATCGGACGGCAATCTTCACACGCTCAGGCATGCAGCGACTCGGCAGGTTTCATAGATCACGGGCAGGGAATCTCGGGCGGGTCAGGCCACCGCCTCTTCCTCTTGGGGCTGGGGGACGAACTGGGTGCCGTACTCCGGGAGGTGGTACGACTGCACCATAACCCGGATGCCTGTTTGGTTCGGATAGACCATGTCGATGGTCTCCCAGGGACAGTCCCTAGCGCAGATGGTGCACCCGGTGCACCGGTCCCAGTCCACGCGGCAGATGGGGTTCAGCTCCGGCAGGGATGGATTGGGAATCTTGACGATACAATCTACGGGGCAGACCGTGATGCACGCTTCGCACCCGGTGCAGCCGTTTTCATTGATCAGGGCCTTGGGGCGCGGCTTGCGTGGTTTCCGGGCCCCGGCGGGCTTGGCCGTTGGTGCGGCGGTGGCCACCGGGGCTGGAGTCGTAGAGACCCCCTCCGCGGGCGCTGCCGGCGACGACGAAGCCACGGGCTCTGCCGTCCCAGGGACAGGCGCCCGTGGGGCTGCGGGCGTCGAATTGTTTTCCCGTTCGCTCATGGCATCCCCGCACAATGATGGGTCGGGAAGGGCCTCGGCCGGCTCCAAATTGCCGATTTTATCCGATCCACCGAGAGTTTAGGTGTGGAACGAGGAGCCGCAACCGCACGTGCCGGTGGCATTGGGATTGGTGAACGTGAACCCTGTTCCGTTCAGACCATCGGTGTAATCCAGCGTAGTGCCGTTCAGGTACAGGTAGCTCTTCGAGTCCACGATGACTCTTACACCATGTTGTTCAAATACCCGATCGCTCTTCCCCGCTTCCTTCTCGAACACCAAGCGATACGAAAGGCCTGAACAGCCCCCTCCCGCCACGCTGACCCGTAAGCCATATCCGTCCAGGCTTTCTTTGGCCATGAGCGCCTTCACTTCCTGGGCCGCCTTTTCCGTCAACGCGATCATTCCCTGCCTCCTGATGAAACGATTGAAAACAAAACTGCTGCACCCTCAGCCGGATCGCAAATGTTTTCCTTGCGACGCGCTCAAAGCACCGTGAAGGGCTGCCTTCGCCAAGGCCGAGCAGTGTCGCTTCTCCGGCGGCAACTCCAACGCCGCCGATAGCTCGGCTTCCTGAATCGACTCCGCCTCCTGCAGCGTCTTCCCCTCGGCCCACTCGCAGGCCAGGCTGGCGCTGGCGATGGAGCTGCTGCACCCGAACGCCTTGAATCGGGCCTCCTGAATTCTGCCTCGCCGGACCCGAAGTTGAATCCTGAGGAACTCGCCGCCCGCCACGCTCCCCGCCACGCCCGTGCTCACTTCGGGATCCACGGGGTCCAGCGTCCCCGCGCGGTGCAGCGCGGCGCAGCGGGACAGGACCTGGGCGCTCAACTCACCGAAGATGACCGGCATGGGCCCCCTGCCGCTGCTCTCGAGCCATTTCATAAAGGGGAGATATCTCCCTCAGTCGCTTCACGCTCTCCACCACTCGGCCCGCCACGTAATCAACCTCTTCCAGCGTGTTGAATCTTCCCAAACCGAACCGGAGCGAGGTGTGTGCCATTGCGTCACTCACCCCCATGGCCTTCAGCACGTGGGAGGGCTCCTGGGTGGCCGACGTGCAGGCGGAACCCGAAGAGACTGCCACGTCCTCCATCGCCATCATGAGCGACTCCCCTTCCACGTAGGCGAAGCTCAGGTTCAGGTTGTGCGGCAGTCTGAACTCTGGGTGCCCGTTGAGCCGGACCTCCTTCAACTCGGAGAGGATTCGCCGGTGGAGACGGTCCCGCAAGCTCGACAGTCTGGCCGATTCCTCGGGCATGACACGGCCGGCTATTTCGCATGCCTCTCCAAACCCCACGATCCCGGGGACATTGAGCGTCCCGGAGCGCATTCCTCCCTCATGGCCACCGCCGAATAGGATGGGTGCCAGGCGCACCCGCGGATTACGCTTGCGCACGTACAGCGCTCCCACTCCCTTCGGCCCGTAAATCTTGTGCGCCGTGAAGGCCAGGAGGTCTATCCCCATGGCTTCCACGTCCATGGGCACTTTTCCCACCGCCTGGGAGCCGTCGCAGTGAAAGAGAACCCCGGCTTCCTTCGCGATCTTCCCGACTTCGGACAAGGAGTGGAGGGTTCCCACTTCATTGTTGGCGGCCATGAGCGAAATGAGGATGGTGTCGTTGCGCAGCACGGCACGCACGTCCTCGGGCGAGAGTCGTCCCGTGGAATCCACGGGAAGATAAGTGACCTCATATCCGGACTTCTCAAGCCTCCTGCAACAATCCAGCACCGCCGGGTGCTCGGTCATGCAGGTCACGATGTGCCGGCCTCGCTCGGAAAGGTTCGCCACCGCCCCGAAAAGCGCCAGATTGTCCGACTCGGTGGCGCCACTGGTGAAGACGAGCTCCTTGGGGCGGGCATGGATGAGTCCGGCGAGGCTCTCCCGCGCCTTCTCTACCGCCTCCTCAGCCCGCCACCCATAGGCGTGGCTCCGGCTCGCCGCATTGCCGAATTCCTCCGTGAAATACGGCAGCATGGTCTGGAGCACGGCCGGATCCATCGGAGTGGTGGAATGGTGGTCCATGTAGATTCGGGGCTTCTTCATCTTCTCTCCGGGCGCCTAAATTTCGCGAAGCGTAGTCCGGCCCAGCAGATCGAGAACCTTCTGCTCCACCAGTGCCAGAGGGCGCTTCACTGTGCAACTCGTCTCTCGGTCGCAGAGCCCGTTGCGCGGTTTCGAGTATTCGAGGACCGCCAGAGGGCCTTCGATAGCCTCCAGGACGTCGCGCACCGTGATGGAGCCTGGACCCCGAGCAGGAGAATAGCCGCCCTTCGTTCCATACTGCGAGATGAGGAATCCCTTGCGCGCCAGCTTCTGGAGGAGCTTCGCCAGGACCTCGAAAGGGATACCACAGGCTTGGGCAATTTCTCGGGCGCTGGAGGGCTCGTTCTCCTTGGACAGGATGTGCTTCAATGCCGTAAGACTGTAATCGGCCTTCTTGCTTAAGCGGATCATTGGGCGCTCTAAGGCTGCCGGTGAGTAGAATATCCGACCAAATATATCGGATATTATAGGTCTCGGCTCCTCGGGCCGTCAAGGCGTTGAGCCGAAAAGCATTAGTCCCGTCGGTAGTGGAGATAAATCTCGCTCCGGACCCGTTTCATCGCCACCAGCAGATATCTCTGAAACAACTCCGGAGGGAAGCCAGCCCCATCCACCGGGGTGGGGCTGCCGGCGCCCCCGATAATCAGAGGGCAAAGCGTCATGTAGATCTCATCCACCAGCCCTTGCCGGAAGAACTCGAAGTTGGTGGCGCCCCCACCTTCCAGCAGTAGCTCCCGGACGCCGCGCCGGTGAAGCTCGTTCATCAGTCGACGGAGACTCACCCACCTGCCTTTCCAGGCCAACACTTCCGCGCTCCCCCGAATCCGCTCCCGCAGGCGCTTCGGTGCAGCGGAGGATGTCACGACCAGCCTCTTCACGTCGCGGGCCGAAAAAAAGCGGCCCGTCAGGGGCACGCGAAGGGAAGCGCTAAGCAGAACGTTGAGGGGCTGTTCAGGCCTGCCGGAAGCGAGCCGGCGCACTTGCAGGGCCCGGGAGCGGATCCGCAGCGGAAAATCGGCCGCGCGCAACGTGCCTCCTCCGACCAGGATGGCATCGGAGCGAGCCCGGATCTGATCCATCACCCGCCGATCTTCGGCACTGGGAAAGGAAGGGAGCTCCCGGGCGACGGAAGCAACCTTGCCGTCCAGGCTCACCGCTACGTTGAGGAAGCAGTGCGGCCGGCGGGCGGAGCGGGTCACGGGGTGACGTCTTGTCCTGAGAGATCCCCTGTCGGGGATTCGGTGGAGGCCGTAGAATCGACGATTTCAAGGACGAGGTCGTCGCCTTCGCGCATGAGCCGGTGGACAGTCAGGCGGGCCCAGTCGCGCGTCAGCCCGTCGCCAGAGCGCAGGTGAAACTGCCAGTGATGCCAGGCGCAGGTGAGGGTGTTCCCGGAGATACTCCCATTGCTTAGATCGGCTCCCATGTGGGGGCAAGCGGCGTCCACGGCAAAGAACTCCCCCGCTAGGTTGAACAAGGCCACTCGTCGGCCCCCCACCCATAAACTTCGGGAGAGTCCGGGGGGAAGTTCGCGCACTTTTCCTACGACGATCCGGCTCAATGCATCGCCCCCCGGGCACTCATTCCAGTTCGCTCCTTGCCACGTTCACGGCTTTCGGCCCGCGCTCCCCATCCTCGATGTCGAAAATCACCGGGTCGCCTTCCTTGAGTGTCATGGTCTTTCCGCCGGACTGGATGGCAGTTCGATGGACGAAGATGTCCATACCCTCCTCCGTCTGGATGAAACCATAACCTTTGACGCGGTTGAACCATTTCACCTTTCCCTGGGCCATGACTTCCTCCCGGCCCAAAGGCCCGGAATAGCCAACTCCGGGCGCCAGGCCTGTCAGGGTGTCGGAGTGAAGATCAGGATCTTGGCTGTGGTTTTCAGGGTAGCCAGGAGTTCTTTGATGGCTTCTTGCTCCCTTTCCTGCCGCAGCCGTGTCTCAATCTGGCTTCTGGCTTCCTCCGCAGATGCTTCTCCCGCCGGCCGCTTTTCCAATGCTTTGAGAATGTGAAGTCCCGCCGGGGTCTCGACTACATCGCTGACCTCGCCCAGGTTCAACCTGAGCGCCGCCTCGGCGAGATACGGTGTGGGGCTGTTGCGCGTCAACCAGCCCAGGTCTCCTCCCTGGGCGGCTTCGGGGCCCTCCGAAAACTGCCGAGCCAGCGTCTCGAAATCTTTTCCGCCTCGGATCTCCCTCAGGAGGGCCTCCAGAGTCTGGCGTGCCTTTCCCTTCTTCTCAGGGTCCTCGAGGGGATCGAGTCTCAGGAAGATCTGTTGTGCGTGCACCGACTCCGCGCGACGCAGCCGCTCCCGGTTTTTTTGGTAGTAGGCGTTGATCTCTGCGTCCGTCACCGGTCCCGCTGCATTGACGCGCTGCTTCACCAGCTCTTCCACGGCAAGTCTTCTCCGAACCCTTTCGCGCGCCTCCGCCGGGGTCATCCCCTGCTTTTGCAGCGAAACCGCAAACTCTTCCTGGCTATAGAAACTGCCTTCCAGAGCTTGTACTTGTTCGTCCACGGCTTTTTCGGGAACCTGGATTTTCTCTTTCTGGCTGGCCTGGTACAGGAGCTCGTCATCCACCAAATTGTTCAGGAGCTGTTTCCGCAGCGCTTCCCTCTGATCGGCGGGAACGGCGTCGGGGTTTCGGGAACTCTTTCTCAGAGTAAGTTGGAGGACCCGATCCACCTGACTGGCGTGGATTTCCTTCCCATTGACGCTGGCAAGGACAGGATCGGGACGGGTGGCGACGGAGGGAGATGAGGGTATCGATTCGGCGGGGGCGGTCTGGGCCTGGCAGACGGAGGCCAACGCAACCAGAATTGCCGGCAAGCAAGGAATCAGACGTCGCATGGGTCTCCTAGGAATGATAGATGCAGGAATTCGGAGAAGGCCAAAGTTGTCACGGCGGGACTCTCGTTTCTAGGCTACCCCCACCTCCACGGCCCGATCAAGTTGGAACCACCTCAGCAAGCGGTCAAGCCACCGTCGAGGGTGAGGACGCTGCCGGTCATCCATGATGACTCGTCGGAAGCCAGATAAAGTGCCAGAGCCGCCACGTCCTCCGGCGTCCCCATCCGTCCCAGCGGGTGCAGGGCGTCGAAGGTCTTTCGCTTGAGGGACCGGCCGGAGGCGTCCCGCCGCGCACGCCACATGGGAGTATCCACCACTCCCGGACAGATGGCGTTCACACGAATACCCTCGCCGGCGTGATCCAGGGCCATGGCCCGGGTGAGCTGCACCAGGCCCCCCTTGGCAGCGCAGTAGGCAGCCGCATCCTTCATGGCCACCAGGCCCAGCGTCGAAGCGTTATTAATAATAGCTCCTCCCCGCGGGCGCATTCCAGGGATGGCGGCCCTACAGGTGAGGAAGACCGCCTTGAGGTTCACCTCCAGAATCCGGTCCCAACGCCGCTCAACAGTGGCGGTTACCGAGCCCGGCTCGAAGACTCCATGATTGTTGAACAGGACCTGGATGGGCCCCAGGGTCTCTTCAACCTGGCGCACCGTCAGGGCAGCTTCCCGCGGCTTGGATAGGTCCGCGGGGATGGCGAGCGCAATGCCCTCCTCCCGAACGATCGCGCGCACCGTCTCCCTCAGGGGTTGGCGGCGCCTTCCCACCACGGCCACCTTCGCCCCTTCGCGAGCGAAGAGCCGGGCAGCGGCCCGGCCGATTCCCGATCCTCCGCCAGTCACCAGCGCAATCTTGCCGTCCAATCGGCCCACCGGCGGTTCACCCCTTCTGCTCGCTCAGCGGTTCCGGAACCCGGGGCTCCCGAACCCAGGTCAGAGATCCAGGTAGCGGGGACCCCCTCCACCTTCGGGCGGGACCCAGGTGATCACCTGGTACGGGTCCATGATGTCGCAGGTCTTGCAATGGACACAGTTGGACGCGTTGATCTGGAGCCGCTTCCCCTTCCCGTCACCCCCGTCTACCATCTCGTAGACCTTCGCGGGACAGAAATGCTGGCAGGGATTTCCATACTCCTCGGTACAACGCGTGCGGCACAGGTCCGGGTCGGCCACCAGCAGGTGAGGCGGCTGATCCTCCTCGTGCCTGGTTCCAGAGTGGTAGACATCGGTGAGCTTATCGAAAGTGGTTACACCGTCGAAGCGCATCCGGACCTCTTCCAGGGCCGGAAGCGCTTTTCCGAAATATTCGCGGAGCTTGCGCATCCGCTCGTGGCCGCCGGGAAAACTACGGCATTCTCTCAGCCCGCGTCCTCGGGTAATCATCTGCAGGCCTGAGTTCAGTAATCCGGCCCAAAGGCCGTGCTCGAATCCCTGATGGAAGTTGCGCACCCGATGGAGCTCGCGAAATACGTAGCTGCCCCGGAGACGTTTTTCATACGACTCGAGAGAGCTCGCCGTCGTGTCTCCCGTGCGTAGAGCGTCGAACAACGTCTCTGCGGCAAGCATGCCCGACTTCATAGCCAGGTGGATTCCCTTCAGACGCATGGCATTCAGCAACCCTCCCGAATCACCCACGATGAGCCCTCCGTCGACCGCCAGCACCGGGACCGCATAGTATCCCCCCTCGGGGATGGCCTTGGCGCCATAGGCCAGGACTTTGCCGCCACGGAGCAGGCCGGCGACGAGTGGATGTTGCTTGAAGCGCTGGAATTCGTGATGCAGGTCCAGCGTGGGATTACGGTAGTCGAGTCCGATCACCAGTCCCACCGCAAGATGGTCCTCCGAAAGGCCGTAGAGGAAGCCACCCCCGAATGTCTTGAGGTCGAGGGGATATCCCAAGGTGTGGTGCACCAGCCCCGCGACGCCGGCTTCGCGGGGCACCGACCAGAGCTCTTTCACACCGGTGGAATAGACCTGCGGATTGCGACCCTCGTCCAGACGGAGTCGCTGCGTCATGGCTTTCACCAGGGTGCCTCGTGGTCCCTCCCCAAAAACCGTCACTTTCGCCCGGATGTCGATGCCGGGCTCAAAACTCCCCTTGGGCTGCCCGTGTCTGTCGATTCCCTTATCGCCGGTCCGCACACCCACCACGCGGTTTCCCTCATACAGGACTTCCCGCCCCCCGAAACCCGGCAGGAGATCCACTCCTCCCTGCTGCTCGATGAGATCGGCGAGCCACCGAACCAGGCGGCCCAAGGAGATGATGTAATTCCCGTGGTTCTGCAGCGGTGGTGGGATGAGAGGGAGCCCGATCCGGCGGGTCCGGGTGAGAAACGACACCTGGTCCGTCAACACCGGCTGCAGCGGGGCGCCTCTCGCGAGGAAATCGGGAACCAGTTCCTGGAGAGCGACGGGGTCGAGCACCGCTCCCGAGAAAGCATGGGATCCGATCTCGGCCCCCTTCTCGATGAGAGCGATGCTTATTTCGAGAGGTGGCTCCCCACGGGATGCGGCAATCTCGTTATGCCGCTTCTGGAGGCGTGCTAGATGATAGGCTCCGGCCAGGCAGGCAGGGCCAGCGCCCACGAACAGCGCGTCGACCTCCAGGATTTCTCGCCGCATGGGAACTCCCTCTGGCATCGCGGGTCTCGGCTCACGAGGATCTTGGGATCGGCCAGCGCCCCTGCGGACGCAGGCCGGTCAAGTCCATGTCGAGACCCGCCGTGCCCAGCACGATCACCTGGTGACTCTCGCCCATCCCGCCGGGCAGGAAAAGAGTCTGCAAGGCCTTCCGGCCGCGCCTGGCCGCGAGAGGCACATCTTCTCCCGAATCGGCGAACCAGTCCAGCGCGCCCAGAGCCAGCAGAAAGTGTCCCTGGGAAACGGGTCCTCGGGCCTGGAGTCCGCACGCTGAAGCGATTTCAAGCAGGGAGGAGAAGTTGACGTGAGCCGTGAGATCCTGGCGGCCGACCCGTCTCAGATAGGCCTCGCTGGCGGTGTGACGGTGGTAGGCCAGCAACGTCCCCCGGTGGTGCCGGAGAGAGTACATCTCCGGCGCCAGGTAGCCGTAATCCAGGAAGATGATGTATCCACGTTCCAATCGGCCAGCCAGCCTTCGCAGCCATTTCAGGGCCGCGAGGCCCACCTCCAGCTCCTGTCCTTCCCGGGGCGCCGGGCAGTCCCGGATAGCCTGCTCCAGGACTTCGGCGCTCGAGACCGGCGCCAGAATCTCGACCGGAGAAGCTCTCCAGTCCACCAGGACCTCCTGGAACCCACCGTCGCGATAGACAAGGCGATGCACTGGCATCGCGTCAAGGATCTCATTGGCCACCAGGCAGCCGCGGACCGGCCCACCTTCCTCGAGCCATTCCTGGGGTGTGCGCCAGAGCACCCCTTCCGCCAGGTCTCGTTCTCTCAACCGCCTCGCTTGAGATTCCCTGCGGTAAGGACTGGATTCCACCAGGGTGCAGCGGATCCCTGACGCCGGCCTGGCAGCTCCACGATCGCGCAGGTTCTGCAACACGGGGACCGCCAAATCGCCGCCTCCGGGGCCCAGCTCAACCCACTCCCTCCCCGAGCCTCCGACTTTCTGGAGACACTCCGCCACTTGCCGGCCCACCAGGGAGCCAAAAGCAGCACTCCGGGTGGGAGCCGTGAAATAGTCCCGGTCGTCTGCGGGACCGACGGGATCCTCGGAGCGAGCGTAGTACCCCCATTGCGGATGATACAGAGCCAAATCCATATACTCGGCAAACGAAATTGGGCCGTGGGAATGGATGCGCTGACGGATCTCTTCCAAGAGGTGGGGATCGCTTCCCTTCCCGCCTTCGGGGAGGAGGGAGAAGGGCTTCATTTCGTTTCGGTAGCGATCTTCTTCTGGATTTCGAGGATGCCGGCGATGAGGGCCTCCGGCCGAGGGGGGCACCCGGGAATGTAGATATCCACCGGAATAATCTCGTCCACGCCCTGAACGGTGCTGTAGGAGTGAAACATGCCACCCGAGGAAGCACAGGCGCCCATGGCGATCACCCATTTGGGCTCGGGCATTTGGTCGTAGACCTTCTTAACCGCCGGGGCCATCTTCTTGGAAACCGTGCCCGCAACAATCATCAAATCGGCTTGCCGCGGGGAGAACCTCAGGGCCTCGGCGCCGAACCGGGCCACGTCGAAGCGCGGCCCCACCATGGCCATCAATTCGATGGCACAGCAAGCCAACCCCATGGGCATGGGCCAGAGGGAGTTTTTCCGGGACCAGGACACCAACTCGTCAATGCGAGTGGTGAACAGGGAATCTTTGAGGGCGTCCGTATCGAAAGCCCCGCGATCATAGGGATCGGCCGAAGCGAGGGTTAGCAGAGCCTTGTCGCTCACTTGTGAACCCATTTCTTGATGGTGTCAAACCGTGTTCCCCCGAGCCGCAGAAGCTTTTCCTTGTCAAAGATCAGTTCCTGGCGACTCCTCCCCGTGAGCTCGTATTCCTTGGACATGAAGATGGCCTCTTCCGGGCAGACCTCTTCACAGTATCCACACATGATGCAACGGAGCATGTTGATTTCGAATTCCCTGGGTCCCTTCTCCACGTTGCTGGACGGGAGCTCCTGGGCCTTGATAGTGATAGCCCGCGGAGGACAGACCCATTGGCAAAGGAAGCAGGCGACGCACTTGGTTCTGCCGTCTTGATCGGAAACCAGGACGGGAATCCCCCGGTAGTACTCGGGGACCTGCCATTTTTCCTCAGGGTAGCGGAGCGTCACCTTCGGCCGAAACATATGCCTCAAGGTGAGCCACATCCCCTTCAAGATCCCAGGGAGGTAAATCCTCTCTCCGAGGGTCAGGGCACGTGGCCGCTGGACGAGCACCTACTTAATCCCGACCACCACGGCATGGTTGAAATACTTCCACAGGCAGTCCACGTCGCGGAACCCGGCCTCCTTCATCCAGTGGAGGAGTTCCGGCAGTGTGGCGGGAAGGTCGTTGTTCAAGTGCCCCTTCATCCGTGAGTCGATCTCGTCCCTGGAGAGCCCGTCGAACCGGAGGTAGTTCTTCCAGATGCGGAAGAATTTCTTGTCGAGGTAGGAGGAGGGAGATTGGACGAGATCCCCGAACAGGAAGACCCCTTCCTCCTTCAGCGAACGATGGATGCTCTTCATCAGCTTCAGCTTGTCCTTGTCCGGTAGGTGGTGCATGGCCATCGAAGAGATCGCCAGGTCGTACTCCCGCATGAACTCGTAGGTCCCGAAATCGGAGTGGATGAGGTTCACCCTATCCTTATAGGGGAGCAGCTTCTGGCTGGCCACCTCGAGCATCTTGGGGGAGAGATCGATGGCTTCCACTCCCGCCTCCGGAAATCGACGCAGGACTTCGGAGGTGAGTTCCCCAGCTCCCACTCCCAACTCGACGATATCAATGAAGTCCCGGCCGAGGGAGGTGAGAAAATAGAGCATCACCTCATGGATTTCCCGGTAGCGGAGGACGACACGGGGAAAAATCTGTTCGTAGCCCGGCGGGACGTCTTCAATGGTCTGTACAATCTGGCGCAACGTTGCCACCTTGGGTTCCCTCCCAATCCTCTCCCGACGCTTTCCTTACGGCGCTAGGGGAGGAAGCTTATCTCTGCAGGGGTATTCCCGCCGCCGAGCCGGCAGCGGTCCCCTGAATCGGTTCCTGGCTCTGGACTTCCACGAGGCCTCCAGTGCGCTTGGCTCGGTAGACCGCGAGAGCCTCCCGGATTGCCTGTTCGGCGAGCACCGAGCAACCCATCTTGTTCTCCGGAACCCCACCAAGAGCCTGCACTACTCTAGAATTGCTCAGCCGCTCCATTTCTTCCAGCGACATTCCTCGGATCAACTCGGTCACCGCAGAGCCGGCCGCTATGGCTACGGCGCAACCGAAGGTCTTGAATCGGGCATCCGCTACCCGCCCCTCGGTGATACGGAGACTGAGCTGCATCACGTCCCCGTGAGTAGGGCTGCCCACGGTCACCACGGCATCTGCTCCGGGCAGCTCCCCAACATTACGGGGATGGTGATAGTGCTCCAGAAGCTGCTGAGTGTATTCCCTGTGCGTAGGCAAACCCCGAATCGCCACTAAGCCCGAAGGAAGTCCAGAACCAGATCATCTGCGGGGAAAGCACGTCGGACCGCCGGGCGCAACCGCGGGCCCCTCTGATAACCAATGTGGAGCACGCTGGGATGTCCATTGCTCCTCCCGACTATTTGGCCGGGAGGCGGTGGAAGGCCGTAGGACTACTTCCTTCGACCGGTTATTCTAGCCGGACAGTGCAAGGGTGTCAAGGAATGAAAAAGCTTACAAACCACTAAAATACAAGAAATTGTCGGCTCTCGGGCCAGAATCAAGACGGATCGCTGATATCCCAGCTCCTGGCAGCTTTCCGTACGTTGGGATCCGGATCGGCATTTGCCAAGCGGCGAAGCTTCTCACTTAAGCCATGCGTTTTCAAGTGCTTCAGACCCCTCAACGCGTTTAAGATTAGCTCGGTCTTGTCGGGGGACTTCAGACCGGGAAATGCATCGAGGTATTTTCGATCCAGTAATTCGATAAGCACCGATTCTCCCGACGCGGACCCATTGCGGGCAAGAGCGAGAGCCGCATTCCACCTTACATCCGGGACCGGATCTTTCAGTAGCGGCTCAACATCGGTCAAATCGGGATGTTCGGAGAGCACCCCAAGCCCAAACGCACAGATCGACCGGACAGTGGGGTCGGCATCCGTCAGTCCCTCCCGAAAAAGCTCTTTAGCCTCAACAGCTTTCAGATGGGCGAGACCCCACAGCGCATAAAGGCGGGTCTCGGAATCCTCACCCCTTGCGGCCTTGAGCAACGGATCGATTGCCTGCGCCGATGCCGAGTCGCCGAGAGCCAGGGCCAAGTAGCGTTTGACCCTGGGATCTTCGTCAGGGCTGGTCACCGACTCCTGGAAGATCTTTACCATCTCACTTAGCATGCCCGGATCGCCGACTGAAGCGTCCTTCTTCTTGAGAAGGTTGGAGAGCTCGAAGGCTGCTTGCCAGCGTTGGTTGAAACGCCCCGAGCGCAGGGTCTCCAGGTAGTCTCTCGCAGTCGGGACCCTTCGCGTGGCCAGGGTGTAAAGGAGAAACACTCCCAGAAGCCCGGCCACCACCGCGAGCGGAAGCAGGAAGAATTGGGTCACGACGCTCGCATCGGCACGCCCATCCAGCGGGGTGTCCGGGGGAAGCTGGGCTCCTCCGTTTTCATCGTTCCTCAAGGATTACCTCGCCGAAGATACCTGCTCTCCTGCATCTCGGCCTCCGCCACATGCAGGTCGAAAGGGCCGTGATCAGGATTCTTGGGCACACTTCGATAGATGGCGCCGCAGCGATAGCAGACCGTTACCTGCTTGAGAAGGAAGTAGAGTCCCAGGTCGACGGCAAGACAGATCAACAGGCTGATCCCGTAGGTAAAAGGACTCAGCGCTGCTCCGATGCCTGCCACCAGGCACCCGAGTCGCTGATTGAAATCCCTCTGGCTGTAGAAACGCTCTCCCGCGCAGACCACGCAGCGGGTCAGATCTCCACCCTCCATTAGCTTCCCGGGAGGAAGAGATGGTAACTCAGCAAGACATTCCGGACAGCGATAGGTTCCCGCCGGGATCGGCAGAGATTGCACCCGCTCCTTCTCGCAGCCCGGGCAAAGGAACTGCACCGTCATGGTTGGGCCGCGTGACCCCCTCACTGCGGGATTCCCATGGATACGAAGAGAAAGCGGGATATCATTTCCCCGACGAGAACGAAGATCATGGCTACGAACAGAAGACCGGTGGCAGACTGCGTCGAGCTGATTCGAACGGTGCGGTCTACCATGAAGGTCAGGATCGCCGGAGCCACAAGCCCGATGGCCACTCTCTGCCAAAAGAAGAAGGCGGTAATCCCCCCGGCGACTTGCCAAGCGGAGAGGACTCCGAGAGCTGGAATCGGCCGCGCTGCCCCCAGAGAAACAAGGCCCAGCGCTGCTCGAAGCGCGATGCACACGGCCAGAAACCAGGTCATCCGTCTTAGATGTCGGATGGGTAGACCCGGGATGACCAAATACCAGTGCCCCAGAAGCATCGCCAGGGAGACCGACCCAAGGAGGAGGGAGGCGGCTACGGCATTGCCGGGCGCCACCCACATCCCAAGCGTCAGAAGCGATGCGCGGGGTGGCGACTCTGGGCCGGCAAGAAGCGAGACACCCGTCAGGAGGACCGGCACCAAGAGGGAGGGCCTAATCCACGGGACCCGCCCCCAGCGGGTCAGGAGAACCCATCCTGCAGTGGAAAGCAACGCCGCCCATCCAGTACTGCCCCGAAGGGTTCCACCTGCCAGGCCGGCAGCGAGGAAGAGCGACGCCAGGGCACCGATGAAGGCATGGAAGCCGGTACCGAAGTCTTTCGGTTCCACCAGCAGGAGGGACGTTAGGCCCCCAAGGGCCAGCACCGAGGCAAGCCACGAAAAGAGCATGCCCCGGGTCTAACCCCCGATCTGCCACATGCGACGTGTGGGAATCGGTCCGGCTCCCCGCTCCAGCTCCACGCATCCGCCTACACCCTTGTTCCGCACTGCCAGGCGCCAGATCGCTTCCAACTCCTCCCCGGAAGCCCCCAATCGCAAAGGCCCTCTCAGGTCCAGCTCGCTTCGGTCGAAGAGACAGTTGCGGATCTTCCCGTCCGCGGTGAGGCGCACCCTGTCGCAGCGCGAGCAGAACGGCTCGGTCATGGGATTGATGAATCCCACCTCCCCTCGTCCATCGGCAAAGCGATACGTCCTTGCCGGTGAGCTCGGGTCCCCGTCCCGTTTTGGGATCAGCGGGTGGCGGCCTTCGATCCGGGCCTTCACTTCTGAGCCTGGTACCAAATACTCGCCTCCCCGGATGGGGCCGCCGCCGATGGGCATCAGCTCAATGAATCGGAAGGAAATATCTCTCTCCCGGGCCCAATCCACCAGATCCAGCGCCTCGTCGTCGTTGAGCCCGCGCAGGAGGACGGCGTTTACCTTCACCGGCGCCAGGCCCGCCCCGAGGGCCGCTTCGATCCCCTGCAGGACCCGCTCCAAAGCGTCCACTCCACACAGCCTCTGGAAGCGATCTCTTCGAAGCGTGTCGAGACTCACATTGATCCGTCGCAGCCCCGCCTCTTTCAGCTCTTCTGCCAGCTCCTGGAGATAGAATCCATTCGTGGTGAGACTCAAATCCTCGATTCCCTGGACTTCCGCCAGGAGATGGACCAGGCGTGGGAGGTCTCGCCGAACCAGCGGCTCACCTCCGGTGATCCGCACCTCGCGGATCCCGAGGCGGACACCCACGTGCACCAACCGCTCGAACTCTTCGTAGGTGAGGAGCTCCGCCCGTGGCTGAAAAATCACGTCCTTTGCAGGCATGCAGTAAGGACAGCGAAAGTTGCAACGATCGGTAACTGAGAGGCGAAGACTCCGATGGATTCGCCCGAAACTGTCCACCAGGGCGGGTCTCATGGTCGCTCCCTCTCCCCTGGGGAGATGTGCTCCCTCTGGAGTATTTCCAACATTTTCTCCAGAACATCAATCTCGTCCTTGCCGTAGGCATGCAGCCTCTGATTGCCCCGCGGCCCCGGGATTTCAAAAAAACACTCCCACGATCCATTCTGGCGTGGCAGCGTTCCCCAGCTGGCGTGGGGGTACCGCCGGATCTGCACGATGAGCTGTTCTCGATCCTTCATCCGATTCCCCGCCCTCACTTCCCTCGGTAGGTGACCGAGCTGTCGGCAGTCTCGAAGAGCTTCACCTCCACCATCTCCGGAAAATGGGGTTTCAGCACCTCCCAGATCCAGAGGTCGTTGATGTTCTTGTGATCCAGCCTGTCCAGCACCTTCTCGCGCACCGCCGCTTCCAGCCGGAAGAAATCCAGAGTCATTCCGGTGTCGGCGTCCACCGGCATTTCCAGGGACACGTGGAGCTCGTAGCTGTGACCGTGCAAATCGAAGCACGGACCTTTATATCGTGGGAGGCGATGAGCCGCTTCAAACCTGAACCGCTTGCTGAGGATCATGGTATCGACCCGCAAGCGGTGATCTTCTCCCGCTCCAGCCACCGGAGCACGAGACCGAGCCCGGCCCCTTCGCCATTATGACGCTCCACCTTGAGGGCACGGAACCCCGCGCGACGCGCCCCTTCCAGGTCCTCGACGTCGCGGTCTCCGACGTGCAGAACTTCCTCCGGCCGCACGCCGGCGCGCCGGGCAGCGACCAGAAAGATGCGACGATCCGGCTTCTCACAATCCTCGAGGGAGGAGACGACGATGGGGCCGAAATGGCGTCTCAGGTCCAACTCCCTCAGGAGGCGCGGCAGGCGACTGTCCCAGTTGGAGATCACTCCCATCGGGATGCCACGCTGTGCGAGCCCCTCCAGAATCTCCGGCACCTCCGGATAGACTCGCCAGGTGTCGGCCTGAGCAAACCGTTCGAAAAGCTCCTCGGCCGCTCCGGCGGGGGGCTCCCCGCCGCCGAGTTCAGCCACGGTCCCCTTGAGCACCCCTTTCCAATAGCCCCTCTCGCCCCCGGGAGACCTGCGGTAGCGTTCCGGAGCAGGAGGGACCCGTCGGGCCGCCGCTTCCCAGGCCCGCTCGAACGCCGAGTCCACGTCGGCGGCCTCGCACGCAAAGCCCCGCCGCGTGAGGACCTCGGCGTAAACCGCCCCCACGGAAGGATTGGGATGGATAAGCGTGCCCCCCACGTCGAACGTGACGAGGCGGACACCCCCTTGGCTGTCCTTCAATGTCCCACTCCGACAGCCCCGGGGGGGGCCTGAAGCAGCGCCACCACCTCCCGCCGACGCGCCGCTTCCGTCTCGAAAACCCCCCGGACTCGCAACGTGGCTACGCGGGCGGTCGGCTGGAGCGCCCCGCGACAGGTCATACATTCGTGGGACGCCTCCAACAGGCAGGCGGATCCTTTGGGGGAAAGGGACGCCTCGAGGCGATCCAAAATCTGCTCCGAGAGTTCTTCTTGGATCTGGAGGCGGCGGGCCATGGCATCCACCAGCCGCGCCATCGATGAGAATCCGGCCAGACATCGGTCCGGGAGATATGCCACAGAGGCAGTCCCGACAAAGGGTAGAAGATGATGCCTGCAGATGGAGACGAACCGGATCCCCCGCACGACCACCAGCGCGTCGGGGGGGGGCTCCGCCAGTGGCTTCAGCCGCGGGCCCTTCCCCGATCGGTACCCCGCCAACAGCTCCTCGCTCCAGGCCCGGGCCACCAGTCTGGGGGTGTCCCGAAGGTCCCGTCGAGAGACCACCGCTCCCATCCCCTCCAGGAACATTCGGACCCCGCGCTCCATCCTCGGGCGATCGAATTCAGACTGGCGGAGGTCGACGCGGGAACGCCGTTGGCTCAAGCTTTGCGCCCCTTCTCTGAAGAGGCCAACGGCAGGTGCTCCTCTTCCGTCTCCTCGGCAGAGAGATGTCCCAGCTTCGACCTTTTGGTCTTGAGGTATACCGCATTGAAACGGTTGGGGGAGACCACCAGCGGAATGCGCCGCGCCACCCGGATCCCGCCCCGCGAGAGCGCGTCGATCTTCTCAGGATTGTTGGTGATGAGGGCCACCGAATTCACGCCCAGGCACTTGAGGATGCGCACCGCCAGATCATAATCCCGCAAATCATCCTCGAATCCTAGACGATGATTGGCTTCCACGGTGTCGTATCCCCGCTCCTGAAGCGAGTAAGCCTGAATCTTGTTCATCAGTCCGATGCCTCTACCTTCCTGTCGCAAGTAGATGAGGATCCCTGCTCCCTCCTCATCGATAAGGCGCAGCGCCTTCTCCAGCTGGTCCCGGCAATCGCACCGGAGGGAGCCCATCACGTCGCCGGTCATGCATTCCGAGTGTATGCGGACCGGCACCTCCCCTTTTCCCCGTACCTCGCCCCGCAGGATCATCAGGTGTTCCTCGCCTCCAGCCTCTTCCTGAACGGCCTGGACCCGGAAATTCCCGAAGCGCGTTGGCAGGTTCGCCTGTTCACTGAATCTCATGCCACAACCATCCTCCCCCGGTCTTTCGCCAGTCCGGGCGCCATTCTCAGAATCCTGCAGGCCATAGCCGATTATAGCCTCACTCCACAGTCGCATTCATGAAACTGAGGCTCCGCGGGAAAGATTCCCCCCCTCCCTGAAAACGAAAAGGCGCAGGAACCAGGGCTGCTCGCCCTTCTCCTGCGCCCGGATGGCCGGGGTTCCGGCGGCTCGTGGCTTCTACTCCACCTCCAAAATCATCTCCAATTGCACGCACGCGTTGAGGGGGAGCTCCGATACGCCCACGGCGAGGCGAGTGTGCTTCCCCTTTTCTCCAAATACCTTCGTCAGGACGTCCGAGGCTCCGTCCAAAACTTTGGCCGAGTCATAAAACCCTGGCGCCGACGCCACGTATCCCGTCAGACGCACCACCCGGCGGACCCGATCCAGATCCTCTACGGCTGCCTTGGCCGCGGCCAGGCAGCTGAGTGCCGCGAGCCGCGCTGCGTCCTGGGCGTGCTCTTCGGTCACTTCCCGGCCCACTTTGCCCACGTACTTGAGCTTGCCGTTCTCCTTGGGGAATTTCCCGGACAGGAAGAGCAGATTTCCGGCTCTCACTGAATTGACATAGGACCCCAGGGGCTTGCCGACTTCGGGCAGTTTCCAACCCAGGGATTCCAGCGTTTTTTCCGTCTCTCCGGCCATGGTTCCAGCCTCCTGAAAACCTTGGATTCCCTCGTCCAGCCGCCTTTTCCCACGTAGGGTGATACGGGAAAGTACAGGGAACAGGGAGATTCCCACGCGTCGCGTCATCTTATCATCACGATCTTCAATTGCAATGCTTTTTTGGCCTCCGGACGGTTGGTTGTTGCCCCGAACTCGACCAGCCCTTATATTGACCCTGCTGCTCTGCCGAAGAAAGGATGAACCCTCTGCTCCGATCTTCAACTCCCAAGTGTCCATTTTTCGCCGTCGCGCTTCTCGCGGCGACAGGCTGCTCGTTCTTCCTATTCGGGTGCGGAATACTGAAAAAGCCCGATCTGAGTCGGGCCAACGGAATCGCACGGCTGAGGAAGCCTCAGCACCCGCTCGTCGTCATTCCCGGCTTTCTAGGCTCGAAACTCCGCGACCCCAAGACGGGCAAAGTCTTGTGGGGGACCATGGGAAATATCCTTTCGCATGATCAGAGCTATCGCCTGGCTTGCCCCATCGTTCCCGACGGGCCGGATGCAGGAGAGGCGAATCTTGAAGCCTTTGCCATCTACGATAGCCTCTGGGGCGTGGAGTACTACCGGAAGTCTTTGCGCATTCTTTGGCAGGCCGGCGGCTACCAGTTGGGGGACATCCAACATCCCAGACCGGGCGACAACGCCTTCGTCTTCGTCTACGATTGGAGGAAGGACATCGTCGATTCGGCACAGCGGCTGGCGGGAGCGCTGGAGAAGCTGAAGCGGTCCCTGGGCGATCCGGATATCAAGTTCGACCTGCTCGCGCACAGCCAGGGGGGTCTTCTCGCCCGCTACTACGCCAAATATGGCTCCGCCGACGTGCTCGGAGGCGAAAGTCCCTCCCGTCCAACCGGGGACGGCGCGAAGAACCTTAACAAGGTGATCCTGCTGGGGACCCCGAACCAGGGCACGCTGGAAGCTCTCAAGATTCTTCACCAGGGCGTCAAGAAGGTCTTTCGGCCCATGCCCCCGGCGGTGACCTTCACCATGCCCGCGCTCTACGAGATGCTTCCGCCCTCCGGCACGACCAACTTCGCCAATCTCGACGGCAAGCCGGTTCCTATTGACCTTTACGATCCCGACAGCTGGGTACGGGAAAAGCTATCGATCTTTTCCGACGAGCAACAGGAGGCCATTTACAGGCAGGTGCAGAAGGGCGGCGCCAGTCCCAGCTATCTCGAGACCCGCAACACCAAGAGTCGGGAGTTTCTGGCCCGCGCCTTGGCTCGTGCCCAGCGTTTCCAGGCGGCCCTGGCCGCCCCGGCGCCCCTAGGGCAGGAAGTGGCCTTCTACGCTTTCGGCAGCGATTGCATTCCGACGCTGAAGACCGCGGTGGTCATGGAAGAGAAGGGGGGGAGGAGAATCTACTTCGAGCCCGGACGTTACCGGCGCGATCAGGTCGCTGATCGGATGGCCAAGGTCCTCTTCGGACCCGGTGACGGCACGGTACTGATGGAGAGTCTCCTGGATCTCCCCGAGATCTACGGCGGCGCCGCTCCCCCCTCACGGGAGGCGGCAGTCAATCTCAACTCCGCGTTCTTCGTCTGTGAAAGCCACGGATTGTTGCCGAACGATCCCATCTTCCAAAACAACCTCTTCTATCTCCTCCTGTACGGATCCGACCCGATTTCGGGACACGCCCCGGCGCTGGCCGAGCGGGCCGGCTCCTAGCTCCTTCTCTCCGGCCCTCTCTAGGGCCGACCGCTCAAACGGCGTGTGTTGTAAGTCTTCAAGTACTCCCGATGGGCGGGATCGTCGGGATAGTGCTCCCCCTCGGGATAAGGATAGGCGGACATACCGTGGAACGGGAGGGGCTCGACCGTGTCCGGGAAGGCGGTGTTGGGATCCATGTCCTTGCAGTAGCCGTTGGAGACGAACAGAAAGTCCCGCTTCCATCCCTTCGGAAGCGGCGGCAGGCGATCGGCTTTGAACTTCAGGGTGATCTCTTCTCCCCGGCCGAAGATCACGTACTGGTCATCCGGTGTGGATAGCAACTCCGTGACCTTCCCGAAGCGCGTGTAAGCGCCGGCCAGGTTCCTGAACGGAACCGTGCGATCCATGATCCCGTAGTCGTAGACCAGGGGCCTTTTTCCGTCGGGCGAGTGCTCACGAGGATACCCCCGGCTGTGCAAGTCGGCATAGGAGGGGGGAAGTTTGGTGATTTTCGCTCCACCATCCTTCTCGACCTCGGCCATGAAAATCTGGTCCCAGTAAACTCGCAAGTTCGTGGTGATCCGGAAGCGGGAGTCGGAGAAAGGTCCGTGCCCCCTCAAGTCTACCGTCATCATGCGCGGCAATCCGGCGGGATAGCCCATGTCCCCCACGAGAGTCTGCCATTCCCCATCATCCCCCACGGTCTCGAGCCTTGGAGAAAGGGGCTCAATCCCCGCCTGCGAGGCCGCCAGGTTGGAGGAGGAGTAGCCGTAATCCACCCATCCGTAGAGGAAGAGGACCAAGTTCTCCTTTCCCTTGAGGGCCTGGCCGAAATCGAGCGTCAGCGTGTGAGTCTCAGCGAAGCCCGGGAGGCGCTCCTCCACTTTGAAGCGATCGGGATACTCCCGATCGATGGCCGAAAGCGCGCGGAGTACGTCCATACCGCTATCGTCGGTGGCCTTCACCGGCGGGATCGTCTTGCGGTATTGGAAGAGCTCGTAGGGCGGAGGTCCGGTCCCGCCGAAGCGCTCGTTGGGAAAGACGGAGGCTTCCGCGGGATGGTCCACCACCCAGAGCTGAGCCTGATCCAGATAGCTCACTTCCTCCAGATTCTCGAGGATCTGGAGCACGTAATAGCCATCCCTGGGTGCGAGCTGCTTGGATTCGATCTTGATGTACTCGTCGGGATCGGGGGGCGCGTAAACCCCGGGCCGCAGCAGGAAGCCCAGGCCTCCGGTCCCCAGGAAATCGGTGACGAACCGAAATCTCCCTCCGTCCCACGCGAAGAGAATGGGGCAGGAAGATCCTTTGCGGTCCAGCTCCGAGATTTCCATGGAGGTCCGCGCCGACACTTCCAACTCCGATTGCAGCACGCCTCCCGGCCAGAGCAGTCGGACGAAGTCCACCTGCTCCGCGGTCCCCAGGCCGAAAAGGACCGCGGGTGGCTCCTGGGAAAGGTACCCCCCGCCGAGTCGTATCTCCCGGCGCTGGGAGCGCGAGCCGGTGTGGGTCTCCACCTTGGTCCCCACGCCATCGCGGTTGCTGTGCAGCCCGGTCAGCTTGAGCCGCAGCCACGAATTCAGATTACCCCCCTCGTTTCTTAGGAACAGGGGTGGCGCGCCGTTACGCCCCACGACCAGATCCGTATCCCCGTCTCCGTCCAGGTCCGCCGCCAGGACTCCTCGGGCTCCTGATGCCGTCACACCGTTCAGGCCGGCTTCGGCTGTGGCATCGGTGAACCGTCCCCCTCCTTCGTTGCGAAACAGGAAAAGGCGCTGGCCTGCGAGAAAGATGTCCAGGTCGCCGTCGTTATCGTAGTCCAGTGCCGCCGAGCCGAGAGCGCCCGACACGGGGGGGATTCCGGGTTGTGCCTGGAATCCCTTCCCCTCCAGGTTTCGGAACCATCCCGTCCCGGGAAGGTAGAGATCCTGCCAGCCATCCCCATCCAGGTCGGCCAGAGTAGCACCCTCCCCGTTCCCTCGGGCGCCAGGTGCATAACTCTCCGGCAGCTCGGTAAACGTGCCGATCCGATCGTTGCTGAAGAACGCGACGGCCCCGGAAAGGGGAGTAACGAGGAAGTCCACGTCCCGATCGTCGTCCAGGTCAGAAAACGTCACGGTGAGGGCGGCGAGCGGTCGCTGGATTCTCTTCTCTGCCGCTACCTCCCGGAACCTTCCGTTCCCTTCGTTGTTGTAGTAAAGCAGGGACGCTGCTCCCCACTTGCCGCCAGCAAGCATTCCGGGCCTGGCCACCACCAGATCCAGATCACCGTCGTGGTCGGCGTCGGCCCAAGCCATGCCGAGCGCGCAACCGCCGCCTTCCACGTGCGCCGTGGCCGTCACGTCCTGGTACTTCCCGTTTCCGAGGTTGTGGAAGAGCCTGATCCCTTGCGCACCCGAGACGGCCAGGTCCGGATGACCGTCGCTGTCATAGTCTCCAAAGGCGGCGGCCGCACCGTCGGCAGCGCCGTCCAGGCCCGCCGCCGCAGTGGCGTCGGCGAATCGTCCCGACCCGTCGTTCCGTAACAGGGCGGAGCGCCCTCGGCCCTCTCCGGAGCCGCAGCCGGGGAGGAAGAGGTCCACGTCGCCGTCCGAATCCTCGTCCGCGGCCGCCACCCCGGGCCCGTACGAGCAGGCCAGAGCGGCCGCAGTGACTCCGGAGCCGGGAGACAAGGGTTTTTGGCCATCTCCGCCGTGGGAAAAACCGACGCCGCTCTCCGATGCCGGCACCACCACAAACCGCACCGTCGGGCCCTTCGCTGCGGGAGCAGAGGCACCGAACGCACGGTAGTCGGTGAGGGCGAAGGAGTATTTTCCCTGCTCGGAATACTGCAGCCCCATGGTGAGCCCGGCACCGGTGGCACTCATTTCTTTGAACCGCGCCATCTCCTTCTCCCCTTCCTCCTTTTTCCCCATCGCCAGAAGCGACGAGGCAAGACGAAAGCGGGCCGACACGTTGGCGGGCTGGACGGCCAGCGCCTTCCTCAAGGCCGCCACCGCCTCGGCATGCTTCCCTTCCCGCGCCTCGAGGAGTCCCAGGTTGTAATAGGTGTCAGGATCCCCGGGATCCACCTCGATCACCTTCCTGAACTGTTCCATCGCCTCGGCCGATTTTCCTTCCTGCTTGTAGACGAGGCCGAGGCCGTAGTGGGCGTAGGGATGGGCGGGAGCCATCGCGAGCGCCTGGCGGTATTCCTGCAGCGCCCCGGCATCGTCGTGGAGGCTCAGCAGGGCTACACCCCGGTTGACGTGTCCCTCCGCCCATCCCGGGAGCGCCGCCACCACCTTCTCGAACTCCTTGGCAGCCTCCTGATAGTGGTGCCGCTCCAGGTGCGCCACGCCCAGGTTGTTGTGGTGGAAGACCTGCTCGAGGTCCGTGTCGGCCGGGACCGCAGGCCTCGCCGACCATGAGGGGCTTTTCTCGGTATTACCTCCGCATCCCCCGAAGAGCATCGAAGTCGCCAGGAGCACAAGCCCCATTCCGCAGCGCAGCCGTCCGTTCACGCGATCGCTCCGCGCCGTAGGACCCTGCCGGCGTGCTCTCCGGTGAATTCACCTTCGGCCACGGCCTCCGTCCCGTTGACGAAAACGCGGTCGATCCCGTCCGGGTAGACGCGGGGATCGGCGCAAGTGGAACGCTCCCGGATCCGCTTTGGGTCGAGCACCAGTAGATCGGCGAAGGCTCCTTCCCGGACCACTCCCCGCCTGCGCAGCCCCAGGCGGGCTGCGGGAAGCGACGTCATCTTGCGAATCGCCTCTTCGAGGGAGAGAATCTTGCGCTCCATCACATACTGCCCGAGCACGCGGGGATAGGCGCCGTAGGCTCCCGGGTGGGGCGAGCCCTTGCCGATGTCCCAGGCGTCGCTCACCAGGGCCCGATCGGGATGGGTCAACAGCGGCAGCAGCGGCAGGTCGGTCCCCTCGTCTCCCGAGATTCCGAAGATGAGCTGGGTCACCACGCCCCCTTCCTCTGCCATCAGGTCCGACACGGCCTCGAAGGGATCGATTCCGCGCATTGCTGCCAGCTCTTTCAGATTCTTCATGACAGCGGGTCGGTTCGCCGAGCTGTTCACGTGTCCCACATGGATCCGCTCCCAGCCCACTTCCCGCACCAGGTTCATGATCCAGCCGTTCCCTTCCCAGGGGGGCCATGAGGGCACCGCGCTTCCCACTTCCTGCTTCATCCGGGCCCGGAGCAGGGGATCCTTCAGCCGGAGAAGAAAGCTCTCGACGCCTCCTTCGAGAGCCCAAGGAGGATAAATGGCCAGCATGGTGGTGCACACCCAGGTATACGGAATCACGTCCATGCTGAGATCGATACCTTGCCGTTTGGCCTCCGCCTCACGGCCAATCACGCGCTCCACCAGTCTCCAGGCCTCAGGCCCCACCGACTCCTCGTGAGAGTGGTGGACCGAGCAGCCACTGCGCCTCCCCACTTCGAGAATCTCTTCCACCGCTGCGAGACAGGTGCTGGCGCCGCTTCCCCGCTGATGGAATGCGGCGAAGCCGCCCCCCGCCGCGGCGGCCGTGCAGGCCTTTACCAGTTCCTCCGTGCGGGCGAACTGTCCCGGCGGATAGATCAGTCCGAAGGAAAGCCCGAAAGCTCCCGCCGCCAGCGAGTCGCGGATCAGTCGTTCCATGATTCGGTATTCTTCCGCAGTGGGAGGATCCGGTTTCATTCCCATGGCCGCCACCCGGATCGCCCCGTGGGCCACTAGCGCTCCCACATTGAGAAGCGGCCGCCTGGCTTCCATCGTCGAGAGAAACTCGCCGAAGGAGCGCCACGACCACTCCACGTCCTCCGGGGTGATGAAACCATTGACCTTCTGAAGGAGGGGAAGATGCTCGGGGACCACCGGTGCCGGGCCGTAGCCGCAGTTTCCCACCAGCTCGCTGGTGATTCCCTGGCGCAGCCTGCCACCCAGCAGCACCCGCTGGGCCGCCGCGGGAAGGGTGAACAGGAGATCGGAATGCGAGTGCAGGTCGACGAAGCCGGGCGCCACGATTCGGCCCCGGACATCCAGCTCTCGCCGTGCTTGACCGGGCAGGCTGGGCCCCACCGCGACGATGCGGTCGGCCTCGAGAGCCACATCGGCGAGGAACCGGGGAGAGCCCGTGCCGTCCACCACCTCCCCGCCTCGCAGGACCAGGTCGAACACGCGCCTCAAGCTCCCGGGGGGAGCGGCTTGGAAGAGACCACCTTCTCCCCTTGCTTCACCACATAGGCGCGGTCTCCCTCCAGCCTGCCCAGGGATTCCCTGGACTCATCGGGCCAGATCACCTCTACCTCGTCGGCCGCCCGTGCATCTCCAAGGCCGACGGTCACCGGCAGCTCGCTCTGGGAGCAGTAGGAGGATCCGCTTTTGACCCAGCGCTTCTGGGTCCGATTCCCCGTCTTGACCAAGAATTTCGCTCCGATCCCGCTCCGGTTGGACCGGGTCCCCACCGCGGTGAGGCGGAGAAAATGATGCCGGCCGCCAGTGCCCCCGTTGAGCAGGAGCAGGGGACGCCCGTGGTTCACGCTGATCACCGCGTCCAGATCGCCGTCGCCGTCGACATCCGCGTAGGCGGCGCCACGTCCCACCACCGGCTTTGCGAGCCCTTCGCCGCTTCGGGTTCCCACCTCCTCGAAATTCCCGTTTCCGAGGTTTTGGAACAGCAGCGGTCGTTCCGCGTAGGAGACCTGTTCCTGCACCGCCTGGATGTCGTTCTCCACGTGTCCATTGGCCACCAGGATATCGACGTTGCCGTCCAGGTCGTAGTCGAAGAAAAAAAGCCCGAATGCCAGGAACAGCAAACTGGCCTGTCCCAGCGTAGACGAGGGCGCCTTGTCGATGAAGACCTCTCCGGCATTGTGGTAGAGAGCCAGCATCTGGTTGGAGAAATTGCCGATAAGAAGGCTGTCGGAGCCGCGGTTGAGGTAGTCTGCGGCATCGATGCCCATGGCACCGCGGGCCACGCCGCTCTCGCTATAGGCCATCCCCGTCTCCACGCCCACTTCCTGAAAGGTTCCATTTCCCAGGTTCTTGAACAGCAGGTTGGGCTGGGTGTCGTTGGCCACGGCGATGTCGACCCAGCCGTCCTCGTTGTAGTCCAGCACCGCCACTCCCAGGGACTTCCCCTTTCCTTTCAGGATGCCGGCCGCCTCGGAGACATCGGTAAACCGGCCCTGCCCGTCGTTACGGTAGAGGCGGTCGGGTTCGCCCTGGTAGGACTCGGGAGTGCAATAGCTCTTGTGCTTGCCGTCGAGGGTGCAAAAGAGATCTGTCTGCGGGGTCCATTTCACGTAGTTGCAGACGAACAAATCCAGATCCCCGTCCCGGTCGTAGTCCAGGAAAGCCGCGCTGGTCCCCCAGCCGGAGCCCCCCAGACCGGACGAAATCGTGGCATCGCTGAAGGTCCCGTCGCCCCGATTGAGAAAGAGATGATTCCGGCCCAACCCGGTGAGGTAGAGATCCACTGCCCCGTCGTTGTTCACGTCTCCCACTGCCACACCCATGCCGTAATACTCGAGATCCAGACCAGCCTGGCGTGTGACGTCCCGGAAGTGTCCCTTGCCGTCGTTCTGGAAGAGAGCCTGGGTGGCGCGCCTTCCGGTGGGATGTCCCGGCCAGCTGCGACCGTTGACCAGGAACAGGTCCTGATCGCCGTCGTTGTCGTAATCCAGAAAGGCGACGCCGGACCCCATGGTCTCCGGAAGCCATTTCTTTCCGAAAGCACCGTTCTCGTGGAGGAAATCCAGGCCTGATTCCCGCGCCGAGTCCCGAAAAAGAACCGGCTCGGCCGAAGACACCTTCAGTGGTTGGGAAGGTGCGAGGTCGGGGAAGCCGTGGAAAGGGAAGCGGGGACGTCAGAGGCCGGCCCGCAGTCCGTCAGGGCCAGTCCCGCCGCAAGGAACAGGAATCGGTTGGCACTCCCCATCCATCCGCCTCGTGCGCCGACCACGCGGCGCCATCATAGCATGGGGAAAAAATGGAACGGGGCTTCGGGAAGGAGTGTGACTCAGCGCGGTGGGCCGCCGAGGAATCGTTTGACGACCAGATCCCGGCGTCGTGCCTTGAGGTTGAAGTTCCCTTGGGCGCAACGGGCACACCCCTCGAAGGTATGGTGTTGGGTGCGGAAGGCGCAATCCAGGGTGTTGTACCAGAGCTTGAACCGCCAGCAGTAGAAATCCGCACTGGGCGGCCGGTAGGAACATTTCAGCATGTCCTCCGGCACGCGTCCCTTGCGGGCGGCCTTCTCCTCGCCGCCCGACGGTTGCTGGCTTGCCTTGACCAGGGCCAAGTGTCTCATCGGTGCGCCATTCTAGCAAAGGCTCCCACGGGAGCGAAAGGGGGGGAGGGTATGTTACGCTAGTGCATCCAGAGGGAGGACTCATCCCATGCAGAAAGAAGGGCTCCTCGCGTACTTCGGCGGACGGCAGGTTCCCCTGGCCGACGCGCGCATCAGTGTCCTCACCCATGCGTTTCTGTACGGCACGGCGGTTTTCGAGGGAATCCGCGGCTATCGCTCCGCCACCGGCTCCGAGGTCCTTATTTTCCGGCTCCGGGAGCATTATCAGCGTCTGGAGCGTAGCGGCAGGATCTTGAGCATCCGCATCCAGCAGGATGTGGAAACGCTCTGCCGCCTCACGGTGGACCTGGTGGCTGCCAATCACTTTCGGGAGGATATCTACATCCGGCCCATCGTCTATAAGTCGGCGGAGCGGATCGGGGTGCACCTCAGCGACGAGTCCGACCTGGTCATCGTGACGGTCCCTTTCGGGAAATATCTGGAAGACGAGCGCCCCCTGGCCTTGGGTGTCTCCAGTTGGCGGCGCACTGAGGACAACGCCATTCCCAGCCGGGCCAAGGTGAACGGTTCTTATGTGAACCTGTCGCTGGCCGCTTCCGAGGCCCGCGCCTCGGGGTTTGACGAGGCGATTCTCCTCAACGAGGACGGGCATGTCTCCGAGGCTGCGGGGATGAACCTCTATCTGGTACGGGACGGGCGCCTGATCACCCCCAGCGTCTCAGCCAACCTGCTGGAAGGTGTAACCCGGGACTCCATCCGGACACTGGCGCAGGAAGAGCTGGGACTGAGGGTGGAAGAGCGGCAGGTCGATCGAACCGAGCTTTATATCGCCGATGAGGCCTTTTTGGTGGGAACTGCCGCCCAGGTGGCGCCCGTGGGTTCCATCGACCGGCGACCTCTTGGAGACGGTAAGACGGGCCCCATCACCGTCCGCCTCAAGGACCTTTACGGCCGCGTCGCACGCGGACAGGTCTCCAAATACGCCTCCTGGATCACGCGGGTCGCGGGCTGAGGCGGACCGGTTCCTTGCGCAAGCGGTTCTCTCCCTGGCTCGACTGCGTTCTCTGGCTGCTGGTCGGCTGGCTGGCCATCTTCACGGCCTCGGTTCTGACCCTGTTGGTGCTTCGCGCGCTGCCCGTAACTTCCCCCGCCCGTTCGTTCCTCAACTTCGTCCCCAATCTGCTGGGCATCGCACTGGTCCTCGCCCTGGGGCTGTCCGTATCGCCCCTCTCCGGGGTCGAGGTGCTCTCCCTGCGCCGCCCGCCCTGGGGCACCCTTCCTGCCGTGGCCCTCTCCACCGTGGGGTTGGCCCTGCTGGGTGCGGAGCTGGATGCTTGGATGGAGGAAATCCTTCCTCCACCCGCCTGGGTCGCAGAAATTTTCCGGCGCGTCTTGGAGTATCACGACGCTCTGGAGTTCCTGGGAGTCTTCTCGTTCTTGGTGGTGGTGGCCCCCGTCACCGAAGAGCTGCTCTTCCGTGGACTGTTTCTCCACCGCCTGCGGGAAGGCTACGGCTGGCAAAAGGGAGTGCTGGGCTCCGCCCTCTGTTTCGGGGTGTTTCACATCCTTCCTTGGCAGGTGGTGGGTGCGGTGCTGATGGGGGTCTATCTCGGGTGGCTGGTGGTGAAAACCCGCTCGATTCTCTCGTCCATTTTCTCCCACGCACTTTTCAATTTCGTGCCGGTCGTGGCCGCCGGTCTCGCCCCTCGATCTCCGCTGCTACAGCAGCTCTCCACCAACGACGGGCCCGTGGCAGGCCACCTCTCCTGGCCGTGGATCCTGGGTGCCGGCCTGGCCGCGTGGGTTGGGATCCTCGGGATCCGGCGCCTTACCCCGCCCCCGGTCGCCCCGGCAAATTCCTGACGGGTCGCATCAAAAAAACGCGGCCTCGCGTCAAGGTCCGGACGGCCGGTAGCCCGGGACGATCTCACATTTTCCTTGTCTGACAAGGCTTTCGGAAGACAGGAGCAAGCGATTCCCGTTGGCATGCTCGGAAGCGCGACGTATAATTAGACCAATTTCCGCACGGCTTGCGAGCTTCGAAGCCTCCAACCGGGAGACCATGGGCACGGGTGTCGCGACCAGCAAGATTCGCATCCTCATCGTGGACGACGATGCGGAGAGCCTCGAGCTCCTCTGGCAGTGGCTCGCCCTCCAGGGGCACGATCTGATGATGGCCCGGTCCGGACGCGAGGCGCTGGAGAAGATTCACGGCTCTCCTCCCGATCTCATCCTGTTGGACCTGAAGCTCCCGCCTCCGGACGGGTTTGAGGTGGCCCGCGCCCTCAAGAAGGACCCTGCCACCCGGACCATCCCACTCATCGTCATGACGGTGCGCCGCGACGTTCAGAGTAAGGTGGAATGCCTGCGCATCGGCGTCGACGATTTCGTGACGAAGCCATTCCATTGGGACGAGCTGGACGCCACCGTTCAGGCGGCCCTGGAGAAACGCCGGCTCTACACGGCCCTGGAGAACGCCAACCAGCAGCTTCAGGTCGCCAACAGCCAGCTCATGAAGCTTTCGGTCACCGACGACCGAACACGCCTGTACAACGACCGCTACCTGCGGCAGCGCCTATCCGAGGAGTTCAAGCGATCCATGCGCTACGGAACCGCGCTCTCCATCATCCTTCTCGACCTGGACCATTTCAAGCGGGTGAATGACCGCTACGGTCACGATTGCGGCGATGCAGTGCTCCGCCAGTTCGGGGAGATCCTGGTGGAGAACGCTCGGGAAATCGACATCGTCGGACGTTACGGCGGCGAGGAGTTCCTGATGGTCCTTCCCAACACTGACGGCATCAAAGCGGCGATCGTGGGGGAGCGGGTGCGGAAAGCCACCGAGGAATACCTCTTCCCGTTCCAGGACCAAATCGTCCGCGTCACCACGTCGGCGGGGATCAGCTCCGTGCCCACCAATCGGGACGTGCGCGAGGAGGAGCAGTTTCTGAGGGCCGCGGACGAGGCGCTTTATCGGGCAAAGGAGGGAGGAAGAAACAAGGTGATCGTGGACCGTGCCTCCATGCCTTCCAAGATCCTGGACGGCGACCTCTCCCCCATCTTCAATGCGTCTTATGAGGAGGAGCCGCCTCGGAGGCGGCGCGAGGAGAGCGCGCCGGACTTCACGGGAGAGAAGGGCTGACGGGCTCCTCTTTCGCGTTTTTGTCGGCATGGGCAAGAATCAAAGCCACAGCTCCCGCCGACGCGGCGAGGAGCACGATTCCCCTCGCACTTCCCCAGAAAGATCCTCCACCCGCCTTCCTCTTCCCCTGCAGGATGGTTGCGAATCCGACGGCCTGCCGATCCAGACCCGGCACGGTCCCTCTAGCGGCCTCCGCCGGAACCGTGGCAAGGTCCATGGCGAAGACGCTGGGTGAGGTGATTCCCACTTCCGTCTCGAGGGAGTAGACCCCCTCGTCGGTGGATACGGCGATCCGATAGGTTCCCGGGGGAACCCCCTCCAGAGTGTAGTGGCCTTTGGAGTCGGCGGGGGCCGAGCTGATGACCTTGCCGTTCTTGGAGATGGCGTGGACCTGAGCACCGGCCAGCGGGGACTTCCGATCGGTCCCCGTCAGCTTCCCTTTGAGTGTGGCGCCAGCAGGAGCGGGGGCCCTCGTCTCAGTTGTTTGCGGCGCCGGATGGGTGGAGGTTGGCTGTTCCCCCTTCTTCTGGGGCTGCGTGGAGGGACCGGCCTGAGGAGGAGGCGCAGCGCTCTGGGAAAAAACCGGATGGGGAAAACCCAGCGTGAGACAGAGAACAAGTCCCGTGCTCAAGGCGCGGCAATAGACTGGGAGGAGGCGGAGCATCCGGGGCCCCTCTGCGGCTGGCACTTGGATGTATTAGCTTCAGGGAGTGCTGCTGCTCCCTTTATTATTGTTATCTCCACCGCCGCTCAAAGCCAGGGCGAGAATCGCGGCCGCCCCGCCGGCAATGATGGCGATGCCGCCAGGCGATTTCCAGAACCCCCCGCCCTTGGCGCTCTTGCCTTCCAGTGTCCAAGCATACCCCTTGACCGGCTTATCAATGGCCGACATCCGCTTTTCCACGTTCTCAGAGGGAACGGTGGCCAGGGAAAGTCCGTAGCTCTTGGCTTGGGTGATTCCCAAGGTCTTCTCAACCAGATAGACCCCCTCGGGCATTTCGACCACGATGTCATAGCTGCCGAGGGCGATGCCGTTTATAGCATAGTTCCCCCGCTCATCCGCGGGGAGACTTGAATAAACCTGCACACCGTCGCCGCGGATTGCCCGAACCACAGCACCCGGAACCGGCGTGATCCTGTCAGGCCCGAAGACGCGCCCCTCCAGGCTTGCGGTGGTGGCACCTTGGCCAGACGCTTCTGCCTGGGCGCTAGCGGTCGGAGTTCCCGAAAAGGTGAAGGCGAAGATCAAAAGGAGTATCGCAGCGCGACGTAGGTAGGGATTCATCAGCCATGTATCTCCTACTTCATGCGTCCACTTCCGCCGACAACCATTCAAAAAACCGGCCTAAGGTATGCCTTTTTCGATCGTGTGTCAAGCGGGATTTCCCGCTCCACCTACCAGCTCTCCGCGGGCAGGCCCACCCGCTTTCCGAGGGAGACCAAATTGGATTGGTGGATCAATTCAACCGGCGAGTGGGAAGGAGTCGTCGGACCAAGAAAGGGGTAAATCCATCCCTCCATGGACGAGGAGGGCCCTCCCTCCCCCATGGGTCTGGCGAACGTCACAGTGGAGCTAGTTCCCGGAAGGGCTTCCGGCGTGGAAGGCAATGCGGACACCATCGGCCTCAACGACCTTGTCGAACATGGTACGAACGCCCGACATCTCCGAGGCGTCCCATCGGTTGCGCGGCACTACGAACAACCGCGAGAGCTGGTGCGCGACGGTGCGTCTCTGGTGCTGGTGGTCCGTCGGACCCTGCGGGTCTCGCGAAGAGAAGTGCCGGCAGTCGACTTTCCGGCTTTGAAACAGTTCCTGGACTCGCTGGCGCGGGAGGAAGCCCCGTGACTTTGATCGCATCGACGTGACCCCCCCCGGCGCCATTCTGCACTTTCGGGTGGACGGCGGGCCGGTCCTGTTTCATAATCGTCGGGCATGAATTGTGATCAGGTGCTCGATCCCTCCCGCGCCGGAAGGCTCGCGGTCCTGCTGCCCGTCGTGGTCCTGGCTGTCAGCCCGGCACTGGCGGACGGGCTGGCGCAGTCGATCCCCCACCTTTCCAACACGAGTCGGAACTTTTCCTCGGCGGACCAAGGGACGTGTCACGTGGTAAAGCGAGGGCAGACCCTTTTTTCCATCTCCCAGGCCTACAAGGTACCTCTGGAAGTTGTGGTCGAGGCAAACGGAATTCCCGACCCTTCCCTCGTTCCCGCCGGACGCGTTCTCTTCATTCCCGGTGCCACCCGGCCTTTGGAGATTTCCGCGCCTGCCGCCACGCCGGTGCTGCACTGGCCCTTGCACGGAATGGTGACCTCCGCTTTCGGCCCCGAGAGCGGCAGGGAGCATCATGAGGGAATCGACATCGACGGAATTCTTGGCCAGACGGTGCGCGCAGCCGCGGCCGGGCGAGTGATCTGGGTGGGGACGGAGCGCGGCTATGGAAACTTGGTGATCCTCGATCACGGCCACGGGCTGAGCACCCTCTACGCCCATGCCAGCCGGCTGCTGGTCGGTCCCGACGAGTGGGTCGATTCGGGGGAGCCGGTGGCGGAAGTGGGCGACACCGGCAACGCACGGGGAGCCCATCTGCATTTCGAAGTGCACCGCAACGGGCAGCCCGTCGACCCCCTGTCCTTTCTCGGAGGCGGCATCGTCAGAGTTTCCAGCGGACGCTGAGAATTCCCTTCCCGAGCCTGTCCGTCCGACGCAACCCCTGGGAGAAACGGTGAGCCCGGACATCGATCCCGCGGAGACCGCCCGGGCCGGAGGTCCCTCCGGTCCAACCCTCAGCGTGATCGTTCCCTGTTTCAACGAGGAGAAGAACCTCCCGCTCCTCGTGAATCGCACCAACCGGGCCCTGGGAAACGCGGCGATTCCAGGCGAGGTCGTCCTGGTGAACGACGGGAGCCGCGACGGAACCGGAGCGGTGATTGATCTGCTGGCGAAGCAGTTCCAGAATGTCCGGGCGGTCCACCATGCGAGCAACCGGGGAATCGTGGAGGGGTGGCGCTCGGGACTGGCGGCCTCCAGCGGGGAGTGGGTCCTCACCACCGACGCGGATCTTCAATATGCTCCCGAGGACATTCCCAGGCTGTACGAGGCGATGAAAACCGGCGGCTGGGATCTGGTGCAGGGA
>QHVQ01000210.1:2182-3867 GCA_003222305.1 Acidobacteriota bacterium | reverse complement strand
GCCTATCGGCTGCTGGGAAACCACGCCGACGCAGACGATCTGGCGCAGGAGACCTTCCTTCGGATTTACCGGTCTTTGGGCCGATTCCGCGCGGAATCGGCCTTTCGGACCTGGGTCACCCGAATTGTCTTGAACCTCGCGACCGATCGGCGAAGAGAATTGGCGGCCCACCGGCACTTCTCCTTGGAAGAGTTGGCTCCCGCCGACCATCCCTCCGACCCAGGGGGCCGGTCGGGGTTTCTCCCGGAGGAGGTCCTTCGGAAGGCAGTCGGGCAGCTTCCGAGGCGCCAACGGGAGACGCTGATCCTGCGGGTGTTCCAGCAGATGAAATTCCATGAGATCGCGGCTGTGATGGGATGCACTGTGGGTACCGCCAAGGCCAATTACTTTCATGCGCTGCGAGGTCTCAGGGAGCGGGTCGGAGGATGATCTCCATGGGCCGGCGGCAGGTCCGGATGTCCAAGAGGTGCGCCGAGGTACGAGAGCTGCTGCCTTGGCTGCTCCTGGACGAGGAGAGCGGAGAGCCGGGGGGTCAGGACGTCGCGGCTCACCTCGAGGAATGTCCTCCGTGCGCTCGCGAGGGAGAAAGACTGAGAGCGCTTCTAGGCACTTTGGGAGGTCACGCGATCCCGGATCCCGGCGAAGCCTACTGGCAGGCCTTTCTGCCGAGCCTCAAGAGTCGGATTGTCTCCCATGGGAGCAGGATCGTTCACTGGGTCCCGAGATTCCGGCTACTTGCTCTAGCGGCCTCGACGGCTTCCTTCCTGGTGGTGGCTCTGGCAGTGAGCCGATGGGAAACTCCTTTGGAGATCCGCTCCCGGAGCGCGCTCGATCAGGTAGTGGCCCGGATCGACCCAGAGGGTCTGCAGCAGGCTCTCGACGCGGTGCTGCCCGGGTCCGAACTCGGTCCGACGGAAGCGCGCAGGACCGAGGCGATTCCCCGGGCCGCTGACATGGAACAGGCCCTCGAGGAAGTCTTCCCGGAGGACGATTCGGATGTTTACGGTGCGGCCAGCGATTTGACGCTGAAAGGACGTCGGGGGCTCGCGCAATCCCTGGACCTCGACTGGGTCTGAGGAAATAATAAGAGGAGGCATACGGTGAGATTAGAACCTAGCAGAAACCGCACCCCGCGGAGAAGGGGTATCGCCCTGGCCGGCTTGATCCTGACCCTGGCGACTCCGCCGCTTTTGGCCGCCCCAGGCGCACGACCGCCGCGAGGTCCCCAGGATGCGGAAGACGCTCGCGAGACCATCCAGGTCTTGATGATTGTTTCCATGAAGAAAGCTTTAGGTCTGAGTCGCGAGCAGGAGAATGAAGTCCTCCCCAAGGTCGAGCGGGTGCTTGAAGAGCGGGCGCGGTACGCACGGATACGCCGGGACACGCTCAAGGATTTGCAGCTGAAGCTCGCGGCGGAGTCGGTACCCGAGAAGGAATACCGCGCCGTAGTGGTACGCCTCGACGGTTTGGAGAGGGATCATCGCGATCTCGAGATCCGACTAAGGGAAGAAATTGACAAGGGCTTGAGCGCGCGGCAGCAGGCGCAAATGCGAGTGTTCGTGCCCCGGTTCCGCAAGCAGATGCAGATGACCATCGACGAAGCGAGGCGGCTGCATTCACTGTCCATGGCTCCTCCCGCGGCGGCCCGACCCCAGGCGGTTGAGGACTCGGATCTAGGTGATGAA
>QHVQ01000210.1:0-2177 GCA_003222305.1 Acidobacteriota bacterium | reverse complement strand
GAGCCAGTCGACCCACGGCGGCTTGTCGGTGACCAGGGTGAGAGGTCTGCGGAGCGCTACCTGCAGCGCCTCGGTATGAGAATACTCGAGAGAGGCTACCGGTTTCGGGGAGGGGAGATAGACCTCGTCGCTCGGGATGGCGCGGAGCTGGTCTTCGTGGAAGTGAAGACTCGGACCTCGCGTGATTTTGGGGACCCTTCCGAAGCGGTGACCGCTAGGAAGCGACGCAGAATCATCCACGCGGCATCGTGCTATTTAAAAGCACACGGAGCTTGGCAGCACCCCTGCCGCTTCGACGTGGTGTCCGTACATTTGGAAACCAATGGCCAGGTGCTCGTGGAGCACCTCCGCGACGCTTTCCGGGCCGAGGGTTGACAGACCGCCCGCCTTGACAGGAACCGGCCTGTCTGCTATACGTTAGGGGTCTCTTCGCATGAGCGGGAATAACTCAGTGGTAGAGTGCAACCTTGCCAAGGTTGAAGTCGCGGGTTCGAATCCCGTTTCCCGCTCCACTTGCAGTCCCTCCCTTCGTTTCCGCTCCAAAGCCACCTTGCGCCCTGCCGCGGGGCTCACCTATAATCCAAATCGTCCAGTGGTTTCGTCGGATCAGTTCCCAGCTTAACCTTAAGGCGGCGTAGCCAAGCGGTAAGGCAGAGGTCTGCAAAACCTCCATACATCGGTTCAATTCCGATCGCCGCCTCCACACCTTCCGCTCGCCGCCCGCGGTTCGAAGGCAGCGGCAGAAACCTCCTTGGCAGCCATCGCTCTTGCGGCCCCTACCGCCCTGGCCTATAATCAGGTCCTCTCTCGGGATTGACCGCCATACCCCTCGTCGGGGAGAAGTTCGATGCGCCAAGGCGCGGGCAGTCTCAAGTACATTCTCTTTGCCCTGTCTCTCGTCGCCTCACCGGCCCTGAGCAGCGTCTCCACCGATCTCAAAGGAAGGGTCTCCGACCGGCTGGGTCATCCGCTTCCCGGCGCCACGGTCCTGGTGAAGAACGACTCGCTGGCTGTGGGAGAGCCCGGGGCGGTCACCGACGCCGACGGAATCTTCAGGATCCTGAGGCTCCCGCCGGGAGGGGGCTATCGCATCCGCGTCACGCTTGCCACGTTCGGTCCCGTGGAGTTTTCGGACATCGAGCTGGTCGCAGGCCAGACCTACACCCTGGACGTCGTCCTGAATCCTGCCTCGGAAATGAAAGAGGTCCTCCGGGTGGAGGGCCATGCCGACGTCGTGGACACCGAGAGCGTCGTGACCTCCACGACTTTTTCCTCGGAGTTCATCAGCGGTCTGCCGGTCCTGGGACGGGACTACCAGGATGTTCTGAGCCTCGCTCCGGGAGTCACTGATGTCAACGGTACCGGCAATCCTAACATTCACGGGGCGCGCGACACCGACGTGATCACCCTGGTGGATGGCGTCAACACCACCGATCCCTTCAGCGGCTATTTCGGCCAGCAGCTCAACATCGAGTCGATCGAGCAAATCGAGGTGATCACCTCGGGCGCCACCGCTGAATTCGGGCGCGCTCAGGGTGGATTCGCCAACATCATCACCAAGTCGGGGGGAAACGACTTCCAGGGGAGTTTCAAGTTCTTCATGCGCAGCGATAGGCTGGATGGCGACGGAGCGGGTATCGATCCGCCGGAACTGCGCGCCGGACTGGGGGAAGTGCAGAGCCTCAGGGAGCTGAGCTTTACCGACTTCTATCCCTTCCTTGCCCTGTCGGGCCCCATGGTCCGGGACAAGGTCTGGTATTACCTGGCCAATGAATTCGTCCAGGTGGAAACTCCCATCAATGCGGTCTCCCAGGCTTTTGTCACGCAGACCCGGGGCTATCGTGAGTTCGGGAAGATGACGTGGCAGATCAACCAGGCCCAAAAGTTGGCCTTGTCCCTCTCCGTGGATCAAACCAAGGATGCGAACCAGGGCCTGGACAGCCGCACTGCCGTGGAGTCGGGCCATACTTTCAAGCGGGGTGGCCCCACCTACACCTTGAAAGAGACCGCCATTTTCAGTCCGACCTATCTCTTGGAGTCCTCCTTCTCTTGGTTCGACAACGCCTTCCAGAGGAGCCCCACTCTCGATCCGGACACCAACCACAACGGAGTCCTCTACGTCGACAATCGACCCGATCTGGGCGGGAACGGCGATGGGTTCAATCAGGCCCGGGAGC
>QHVQ01000209.1:2265-3751 GCA_003222305.1 Acidobacteriota bacterium | reverse complement strand
TGTACTAGCATGACCTCGGCCTCGATGTTTTCTGAATGTCAGCCCAGAACGGAGGATGCGGTATGAGGCGAAACAAACTTGTCGATGCTCTAACCCTTCTTGCCGTCCAGGCGGTTCTGACCCTGGCTGCACCGGCTGGCGCAGTCGCCGGGGAGTGGACAGGAGATATGAACTTTCTCCTCGGGCAGAAAGTGGTGAACAAGACGGATTGGGAGCCTGTGGAGAATCAGGACGAGTTCGGCGTGGAACTGAGCTGGGGAAAGAGGAGTTGGCCGATCCAGATTGCCACCGATATTCTCGGCTCGTACAAGGAAGACAGGGACGCAGGCATTAAAGGAAAAACTTCGGAATTCGGGATTGGCATACGAAAGATCTGGGGTAACGGGCATGTCCACCCTTACCTTGGGGGAGGCGCCGGCTTCGTCTACGGCAACGCTGAGCTGAATTTCTCTGGAATCATCGTGAAGGAAAGCGACACTTCAGCAGGAGCCTGGGCGGGGGGAGGTGTCTTCTGGCGTCTCGGTCCACGATTCAATCTTGGGCTCGCAGCTCGGTACTCGCAAGCAAAGGTCACCCTCTTCGACAGTGACTTGGAGGCAGGGGGCTACCACGGGGGTTTGATCCTCGGATGGGGATGGCCCGCCACCAAGTAAATGGATCGCGAGGTCCAGCTCGACTGCTGGTGTCTACAGACTGGGTGGACTGACTGCGTGAGAAAGTGGGGCCGCTGGCGATGATGGGAAAGCGAACCACGCTTCCGTTCCTCCCTTTGGGATTCAGATCGTTCGGGTCAGTTCTTCACCGGCCCGGGTGGGGCCGGAGGAAGCGTCTTCGGGTTCTTCTTGATCTCCGCGAGGAGATAGTCCACCGCCTTCTCCAGCTGGGGATCGTGACCGGCCATCACCAGGTCGTCGCGGTTGTCGATCTCCACGTCGGGATCCACCCCGTGCCCTTCGATCTCCCACTTCCCCTCCAGGCCGTAAGTCCCGAACTCGGGACGGGAGAGGTAGCCGCCGTCCATCAGCGGGGTGAAGCCGCGGATGCCGGTCACACCTCCCCAGGTGCGCGTGCCGATGAGGGGGCCCAGGCCGTACTTCTTGAAGTAGAAGGGAAAGATGTCGCCGTCCGATGCGGAGTAGTGGTTGATGAGACAGACCATGGGTCCATAGAAGACCTGGCTCGGGTAGGTGCCGATGGCCTCGGTGTTGCGGGCATTTCCCAGTCCCACCAGCACGCGGCGCAGCCTTTCGAGAATCATCTCCGAGACGAATCCGCCGCCGTTGTTCCGGTCGTCGAGGATCATCCCCTGCTTGCGGATCTGCGGGTAGTACTGTCGCACGAACTCGTTGAGCCCTTCCCCTCCCATGTTGGGGATATGGACGTAGCCGATCTTTCCGCCGCTCAATTGGTCCACCTGGCGCCGGGTGGACTCGATCCGGTCGTAATAGCGCAGGTCGGCCTCGTCGGAGAGCGGCTTCACGATGAC
>QHVQ01000209.1:0-2173 GCA_003222305.1 Acidobacteriota bacterium | reverse complement strand
GAGGAAGGAGCCTTCGGGCGCGTCCACGCCCGGCTCGGTCAGGGGTGAGCGGCGGGCATCGACCCAGTTCTGGCCCAGCAGGATGCGGCCGATCTTGTAACGGCCGGATCCCTTGTCCAGCGAATAGTCCACCCCCAGCAGCGCGATGGGGACCGACCTGGCCTTGGGCACGTCCCCGCCGCCCACGTAGGCGTGGCCGATGTTCAGCTCGGAGATCATCTCGCCGATGAGGTAAGTGAGATCGCTGCGGTGCCCCACGTAGGGGACCATCACGCCGTACCGCTGCTTCATCGCCGGCCAGTCCACGCCGTGCATGTTGGGGACGTAGAAGAAGTCGCGCTCCAGGCGCCACGCTTCGTCGAACATCTGGCGGTACTCGACCGGGTAGTCCACCAGCGCCTGCATCCCGTCGGTCTTCACCGTCCCCTCGCCGGACTTCGCCTCTCCCGGCTTGGCGTCGATGAGCGCGAATTGATCGCCTGCCTTGTAACCCAGCTTGCTGCCGTCGGGGGAGAGGTCGAATCCGTCCACCCCCTTGAGGACCAGGCCATCCTTGCGCTTCTCCAGGTCGAAGGCGCGGAGACTTCCGGGGTGCTCCTCGCCTCCCGTGAGAACGCTGGGGCCGCCCGCCATGTAGAAGAGGGCGCTCTTGTTGGCGCGAAGATCGCCGTAGTTGCCCGGCTCCATGGGGAAGACGGCGATGCGTTCCTCGATCCCCTCCAGGTCGATCTTGATCGGCTTGAGAGGCTTGCTCTCCTTCTTCTCTTCTTTCGAGGCTGTCTTGTCCTTTTCCTTCCCCGCCGATTTCACCTCCTCGCTCTTCCCGGGCTCTTCCTCCTTCTTTTCCCCCGTCTTCACCTCATCCGACTCGGGGGCGAACAGCGAGGGAAGGTCTTTGCGCAACGTCAGGGCGTAGACCTTGGTCGGATTGTTGTAGACGTAGCCAAAATCGAACGAGCCCAGCGTGGCATTCAGATCTCTGTCCGACAGGAAGTAGAGGTACTTCCCTTCGGGGTCGAAGACCGGGTCGTAGCTCTCGTTCATCTCGGAGGTCACCCGGGTCACCTTCTCCGATTCGAGCGAGTAGAGATAGACCTGGTGGAAGCCTTCGAAGTTGGTCTTGTGATAGGCGAGCCAGCGGCTGTCCGGAGACCACTGGTACCAGCGGATCTCCCCGTACTTCGCCTGGTCGGCCTGGCTGACTTTCTTGGTGGCCACGTCGAGAACGAACAGCTTCAGGTCCTTGTCGGCGAAGGCGATCTTCTTGCTGTCGGGGGACCAGCCCGGACCGAAGAGGTAACAGTGGCCGCCGGTGGTCAGCCTCTCCGCCGGACCCTTCCCGCCCTGGGGCACCCGCCAGATCTCGTCCTCCCCCGTCTGGTCGGAGACGAAGGCGATCCACTTCCCGTCGGGAGACCAGGCGGGCGCCCGATCGTGCGCGTTGGAAGACATGGTGAGACTACGGGTGTTCCCCTTCTCGGCGGGGACGCTGAAGAGATCCCCGCGGGCCGAGAAGACCACCCGCTTCCCCTCCGGGGAGAGGGCGCCGTCCTCGATGCGATCGTTGACTTTCTTGAACTCGGGGCGGACGGTGCGCCGATCGGTGGGAACCTGGATACTCACCTTGCCGCTCTTGCCCGAAGCGAGATCGTAGAGATAGACGTAACCGCCGTTCTCGAAGACGATGCCGCCGGGACCCGAGCTGGCCCAGCGAACGTCATACTCGGTGAAGCTCGTGAGCTTCTTGACGTTCTGCCCGGAGGTGTCGCAGGAGTAAAGGTTGAAAGTCTTGTCCCGGTCGGAGTTGAAATAGAGTGTGTCGCCAATCCACATGGGATCGGTGGAGGTATTGTCGTTCTCGGTGATCTTTTCCAGCTGGTTGGCGCCGAGGTCGTAGATCCAGAGGTTCTGGGTCATGCCGCCACGGTAGCGCTTCCAGGTGCGAAAGTTCCTGAAGATCCGGTTGTAGAATAGCTTCTTGCCGTCGGGAGAGTAGGCGGCGAACCCGCCTTCAGGAACTCCGACCTGCTCGGGCAGACCCCCCTCCGTGCTCACGGCGAACAGCCTCCCCGCGCGATCCTCCCAGCTCAGGTGCCGAGAGCGGAACAGGACGCGCTGCCCGTCGGGCGTCCAGCCCATCACCATGTTGTTCGGGCCCTGCCTCTCCGAAGGG
>QHVQ01000208.1 GCA_003222305.1 Acidobacteriota bacterium | reverse complement strand
ATTGAACGAAGCAAGTATGACGCGCATTTCAGATTCGCTCTGCCATATCCCCCCCCCGGATGCTCAGTTATTGAGGCTCACATAATATAGTGACATTTCCCGTCATTGCTGGTAGTATCCGTGGCATGGGAAACCCAGCCGGTGTTAGACGAGACTTCGAAGCTTTGGAAGAGCGACGTTTGCGTGCTGCGGCCCTGCTGCAGAAAGGGCTCAGCGAAGCCGAGGTGGCGCGCCAAGTCGGCGTGCATCGCCAGTCCGTAAACCGTTGGGCCCGGCAGCTCACCAGCGGCAGACGGCGAGCATTAAAGAAGGCGGGACGAGCCGGACGAAAGCCGTTGCTGCAAGACAGCGACCTCCGGCGGATTGAGGAGGGGCTCAAACGTGGTCCCGAAGCTCTTGGATACCACACCAGCCTGTGGACCGCCGCTCGCGTGGCCGATCTCATCGACAAGCGATGCGGGGTTCGATACCACCCGGGGCACGTCTGGAGGATCCTGGGACAGTTGGGCTGGAGCTGCCAGCGTCCCACGGGGCGTGCCTTGGAGCGTGATGAAGAGGCCATCCGGCACTGGAAGAGATACCGCTGGCCTGCCATTAAAAAAAAGCTCGCGAAGAAGGTCGGACCATCGTCTTCGTCGACGAGAGCGGGCTGAGTCAAAGACCCCACGTCTGCCGCACCTGGGCTCCACGAGGAGAGACTCCGGTCCTGCAATACCACTTTCACTGGGACAACCTCTCGGCGATCGCAGGAGTGACGTGGTGGAGGTTCTACTTCAAGCTTTTCCGGGGGACTGTCCGGGCTCCGCAGGTAGTGCAGTTCCTGCGTCACTTGCTGCGGCACCTCCCCGGGCGGTTGCTCGTGATCTGGGATGGGCTGCGCCAGCACCGGAGTCGTCTGGTCAAGGAGCTCATTGCCCAACGTCGCGGGCGCCTGGCGATCGAGTTCCTGCCCGCGTACGCTCCCGAGCTGAATCCGGTGGAGTATTTGTGGGGATACTGGAAGCATCATGAGCTGCCAAACCTGTGTCCCAAGACGTTTGGGGAGCTGAGCCATCATGCTCGCCGCGCCCTGCGTCGGATGCGCTGTCGACCAACGCTGGTCACCGCGTTCTGGAAGCAGGCCGAGCTCTTTATATGATGTCACTATATTCTGCGATCCTCAATAACCCACTAAATATGTAGATTCCAGGCGGGCGCCCGAGCCTATAAAATCGGTGGACCACAACACCCCGAACTTTTCACGCGCACCTCAATTCCCCTCCTTGACAGAAATTCCAGACTGGGAGGAGAATAACAATTAATCCACCGCTAGAAAGGATCGATATCTTATCCGAAAGCGGAAATCCTCATTCCGAATAATGAGCAACCTAGTTACTAATGGGAGCGGAATTCAGGTGACAGTCTCTGGAGTATCAGCTCTTTCCCTCCGACCTTTTGAGCCAGCGGACTGTCACCTATAAACTGCTCCCGGTAGTAAAACCGGAAGTTCGGTGCGTGCAGAGAGGATGTTCAACCAAGTCTCCAAGGGCAAAGGCTTGCGATATTGGCGGCGGATGCCGGTGGGATCGATCTTTCTGACCCTCCTTCTGGCCGCTTTGATCACGACCCCCTCGCGGGGCCAGGAGTTATCAGGCGCTCCCTCGGAAGAAAGCTCGGAAACCTACCGGTCATCCTCGCAATCAGAACCTGGGCAATCGACTGACCCATCCTCGGATTGGTGGAAGACGGTCAGCGAGAACATCGCCGAATCTGAATACTTTATCACCTGGCAGAGCCGGACGGGATTGAAGGACCTTTCCTCGGCATGGCAGGCACCAAGTCGCTCCCAAGGATTCCGGGCTTACTGGTCCGATAGAGCCCTCCGATTGATCCCCCCAAACCCCGATGAGACCCAATGGGATTGGGGTTTGCGACTTATTACTCATGGAGATGAGACGGATGCGAACTGCCCCGTAAAGATTTCCGCCTCGGTGTCCAGGAACCGGATTGACCGTTACCTTCACGGAGTCCACGAGTGGTCCCTGAACGAATCAAAGGGCCTGGAGCAGGGATTCATACTCGACTCGCCCTCCCTTGAGCCCGGGACCGAGTCCGCCGATGCTCAGTTATCAGCGCCGTTCGCAACGAATGAGGAATCAGGTCATCGAGCCGAGCAAAGCCAGAGTTTCCCGATTCTCTCAATGAAAATCAACGGCGAAGGAAGTGGAGCAATCTTTACCGCGCCTTCAAACGAGCACGTCCTTCGATACGTCCTCCAGGGCGCTCAGGATGCGAAGGGACGGAAACTGGTGGCGCACTTGGAACCCTTCAGCGAGCCAGGTGTCCGGGGCTTGCGCCTCTTAATCGACGATCACGAAGCCGACTACCCCATTCAAGTCAGCTCCCTAATCACAGGATCGGTATGGACGGGGGAAAGCAACCAAGCGTCGGCGAGATTCGGTGTCTCTGTCGCAACCGCGGGAGACGTGAATGGCGACGGCTATTCCGACGTGATTGTGGGCGCATACGAGTACGACAACGGACAGACCAATGAGGGGCGAGTCTTTGCCTACTACGGTTCGGCAGCGGGCCTGCCGCCCACACCGAGCTGGACAGCCGAAAGCAACCAGGCATCGGCTTATTTCGGATATTCGGTAGCCACGGCGGGTGACGTGAACGGTGACGGGTATGCCGACGTGATCATTGGCGCTTACCTTTTTGATGGCGGCCAGACGGACGAGGGGCGGGCCTTTATCTACTATGGGTCGGCTGCGGGTCTATCGGCTACGCCAAGCTGGACGGCCGAGAGTAATCAGGCATCAGCTGATTTCGGCTATTCGGTAGCGACGGCGGGGGATGTGAACGGGGACGGCTATTCCGACGTGATCGTCGGCGCCTACCTCTATGACGCCGGCCAGACGGACGAGGGGCGGACGTTTGTTTATTACGGGTCGGCTGCCGGCCTTGAGCCCTCGCCCAGCTGGACGGCGGAGAGCAATCAGGCATCGGCCTATTTCGGCTATTCGGTAGCCACGGCGGGGGATGTGAACGGGGATGGTTACTCCGATGTCGTTATCGGTGCTTATCTTTATGATAACGGCCAGACGAACGAAGGCCGGATC
>QHVQ01000207.1 GCA_003222305.1 Acidobacteriota bacterium | reverse complement strand
GTAGGGGTGTCCTCCAAGACGATCCCTCTGTGCAGCAGCTCATCCCGAATGGCGTCGGCCTCGGAGAATTTCCGCGTCTTGCGGAGCTCTTCGCGGCGTCGCACCAAATCCTCCACGTCGCGGTTCAGCGCCACGGTGGCTCCAAGCCTCAAGCCGAAGATGGCCGAGACTTCTCCCAGGAGCTGCTTCAGCTCCTCCGCGGATTCCGTGGGAAGTTCGGAACGATCCGCAGCCGCATTAATCTCCCGGACAAGCTCGAAAACGAACCCCAGCGCTGCGGCGCTATTCAGGTCGTCATCCAGGGCCTCGTAGAACGACCTTCTTGTTCGGCGGGCAAGCTCGGCGAGGACGTCATTGGTCCCCGTGCCCGACGGGACCTCCAGCCGGTGCCAACAATCGCCCAAGCGGTTCAAGTTGGAGCCCGCCCAGGAGATCCCCTCCAGGGTGAAATTGATAGGCTTGCGATAATGCTGTGAGACCAACAAATAGCGAATGGACTGGGGATCGTGTCCCTGTTGAAGGAGGTCCCGGAGGGTATAGAAGTTTCCCTTGGACTTCGACATCTTCTCTCCGTTCACGACCAGGTGGGCACAGTGCATCCAGGTGTGGACGAACCTCTTCCCGCTCGCCGCTTCGCTCTGAGCGATCTCGTTCTCGTGGTGCGGGAAAATGTTGTCCGCCCCGCCCGTGTGAATGTCGAAGGACTCCCCCAGGTATTTCATGCTCATGGCCGAGCACTCGATGTGCCAACCTGGACGACCACGCCCGAGAGGGGTGTCCCAGTAAGGCTCTCCCTCTTTCACGGCCTTCCAAAGGACGAAATCCCGCACATCGGTCTTTTCGTACTCGTCAGAATCCACGCGGAAATTGGCAATCATCCCTTCGCGATCCAGGCTCGCCAGCCGCCCGTACTCTGGGAACGAATCCAGTCGGAAATAAATGGAACCCCTGCTCCGGTAAGCGTGGCCCGTCTCGAGCAGCCGCAGGATCAGGGCCACCATCTCGGGAATGTGGCGCGTCGCCCGAGGGTAATGTTCGGCGCGCTCCACGCCGAGGGTGTTCAGGTCTTCGAAAAAGGCCCGGATATAGGGCTCGGTATACTCATCCAGGCCCAATCCAGCGGCTTTGGCGCCCCGGATCGTCTTGTCGTCAACGTCGGTAATGTTCATCACTTGGATCACCCGGAATCCCCGGGCCTTCAGGTAGCGCCGGAGTAGATCCTCCCAGAGGTAGGCCCGAAAATTCCCGATGTGGGCGAAGTCGTACACCGTGGGACCGCAGGTGTAGAGCCCAACCTCCGGCTCCACCAGCGGCCGGAAGGCTTCCTTTCGCCGCGTGTAGGTATTGTAGAAGCGAATCAAGCGCTCATTCCGGAGGTTGTGGCCGGCCTCTCGGGAGCCAGCGCCTCAGGGCGGGTGTCGCGAGGCGGCGAGTCTACCTTCCGCATGCTGGCGTGTCAACGCCGCAGCCGCTTCCAGGTCTCGCCCGTGGCTATTAAAAAAAGGGGGGCCACGGGCCCCCCTTTCACAAGGCCGGCAGTCCTCCGCCTAGAAAGTCATCCGGATGCCTAATTTGTAACGACGTCCGAACCGCCGGATTTCGTTGGCCTGGAGGGTTTGGGAGGAGTTGTCGAGCTCAAAAACTCGCAGGTCGTCGGTGTTC
>QHVQ01000206.1 GCA_003222305.1 Acidobacteriota bacterium | reverse complement strand
GATCTTTCGCGTCGGCAACTTCAACTACCAGGACTACCTCTCCTACGAGCTGCACCTGGTACGGAGGATTCGGAGAAGGTGGCAATTTGACGCAAGCTATGTTTTTTCAAAGGGGCGCGGTCAGGCGGAATCGTTTCTCTCCGAGAGCGGGGACGATCCGGCTCTGACAGAGCTGAAGGACGGCTACCTCAGCTACGATCAGCGCCATGTGGCGAAGTTCCACGCAGTGGCCTACCTGCCGCACGACTGGCAGCTGGGCGGGGGAGTGACCTGGTCCTCGGGCCTCCCCTACAGCTTGGTGAACCGCTTCCAGTCCAACGACAACGTGGAGTTCATCCAGACCCGGCGGCTGTTCGGACACCTCGATCCCAACACCCACTTTTTCTACAGCGAGACCCGGAACTCCCATCGAAATCCCCCGACTTACGATCTGGGCGTCCGCACCCAGCGAAACTTTGTTCTGGGGAAGACGGCGGCCGGGGCCTTCTTCGAGGTTTACAACCTGTTGAATACCGACGATATGCGCGTACAGGAGATTGACAATCGGCGATTCAGCCTGCAGGCCGATGAAACTCGCCGGTTCGGCCGGCGGTTCCAGCTGGGACTCCAGCTCCAGTTTTGAGGCCTCCGCATGCCACCCTGGCCCGACGCGCCGACCGCAGGGGGCATGAGCGCGACAATCTGGCGCTCCCGTCAGTTCCTACGCGTCACCCCACTTCCCAACTTCTTGAAGAATAGCAATTTAATGAGTAGAGGGCGCTTTGCTCCTGGCATTTCCCTTGCTAAAATGGTTACCCCTTCGCCAACCGGCGAGGAGGGATCTCGTTCAGCGCCCAGGATATTAATCTCGCCGGCCGCCCGGTCCCGGGATGCCGGTCCCCAAGGGAGCGTTACCTACGTATGGAACAGGACATTCGACGTATCAACGAGCTCGTGGCCCAGAAGGCAGCCTTTGTGGAGCCGCTGCTCTCCGAAGTCCGCAAGGTCATCGTGGGCCAGCGCTACCTGCTGGACCGGCTTCTCATCGGCGTTCTTACCCAGGGACATCTCCTGCTGGAGGGGGTTCCCGGCTTGGCCAAGACCCTGGCAGTGAAGTCGTTTGCGGACTCTGTGGACGCGAAGTTTCAACGGATCCAGTTCACCCCGGACATGCTCCCCGCCGACCTCATCGGCACGATGATTTTCAATCCGCGCGATGGTGTCTTCACACCCAGGAAGGGGCCCCTGTTCGCTCACCTGATTCTGGCCGACGAGATCAACAGGGCTCCCGCCAAGGTCCAGTCGGCGCTCCTGGAGGCGATGCAGGAGCGGCAGGTGACGCTGGGGGACAGGACCTACCCTCTGGAGCCGCCGTTTCTGGTGCTCGCCACCCAGAACCCCATCGAGCAGGAGGGGACCTATCCGCTTCCCGAGGCTCAGGTCGACCGCTTCATGCTCAAGCTCAAAGTGGACTATCCCAACAAGCAGGAAGAACGGGCCATTCTGGATCGGATGACCGGCACGGAAATCCCTTCGGTCGGACGGGTAGTCTCTCCGGTCGAGATCCTCTCAGCCCGCGAAGTGGTGAACCAGATTTACATGGATGACCGGGTCAAGGACTATGTCGTGGACATCGTCTTCGCGACGCGCGCGCCCAAAGACTACAAACTGGACATCGCCCCCCTCATCGCCTTCGGAGCTTCTCCCCGGGCCACCATCTTCCTCACTCTGGCGGCCAAGGCTCATGCCTTCATCCGGGGAAGAGGGTTCGCCACACCCGAGGACGTGAAGTCCATCGCCTTCGACGTGCTCCGGCACC
>QHVQ01000083.1 GCA_003222305.1 Acidobacteriota bacterium | reverse complement strand
CGACCAGAGAGGCCAAAGGGGATCCCCCGAGAGCCGAGACGCGCGGAGGAACGCCCAGGCGCAAACGGTCACGAAGATCCCCAGCACCAGGGGCATCCAGAGGGTACGCGTTTCCTCAGAGAGACGAAGAAGCCAGGGGGATCCCAGAAAACTCACGGGGGTCGCCATCTCGAAGCCCCGCGCCGCCAAAAGCGGAAAAAGATCCAGCGTCCAAGTACTCGCTCGGCCCTTGATTACTGCCGAAACTGGAATCCACGAGCGACCCATCGCGTAATACCCGGCCGTAAGCAGGATCGCCCCGGACGCGGCTATCAGCAGGATGCCGCACACCAGCCTCCGACTCAGACGGTTCCGCCCGTGCCACAGCGCGAATCCGCAGGCCAAGGCCGACAGCAGGGCGGCGTCGATTCGGCACCAGACGTTGAGTACCAGCAATATCGAGAATCGGATCCAGGCTCGAGAGTACCGGCTGTCCGGGCTCTGGATCACTCCCACCATGGCGGCGAACAGGGACCAGACGATCAACGAGTGCAGCGAATTCTCCATGCCCGAGAGGTACCAATGGTAGCTGAGCAAATTGACGTTGAACCAACCCAGGCCCAAGAGTGTCGTGAAGACAGGGCGCCCCAAAGATTCGCCCAGGTGGTGGATGGGCAGGTAGCACAGCGCGTTGAACAGCAGACAGGCGCCTAGGCAAGCCACCAGCAGCGCCGCCTTCGAGGAGATCACCCCGGCCAGCAGGATGAGAGTCCAGCACCAGAGGAACTGAAGTCCGTTGGTGCGGTGGATCCCGTCGAACGTGACGAAGCCGAGTCGGGGAGTATTCCAAGCCACCTGAAGATAGTAGTAGGCGTCGTCGATCGGGAGACGCGCCACGATGAAATCGAACCCTCGTGCCAGAAAGCAGACTTGGTAGGCGGCCTGGAGCAGGGCAAGCACCGTCAGGATGGCACGGGGGGCAGGGAACAGCGGTCTTACCGTCGGCTCGGCTGGGTACGTCACCTCGGTGCGTCCTGTCGGCCTGTCGGCCTGGAAGCCTTCCCGGTGAAGCCCATCCCCGGAGGCTCTTGTCGCGCAGCGTGGGTGAAGGGTATCACGAATCCCCTTCGGCCCGGTCCTCCGAGAGCCCCGCTGCCTGAGGGATTAAAGAGGATGAGGGAAGTACCCCGGCCCCGGTCATGCCCCTCGGCGGGCCGCCAGCCGGGACCGATTCGACGGCGGCACGTCCGTCTCACGCCCGATGCCCTCCAGGAGCAGGCGCTCGGCTTCCTGCGCCTCCACGGGGCGTGAGAACAGAAACCCTTGACCCTGGCGACAACCGAGGGAGCGCAGCAGCTGCAGCTGCTCCTCCGTTTCGATTCCTTCCGCGACGACCTCCATGCCGAGCGTTTCCGTCAGACTCACTACGGTTCTGACGATCTCGAGATTCTTTTGACTCGCCGAGATGTTCCAGATGAACGAGCGATCGATCTTTACCGAGTCGAGCGGGAACTTCTGCAGGTAGCTCAGGGAAGAGTAACCGGTGCCAAAATCGTCGAGAGACAGGTTCACTCGCAGTTTCTTCAGCTCGGATAGTATCCTGCTCGCCCGCTCGGGATTCTCCATCATGACGCTCTCCGTCACCTCCAGGCTGATGGAGGCTGGATCCACCCCCGTCTCGTGCAGTTGCCGGGCAACGAAGTCCACCAGGTCTTCCTGGCTGAAATCCTCGCCGGAGAGGTTGATGTTCAACAGGACAGGGCGCCGGCGCGACATCCGCCCACGAACCGCTTTGAGCCACCCCAGGGCGTTGTTCATGCACCAGCGGTCCAGCGCGATAATGAGCCCTGTCTTCTCGGCCATCGGCAGGAACTCTCCGGGAGAGATAATCCCCCTCTCCGGGTGCTTCCATCGGATGAGCGCTTCGAAACCTTTGATCTCTCCCGTGAAGAGGTCCACGATCGGCTGGTAGACGCTCAGGAGTTCGCCGTTCCTGATGCCCGCGCGCAAGTCTCTTTCCAGCCGCAATTCGCTCATCGCCGCCGAATGCATCGTGCGCTCGAACAGCACGTGACACCGGCCTCCACGGCTTCGAGCACTCTCCAGGGCGATGCCTGCATCCCGCAGAAGCTCATCGGCGCCCTCTTCTCCGGATGGGCTGATGGCGATTCCGATGCTCGCCGAGATCGCGGCCTCCTCACCCTCGATCTGGAACGGCGAGCTCAGATCCTCCTGCAGCCGTCCGGCGAAGCGGCTCACGATTTCAGCGCTCTTGCAGTCGACGATCAGAAACGCAAACTCATCGGGTCCGATCCTGGCCGCCGCGTGCTCCTCACGCAGGGTCGCGCCGAGCAGATCGGCGACGCGTTGGATGCATCGATCCCCGAAGGCGTGACCGAGGGTGTTGTTGAACTTGGCAAAATCATCGAGGTCGAAGGTGAGAACCGCCACCCCGCATCCCTGTCGGGAGCCCGCGTCGCTCAGCGCTCGGGTGAGATGGTCCAGAAACGAGCGGCGATTGTACAACCCCGTCAGTTGATCGTGCGTCAGTTCCCGCTCCAATCGTTTCTGCACCTGGGCCCTTTCCGCAGCTTCCCGATGGAGCTCCTCCCGGGCCCTGGTCAGGCGTTCCTTCCGGCGTTGAACCTCCCGTCGGAGCAGCTCGGGCTGCAGCAGCAGTCCATAGGTCGAGAAACTGGCGACGGCGGACAAGGCGAGCACCAGCGCGACTCCCGCCGCCAAAGTGCCCGCAGGATACCAGCCGCCTCTTCGGGCGATGGCCAGCGTCCACGATTGGCCGGGCAAATCCAGGTTCAGGGTAATCCTTTCACCGGAAAGGTCGGCGGCGCCCAAGATGGGGGGCCCACCCGGCGAGCTTCCTCCGGAACGGAGGAAGGCAAAGAGATATCCGGCGTTGCCCAATTGATCGACTCCGCAGGAGGCCACCACTTGCAGCAAATCCACGACCACGGTGTCCGCTTCGACGGGGCCCTCGTCCGAGCCGCCCTGCCTGGGAAGCACGTGCTCCACCAGGGCCACCTTGCTGCCGCCCGGAGTCACGAAGGGTCCCCGCAGGGTCGTGGATCCGCCGCGGGGGGCACCGCCGGAATCGTGCAGCCACTGGCTCATCTCGCGAGCGGGAAAGCGTCTCGGATCCAAGACCTCGCAGCTCTTGACCCCGCGCTCCAGCCGCACTCCTTGGATGGACGGAAAGTGCCCGCTCAGGCGGCGGAGAAATGGTTGAAGCGATTCGCACTCCTCGCCGGCGGCGAAGAGGGCCAGCGTCTCACTCACCGCCGCCAAGCGCTGGAACTCCGTCTCGAGACGATGGGCGAAGTCGGCTCCTATGGCCCGCGCCCGATTCTGTTGGGCCTCGCGATGGCGGGCGCAGGTCATGCGCAGAAAGGCGGCTCCGACCGTCAGGGCGATCGCCCCCGCCAGCAGCGCGCGCGAAACGGCTCGCCCGTTGGTCACGGCGGCGCGCCTTCCGGCGCTGTCCCCCGCTGCGGCGAGAGCGGAAGGAGCCAGGATGCCGACAGTGTCCGCCGCGTCGTGCTCTCCCCATCGAACCGAGAAGCTGTGAAGTTCATCTGCTGCCGGCCCACGGGGATCGCCACGCCCAGGTACACCTCGCTCGAGCTCTGGGTCGCCTCCGGCGCAGCGCCGGGGAAGGGGACCGTCCGGCCCACCGTGGCACCGAGGACCCAGGTCACGGATGCGCCGCGAAGTCGGACGTTGCCATTCAGGTAATTCTCTTCGAGATCGCCGGTGATGCCCGAGAAGAGACGAAGACCCGCGCTCCAGCGCCCCCGAGCCACGAAATCGAGCCCGCCCTGCACCAGCTGTCCCTCGCGATCACCCACGTCCAGCCAGCTGTCGCCAAGCGTCACGATCCACCGCCCGGGAACGACGCTGGTGTAGAGGGTGGCGCTGACCTCCGTAAAATCATGAGACTGTCCAGGGAGGCTCGCCCGGCCCCATCGCGCCGAGGCATCGCACTGGTTGCGCTGACCGAGGTGAAATGTGCGTCCGGCAGCGGCGTAACCCCAGTGGCCGTCTTCGAGCCACACTCCCGCCAGACCGACTCGAAACGGATCCTGATCGCCCGCTCGACCCATCCACATGGCCCCTGCGGCCCAGCCCCGGATGGCCTCGGTTCCGTCATACCTGTCCAGGTTAAGCACCACGTTCCCCGAATCGGCGCGCGCGAGGGGGGCTTGCCCGAGCGCCGCAAGGACCAGGACGACCAGCACTCCCCTTCCCGGTCGCCTGGCTAGCACGGTGCGGCTCCCCGTGGGGAAATCGCCTGTCCGGAGTCCGTTTGTACGGCGAGCAGGATCTCCTCGAACGTCAAGCTCACGAGCCATCCCCTCTCCGCCACGATTCGATGGGCGCGGAGTCGGCCGACGCGGGTCTCCGGCCCAATGCGGTAGCGACACTGCTCCAGCTCCGCCTCTCCGCCGGACAGCAGATGGCGCCCATCGGCGGCCTCGGCGAATCGGACCACATCAAAGAGGTTTGACGGCGATCCGTCTACGAGCATCTGCTTGCGGAAGCTCCCGCTCATGTGAAGGATCGCTCCGCTTTCAGGATCGACGATGACGCGGGGCAGCGGATCCTGCTCCACCACCTGGCGGAAGAGATTCTCCCGGCCCTCCTGCGGATTCAGCCCCACGGTGAGCGAGAGAGCCCCACCCAGCCTCCCCGAAAGGAAGTCGCCGAGAGCCACCACGCCCAGCGAGCCGCCCGCAAAGAGGATCATTTCCAGCAGGATCTGGGAAGACTGCTCCGATGCGCCAGAAGCGACCATCGAGCCATGAGGCAGACGAATGAGCTTCCCAAGACCTGCGATGGGAAGACCCGCGCGATAGGCCTGCCAGCCCAAGGCTTCCGATTCGGACAGCGCAATGGTCATCACGGCGAGCCAGGACACCGCCGCGAGGCCGTAGGGACCCCAACCCGGCAGCAGAAGCGCGTTGACCAGCAGGATCGGGACGAAAGCCCACAGAAAGGCTGTGTTGGAGACGCCGCCCGAGAGATGCCACACCCAACTCAAGGTCAGCACGGTGCCGACTTGCATGACCCACGTGCCGAGAAGCGCCGCCCTGCGGTTCGTCGTGCGATCCAGAAGCCTCGAGCCCACCCTGTACGCCGTCCCGAACGACCCCAGCGTCCATGCCAAGGCCGGCACCGGCGGGGAATAGACGCTCCAAAGCCAGGGCAGTAGCAGCAGCACCAGCACCCCCGTCAGGCTCACCAGAATCACGAAGTCCAGGGCTTTCCGATCGTTTTGCAGCTGCCCGTGTCCCGTCATGAGTGCGGAGCCTTCTCGGGCGGGACGAGGTACCGCCCGCGAATCGGCTGGTCGATCAGATTGCCGATCAGCCGGTTTCTCTCGAGCCGCGGATTCGAGAGGATTGTCCTGCCCTCGGACGGGACGTAATCGAGGATCCGCAGGGCGGCCGCCCCGCTCCCTACCACCTGATTATCTCGGAGACTGGGGGACCCGCCGAGGACGAACAATCCATCCACTTTTTGCCCGAGCAGCACGTTGTCCACAACCAGACCGGGAGACTCCAAGGCCCCCAGGATGACCGCCAATCCGTAGCCGTTTCCATGCATCCGGTTGGCCCGCACCACCGCCCGGGACGAAGAGCGCAGCAGCACGCCGATGGCGCTGTTATGATCGATTTCGTTGGCCTCAATGAGCAGACCCCGGGTTTCCTCGGCCTGGATCCCAATCGGACTGGAACGCAGACGGTTCCCCTTGATTTCTCCGGCCCGACCGCTCACAAAGAGGCTTACTTCCCGGCAGCTTTCGAAGCTATTTTCCAACACCTGTGATTCCGCATTGATCAGTCCGACACCGATCCGGTCATCCTCGAACACGTTGTGGCGGATGACCAGACTTGATTTGCCCGCGTCCGATGACCGGGACAGAGCCGCCCATATTCCCGCCGAGAGATGCTGTCGGAATCGACTTCCCAGCACCGTTACCCTGGAGTCGGCGAGGATCAAGATGCCCGTGCCGTTCCCTTCGAAGGTAGAGCTTTCCACCATCAGCTCCCGCGCCGGGCCTCCCAACAGGATGCCCACCAGGGAGTTCGAGATCTCGACGCCCGTGACTGCCACCGCGCCGCGCTGAATCAGAATTGCGGTCCCGTGGATCCCGTGGAGCTTCAGCCCCACAAATGCCACGCGAGGGCCGGACACTTCGAACAGCGGTGCATCCTTGAGAAAATCGGCGTCAATCGCGGTCGTCCCACCGCCGTCGATGACGATTCCCGCGGGATTGACCAGGGGGGGCAGCGGAGAGCGAACCGTGACGTGATGCGACTTGAACTGAATGCGCGCGCGGCCTCGAACCAGGTTGGCGTCGAAAATTGCCTGGCGAAGGGTCCCGATTCCGACATCTTCATCATTGCTGACCACGGCCACCGACGAGCGCTCGAACTCGCGGACAGATTCTCGCGCCGGGTTGATCCAGTGTGCGGATGCACCTGCCATCACCGTCACGAGCAGGAGCGCCAGGAGCGCAATGTCGCGGCGATCAAACGTCATCGCTTCCCATACGCGGGCTCTCATGGGCTTGCCAGCGCCGCGCCGTTCGTTTCGGGAGAATCGAAGTGATCCCGAAAAACGCGACGCCCCAGGAACCGGAGGCTCAACCAGTTCAGATAGCCGAAGGTGGTCGGTATCACCAGCGCCAGTTGATAGAAGAAGAACACCGGAACCGCGGGGGCCATCCGCATCCGTTCCTTTCGGCGAATGGAGGTGAACAGCAGAATCAGCATGAACGCCGTGAACTGGAGGTAGGCCACCAGGAAGTGGGTTGGATCGGTCAGGGGGCCATCCGGGATCAGATCCAGGCCCAGAACAAAATCCAGGCCGTTCAACGTGCTGAGAAGGAGGACCAGGAGCATCAACAGCCGGAGCGGATGAAGGAGGATGGCGAAAGCCCCGGTGTACACCAAGAACTGATAGGCCCTGGATGGATCGCGGCACCAGAAGGAGCGCAGGCGTCGATGCTGGGTCACATACACGTGGAGCAGCCCGAAATACCATCCGACACGCTGAGAAAACAGATCCCTCCACGTTCGCTTGGATGCGGTCTCGAACACCAGCCGCTCGTCGTAATAGATCCGCTCCTTGTCCGACAACAGGATTACGGCGTTTTCTAGGTCCTCCGCATAGACGGACAGGTCGTGCCTTTCCAGCACCGATTCCAGGGCGGCGCGCCGGTAGAGGGAGAGCCCCGAGGTGACGCAATGATCCCCGAGACTTTTCCGCAGGACCGAGAAGGTCACGTCGTACTCCAGGGCCTGCATTGCCGACAGGACGCCCGGATCGGAGATGCGAAAGCGGGGAACCATGGCGGCCATGCCGCTGCGTTGAAACTCGAAGATCCGCCTCTCCAGGCTCTCCAGCATGGTGACGTCCGCGAGCCGGCAGTCCGGATCCATGACGAGGATCGTCTCGACATCCGGTCCGAGCCCGCGGAGCAGCTGGCGGATGGCACCGGGCTTCTTCCGGCTCCACGTTCCCTCTTCGCAGCGAAACCCGGCTCGCTGCAGACTTGCGGCGGTATCGTCGGTCGAGGCGTCGTCGATGATCCACATCCTTTCGCGGAGGGGCAGCATCTCTTCGACGAAATCCTCCATCTGATCCGCGAGATTGTGGACCGAGACCAGAAAGGCATAGGGCTTCACGTGCAACCGGATTTGGGCGTCGGTGAATCGCCCGACGTCGAGAGGCACGGAAGTTGGACAGTCGTGCCCCTGGGCGGAACGGGTGTGCTGGCGAAGGAAGAATCGGCGCAGCAGGAGATCCAGGAGATCGATCAGCAGCATGAGATTCGCGACCAAGTAGACTGCGAAATAGCAGCCCGTCGCCAGAGGGGTCAGCCGGAGGACGGAAACCAGCAGCACGAGGGCCGTCAGGACCGTAACGAAGCGTCCGTGGGGCGAAACGGTCGAACGCGAGGTGCGGTCTCGGCTCCGTTCGAGCTGCGGCGCATGTTTCATCATTCTCACATCCGATCACCGGGGTGCACCTGCCATGGTCCGAGGGCGAGGGCAGGGTCCGGCGATCTGAGTTTGCGATCCGCAGCGATCTCCCGGAGCTCGGGAAGAGTAGCGACTGGGGCCGGTCTTCCGCGGGCTACCCCCAGGGCTGCGAGGTAGCCGGGCCTCGACCTCCAGCCCTCTTCCCCGGCCAGTTCGTGATCCGAAGGGTCCATGGTGAACGCGAAGAAATTGCGGCCAGCCTGCCGGGCGCGCCAGGCCAAGGCGGCGAGAACGCGCCGCCGCTCAGCACGGGGCCCGATCAGCAGCACCAAACGATCCGTGTCGCCCACCTTCTCCACGATGACCTTTGATTCGCCCGCGGAGAGCGTCTCCACCGAGTAGGGTCGCTGGAGGTATTGAGATCGCCCCAGTCCTGCGATCTGGAATAATCGAACCGGGCCGCCGACTCCGCTTTCCGGCAGGCGAACGAAGTTTCAACTTCTGTGGCGTCGACGGCCGTCAACACCAGGGATTTACAATCCACCCGCAACCGCCGGTCCTTAGGAGAGGACCGTAGGTAGGCGGTCGGGATCATCGTCGAACCGCAGCGTCTCATCACCCCTGAACTTCCGTTTTCGCGCGTCACAAACGCCAGGAGCAGGACGCAGCCCCGTTGGGCCGCGATCCGAACGGAACCACGCAAAAGCGCCTCCAAGCAGCCGCGCCCCCGGGCCGCAGGAAGCGTCCATGCCGCTGTGACGATCCCGACCTCGACGAGTGCTCCCCCTGCCAGCCGTACCTGCCGGTAGTTCAGCCCCAGGCCCGCCACCATCTCGCCGGGATGGCGCACGACCAGCAGGTCCGGGAGACGCCCTGCGAATTCGCGCCGGAGGTACCAGCGATACGCGGAACCGTCCCAAGGGTCCCCGAAGCAGAGATTCACGCTCCTGAGGTAATCCTCGTCGACCCCCTCGGGGTTCAGTTCGACGGCATGCGATTCTGGAAATTTCCCAGGACCCGCTCGGCAATCTGTCCGAAGGACGCCCACCATAGTCTTTCCCCGTAACGTCGATGGAGCTCGACGAAAACCCGTTCCAGGTACGCGCTGTAAGAATCGTCCAGGCCATCCAGCAGGGTGTGACCTCCCCCGGCTTTGAAGATGTGAGCCTTGATCGCCAAGAGCCCGCCGTTCTCGACGATCCGAATGGCCCGCTCCATCGGGGAGGTTGCCTGGAAGTTGTGGGTGAAGTGCACCAGGGGATGATCGTCGACCACCTCCGGCTGCAGGAGCGAGAACTCTCGGAGCGCACAGCTCGCGGTGCGGGCCTGCGGACTCACGGGGGTCGTCAAGTCTCGGGCGGCGCTCACGTAGGAAAAATGGAGGTCTTCAAGCGCCTCCAACAGGGCGCGCGGCAGATTCCAGCCCGGCGGCTGAAAGCCCCGCACGTAATCGATCTTCGCCGCGTCGAAGATGTCCAGGGCCTCGCGCAACATCGCGGCGCTCTTGGCGCGATCCTGCTCTTGAAATTCCACCGTCAGGCGTGGTCCCCGGTGGAGATGATGGAGGCCGTGCACCCCCACCTCCACGCCCGGGAGGGTGTTCAGGAATCGCACGAACTCCGGGAACCGATCGATGCGCATGCCCCCTTTGGGGCGAACCCGCGCAAGATACATGCGCTCGCCCAGAAGAGGAACCTTCGCCAGCCAGGTCCGCGTAGGGTGAAGAGAAAGCGGCCGCCAGTCCGGGGTAACGAAGAGGGTGGCCCGCAACTGCGGGTGCATTTCGAGGAGACGAGCGACTCGGCCCAGGCCGCCGCGCCGGAGATCGCCCCCGGCCTCGTAAGGATCCGCCGAGGTGGAAGGATGAACGTCGTCCACGCTGAAGCTGACCGCCGCAGTTTTCCCCTCCGGGAGCCACCGTGGCAGACCCTCCGCCTGCCTCCTCGGCGCGCGGGTCAGAGAGGATGAATGTCGCACACCCGGCCCTGGACGTGAGGGGATCGGCTCGGCGATCGCTTGATTCGAGCGGGGACTCATTCTTTCCTCTGCCTCTCGGACCCGCCTGTTCTACGAAGGACAAACACCTTGTGCCAGGATCGCGAAACCCACTTGCGTCCCAACGGCAGATCTACCGCCAGGGATGCTCCGGTCACCGCGGCCAACGCCGGAATCTGTAGCGCCCCGGGGAGAGCCTTGTAGTGGGGGAGGAGGAGAGTCTTGAAGGGAGCGGGATCGACCCCCGTCATGGCCACCAGGGACAGGCCCGCCCGTCGGAACACCGAACGGTAGGTATCCACGGAGCGTGCCCGAAAGACGGCGGTGTCGCAGCGCGTTACGGGGTGACTCGGCGCCGCCTCGAGCAGCACCAGCAGTCCGTCCTCCGCAAGATGCCCTTGGATTGCATGAACGGCCGCATCCAGCTTTGCATCGTCCAGGATGTGCTGCAGGAGGGTCACGCCCAGGATGAAACCGAATCGCCGGCCCAGAGCCAGCTGCCCTGCGTCGGCGACCAGGAAGCGGCACTTGGCCGCCAGCCCCCGGCGCTCCGCCCGGCGGGTGGCTTCCGCCACCATGGTGGGAGAAAGATCCACCCCGGTCACCCGAAGGGTGCGGCGCGCGATCCGGAGGCTCCACCGACCCACACCACACCCCAGATCGAGCGCTTCCCGGCCGGTAGCCTGCTGCAGCCACGGGCGCAGCGCGAGTCTCTGGCAGATGTCGATGAATAGGTTGTAGAACGGGGGCATGCCATAGGAGCAGATCGCCGCCAGGCCTGCTCCGCGTCTCGCATAGTGCCGGGCTCTCTGCTCCCAGTACTGGCTGAGTGGAACTTCAGCGTGGGTGATCATGTTCGGATCTTCGACCCGCTCTCCCGGGCCTGTGAGCGGGAGGCCGAGACCTGGACGCCGTGCGAGCCGGGCGTCTCGTGGATCATGCCAGGGCCTGCGCGGGGGCTGGCGCCGGTTTCAGCCTCGGGCAAACCGCATCCAGAAACTCCGCCCGGTGCGAGTGAGGGAGCCGTGCGAGCAAATCCGCCACCACCCCCCTCCTGCTTGGCATGCGCAGGCTCATCCTTCGGAGAATCGGGATCGCGCTTGCGATCCAGAGAAGAGAACGGAGCCGCGAAGGGAGGTGACGAACTCCTCGAATCCTTTCCAGCCGCTCTTGGAAGTCGTTCTCGATGAGCAGGATGCTTTCCCGGACGGCGGGATCCATGGGCAGAATCTTGGCAGGCTGCTCCCACGACAGGTCGGTTCCCGCAACTCGCTTGGTCGCGTAGCGGGTGTGGGGCCTCAGAGCCGGGTCGGAGGCCATGGGCGCCCCCGCAAAAGGGATAACGTAGGGATACATCCCGACCTCGCATCCTTTCACGATCCAGCTTCGCGCCTGGCGCACGTTTTCCGCGACGTCCTCCATCGAGCACCGGGGCGAGGTGAGGATCATGTCCAGAAACGGAGTGATGCCGAGCCGCAAGGCCGAGCGCAGCACGGGTGTGATGTGCGGATGGATCTGAGATTTGTTGAATTCCTTGAGGACCTCGAGGGAGAAATTTTCGATGCCGAACCCCAGAACCCGGAATCCGGCGCGCCGCATCGCCACCAGTCGTTCGCGGTTCAGGGCGTCGATCCGGTTCGTGCTGATGAAACTGAAGTGTTCGGGAATCTCTCCCGTCTTCTTGCACTCCTCGAGCGCCCGGCAAAGTGGAAGAAGGCGGTCGTCGTTTCTGAAGGCAAAGATGTCATCCTGGAAAATCAAGGTCCGCGCGTCCGGGTGGGCGGACCGGATGCGCCGCAACATCTCGAGGCATTCTTCTGCGCTCAACCTTGCCAGGCGCGCCGTGCCCCCCTGAGCCGAATGGAGGAAGTTCGTGGAAGAGCAGAAGGTGCATCCCATGGGGCAGTAATTCAAGGTGATGAGGCGAACCGAACGAATCTCCGCAAGCCGAGCCTCGCGCTCCGCTTTGGTGGGCAGTTCCCCGACGGCATACGACCGAGCGAGGCGATCCCAATAGGCCCCGTACGGCATTCGCTCGTAAGGCGTGCTGAAGATGGCATCACGCAGCTCCTCGCGGGTCATCGCTCTTTGCGCGAATCGGGCGAATTCTCCGTCCCCATGCAAATGGGCGGTCCCCTGCACTCCGGTCAGCGGTTCAGACGCTGCCAGCCGCTCCCCTATCTCGAGGAGGGGTATCTCTCCTTCCCCCAAGACCACCAGATCGAACGGTCCCAGCTCGAGCACTCTTTGCGAGTTGAACGTCGCCTCCATCCCTCCAGCGATCAGGAGCGCCTCGGGCGCACTCCGTCGAGCCAGGTAGGCGAGCGAGAGATCGAACGGCAGCGTCATGAACGTCGTGGATATTCCGACGACGTCCCACTTGCGCTCACGCAGCACTTCTTCCAGAGCCGGCTCCACCGGCCCTTCGCAGCAGTTGGGATCAAACACCTTCACCTCGTGACCCGCCGACTCCAGCACCCCCGCAAGGCGCCAGACCCCGAGGGGAGGCGCCAGGAAGGTGTATTCGCCACAATGGGGATCGTAGGGTCCGATCAGGAGAAAGGTCGGGGCTTTCGCGCTGGGCTCACGCCTCCGGAGTCGGTGCAAGAGGCCACACTCTTTCTGTTCAGCTTGAGAGTCGCTCACTCGAACTCCCTGGGTGGGGATCGACACGCCCGTGGCGGCAAGCCCCTTCGCATTCGATAACATAGGTCTGCGAATGGGAATGTCAAGAAACTCACGGCAGCAGATCCTCTGATTGATGCGGCACTTAGGCCGTCCCATGGCTGCGTCGGTGGCGCCGCCCAAGGCCGGCGAAATAGGAGACCGTCGATGCCTGAGGATGGATCGCTTGAAGAGTCCGGTGGAGGCGGTGAGAGTCGAGCCCGACCCGGGGCCTTCCATGGGCTCATGGATGGCGTGGGACTATCGTCGTGGCGACCCGACAATTGGCCGCGGTGTTGTCCAAGGAGCCGATCGGGAGCAGCCTCAGTTCTTGTCTTTGCCCGAGTCGTGAGGTCTCTTGACTTCCTTGGGTGCCGGTTTCTCGCCGCGAGCGGGCGGCTCGTTCCTTTTCGCTGGAACAGGCGCGGCAGGGGCGCGACCCGGAGCTTCCTGACGCGAGGGCTGGCGAGCTGCGGTAGTTTCGGCAGAAGGCATCCTCCTGGGTTGAGCAGGAGTGGGACGCTGCATCACCGGAGGG
>QHVQ01000205.1:1414-5420 GCA_003222305.1 Acidobacteriota bacterium | reverse complement strand
GCCATCAGATGGGCGACGAGAATGCGCAGTCCTTCCTCGATGATCCCAGGGTCCTCCAGGATCAAGCTGCGGGCAATCTGGGGATCTTGGGCAGGACCCCTGACGACGCGGATGGTCAGCTTTTCTCCGCTCGAAGGACGGCGAGCAAGCCGCAACTCTCGGTTCTGACGACTCGAGGAACCTGTCCCTGGAAGCTCTGTTACTGGCGGAACGACTTGTGGCCAGGAATGCGAGACCGGACTTTCCACCGTCCTGCCAGTTGTCCGTCCGACTCCGGTTGGGCTGCCGCACTGGAGACGGCAGCCGAACCCCGCACAGTGAGCGCAGTGTAAATCCAAGGAAATCCTGTGTCAAGAAGGATTTGGATTGAAGGCCGGAACGTTCGGGATGGTGAGGCATGTGGCAGAGGGATCCGGGCGGCCCGCAGGCCGCCCGGTCTCGTTCCAGGGTCGAATTAGGAGCGTCGCGTGTGGGAGGTGGTCGTCTCCACGAAAGATCGAGCGGCTTTGGGGACGGACACCGAGTGATCCACAAGCAGCTGGCGCGCTGTGAGGGGCTTCCCGTAGAAGGCTTCCGTTGTCTTCTTGTCCGGCTTGATCACGGTCCCGTCGATGGAGGCGCCCAGGAAGACGCCACGCGAGCGCGACCAGGAGAGGATCTGGGCGTGCAGCTGCGCGTCCGTTGCGGCCTGGACGGTACGCCCCACGGGTCCCGCCGCGACGGCAGCCTGCCCGCCGAGCGTGAAGTGATCCTTCAGGAGGTGCTTGACCCCGTCCTCGTTCATGATGAGGAGGACCAGGTCCGCCTGCTTGCCGCCGAACTGCCAGCCCACGCTCCCTCCACCGATGGTGAAGAATGCCGGAGCACCCATGGAGCCGTCCTTCTCACGGCAGGTGAAGACTCCGCGGCCGAATTCGCCGCCGACGACGAAGGCACCCTTCGTCAGCCCCGGGAACACGCCCACGCACTCCGCCCGCTCCAGGAGGTCCTTGGGGATGCCTCTGTCGGGAGCGGGCGCAATACTTGGGCTCCCTTCGTCTCGCGTGTCGCGTGGGCGAAAGCCGGCAAAGAAACCGCGCCACACAGAATGATGGACGCCAATGTGCGCATCGGATCCTCCTTTCGAAATGGAAACAGGGAACGGGAAGCAGCGCCGGAGGGCCGTTCATCGTTTTCACCCGCAGGCGCTGGAATTGGAACTGAAGTCCGGCGGTCCCCATGAACAGCGGCGCGCCGGCCTTCAGGCAGGAATGCATCACTCGCTGTTCTTCGGGCCTTTCCCGCCCTTCTTCTTCTCACTCTTGGGCTGGGACCTGTTCTGGCGGCCCGGTTGAGGGGCGACCCTGCGCTGGTCGCGTTGCCTGGAGGTGTCGCGCCCCCGAGCGGCCTCAGGGGTCCGTGGAGCCGGAGATTCCCCGGAGCGGGACCATCCGGAGTCGCGACCTTGCCTTGCCTTCCGCTCCGTCGAATCGACTGACGGCCGCGGGTTGTCCTGCTTCACCTCGGGCCTGACTCCTTCCCGCTTTTGCGGCTCCCGAGGTTGGTCAGGGATGGGCTGTCTCTGGAAGCCCGTGTTCCCTTCTCTTCTATTATCGCGGCCCCGCTCGACGGCGGGAATCGCCTCACGCGCCGAGACTGGTTCGGCAACGCGGATGCCATGCCTCATCCGCTGGGGATCGACCCGGACTTCGTCGCGACTGAAGCGTCCTCCCGGTGCCACCCGGGCTACCCGCTCGATGGGCATGACACGGATCGGTCTCCCGCTGATTCTTTCGACCTCCCGTACATCAGGTTGATGATCCGCGTTTGCTGGAAGATCACCCTTGTCTGTCTCACCGGCACCGCATAGGACCGCACGCTCGGAGCCAGGAAGTTGCCCGCCGAAACGAAGACGAAGCGGCTTTCGTCGACGTCGCCGAACGAGGCGCCGATGGAAAATCGTGGCGAGACAGGGGCCCAACCGATGTAATCAGGGCCCGTGCGGAAAACCACCCAGGATGGCGCCCACACATCGCCTGGGACCCACACCCATCCCATGCCAGGGTCGAAGTCCCAGGTCCCGTAGTGGTAGCAAACGTCACCCCAGGGGTAATCTGAAACCCACGTCCAGCCCACGTCGGCGTAGACCCAGTGACCGTCGTAATAGGGATTCCACCCGACGGCGTAGACGCTGGGCTGCCAGACCCGCCCATAGGACGAGGAGACGGTCCAAGATCCATAGGGACTCAAGTTCGAGTAGAAGAAACTGAAGGAGGCTCCGGCAGTAGCCGGCGCGGGATGGATGCAACCGAAGAGAACGGCTAAAGCACTGGCTGCAAGAAATTTCGGGATTCTCATGCGTTCACCTCTCTTTCATGAAAATCACGAAGTAAAAGTCACTATAGCCCCAGAATCGCGCAGCGACCACTTTTGAAAACCTCACTCTGAAGATGCCGGCAGTGATCTCGCAGGCTGGCGCGCGCGGTTCTTCGCTGCTTTGGCGTAGCGTGATAGGCTGCTGGCACCCCACTCGCTGAACTCACGGGGTCGTGAAAGGGTTCCGAGGGGTTCGGTTGGTGCATCCGGTGCCGCGCGCGAGTCGGCCCGCTCCGAAGGAGGGAGAGAAAGATTGCGTCTTTTGAGATTGCCTCGAATTACCAGGGGACAGGCTGGCCATGGCGGTCGTAGAAGCCGCCACTCTCATCGAGAGTCAGGCGCTCGATGGTTTGCATCATGGCGCTCACCGAATCCTGCACACTGAGAGGCGCGTTACGACCGCCCATGTCGGTGCGGACCCAGCCCGGATGCAGGACGACCGAGATGATGCGGTCCCCGGACAGCTCCAGGGCGAGATTGCGGGCGGCCATGTTGAGAGCGGCCTTGCTCATCCGATAGCTCCACTTTCCGCCGCTCCGGTTGTCCTCCAGAGAGCCCATCAGCGACGTGATGTGGACCAGAGCCGGGCCGGCCCCCTTTTTCAGCAGCGCCAGGAACTCCCGGCTGACGCGAAGTGGCCCGAACGTATTCACCTCGAAGACCCGCCGCATCTCGGCGAAGTCCAGTCTCTCCAGCCGGTCGTCATCGGGCCCGTAGGTGCCCGCGTTGTTCAAAAGCCGATCGACCGCCTCGGTGGCCCCCTGGACAGAACCGCACGCCTGCGAGACCGATGCATCCTCCCCGACGTCGCAGTCCACCCGCAGGAGTGTGCCGGGATGTCGGCTGAATAATTCCGTCAGCCCGGCAGACTTCAAGGGCGACCGTGCCAGGGCAAAGACCCGGTGGCCCCCCTCCAGGTAGCGCCTCGTGAACTCCAGGCCGATTCCCCGGCTCGCACCGGTGATCACGACCCGCATCAGAACTTCACCTTCGGAGCTTCCTTCGCCGCCTCGTCGGCCTCGAAATACTCCCGCTCCTTGAAGTTGAACATTCCTGCGATCAGGTTATTGGGAAAGGTCTTGATGTAGGCGTTGTAGCTTCGCACGGCCTCGTTGTAGGAGCGCCGCTCCACCGCGATGCGATTTTCGGATCCCGCCAGCTCGTCCTGCAGGCGGATGAAGTTCTCGTTGGCTTTCAGGTTGGGGTAGTTCTCGGCGATGGCCAGCAGTCGCCCCAAAGCCGAGGAGAGTCCTGCGTTGGCCGCCGCGGCCTCGGCCGGCGTGGTGGCTCCCGCCAGCTTGCTCCGGGCGTCGGCCACTCTCTCGAACACCTCCTTCTCGTGGGCCGCATACCCTTTGACGGTCTCCACAAGGTTCGGGATCAAATCCGCCCGGCGCTGCAGGACCACCTTGACCTGCGCCCAGGCATTGCTGATCTGTTCGTTCTGCCGGACGATGCTGTTGTAACGCCCCACCACCATCCCGCCCACCACGAGCGCGCCCAGCAGTACGATGCCGAGGACCGTCAAGCAGCCCAACCAGCCTTTGCTCATCGAGATTCGCCTCCCTGAATGCCGAAACGGTCGATCTTGTCCACCGCCCGGCTGAGTTGTTCGTAATATCCTGCGAACACGGTTTTCAGAGCTTGCCGC
>QHVQ01000205.1:0-1124 GCA_003222305.1 Acidobacteriota bacterium | reverse complement strand
TCCAAAGAGCACCACCCGGCAGTTCTGCAGGTCCAACATCTCCATGGGGAAAACATCCGCGGACTCGTTGATCAGCGAGGGGGTGAAGAGGCGCGGAGACGGGTGCCCCTTCTTGATCCAGCGGCGGAGGAGGGGGGAGAGCTCTTCCAACGTCGCGGGACGCAGGTCCTCCAAGACCAGGATTAGATTGAAGTCGCTGGTCTTCTCGTGGAAGTCGCCGCGAGCCGCCGAGCCGTAAAGGACCACGCTGAGGAGCTTCTCTCCCGCGACCTTCGTCAGGCTCTCCACGAACTGCTTCAGCTCCGGATGTGCCATTGCCTCGCTCGCATTCATCATCTTCCTCCGCGGCAGGTCCCTAGAAGCCCCGCCCTGCGCCGCCTCCACCGAACCCTCCGCCGCCAAAACCCCCAAACCCGCCGCTACTGCCGAACCCTCCGCCACTGAATCCCCCGAAGCCGCCCCCCCGACGTCCCCGCCCGCGCCCCGACATCAGCAGGAGCCAGAAGAGGGCCGGGTTGCGCGCGAAAGCGAAGACCAGAATGGCCAGGAAGATCAGAAAAAACAGTGTACTCAGAAGGCTGGGTGGGCGCGACCCGCGCGCCGGGGCCGGCAGGGTCGGCAGCCCTTCGATCTTGATCCCGTATTCCTTCGCCGCCTCTTCGGTGAGCGCGACGCTGGCCATCTCCAGGCCACGGGAAAAGTCGTTGCTTCGCAGGGAGGGGATGACGTAGCCGTCCAGGATGCCCCCCACCTTGCCGTCCGGGAGGAAGCCCTCCACTCCGTAGCCGGTGGCGATGAAGACGCGGCGGTCTCCCGTGGAGAGCGCCACCACGATGCCGCGATCCTCCCCCTTCTTCCCGGCTCCCCACTCTTTCCCGACTCGGACCGCGAAGTCATCGATCGGCTCTCCCTCGAGGTTTTTCACCGTCACCACTACGATGGCGACGCCCGTCTTCTGGAACAGCTCCTTGTGCCGGGCCTCCATGGCCCGCACCGCGTCGGGGGACAAAACCCCGGCGAAGTCGTGAATCGACCGATCGTCGGGAGGCGGGAGCTTCACCTGGGCGAAGGCGGGAGCCAGCACTGCCATAAATAGCAGCGCGACAGACAAGCCTCGCCTTGAG
>QHVQ01000033.1 GCA_003222305.1 Acidobacteriota bacterium | reverse complement strand
GGCTCAGGGATGCAAGGACAAAACGAGATCGCTCCACCTCACAGCCCCAAAGTGGCGCTGGTCCTGGGGGCCGGCGGCATCAAGGCCATCGCCAGCTTGGGACTGTTCCGCGTGCTGGTGCGCGAAAAGATCCCGCTGGATCTGATCGTCGCCAGCAGCGGCGGAAGCCTGTTCGCGACGGCGTTCGCCCTCTACCCGGGCGAGCTGGAGAAGATCGAGGGGTTTCTCTGGTCCTACTGGAAGCCGGAGATTTTCCGGGACTTCGATTATTCGGGTCTGCTGCTCTCCCTGGTGAGTCCCCGCCGGCGGCCCGTGGAAAGATTCGGCATCATCAAGGGAAAGCGCATCCTGCGGAACATCAACGCCATGTTCCCGGAGAAGACCTTCGCCGACACCAAGATTCCCCTGAGGATCGTCGCCACCGACATCCGGACCGGACGCCCGGTGGTCCTCAAGGAAGGAAACGTGGCGCGGGCCGTGCGGGCGAGCATCTCGCTGCCGATCTACATGCGGCCGGTCAAGTGGGGAGAGGGCCGAGGCCATCGTCTCCATGTCCTTCGGCTCCTCCCTGGACACTCCCCTCACGAGTCCCGTACGGCTCCTCAACCAGATCGTCAGAGTCTCCGCCAGCAACCTGATCCGGGTGCACGGGGAGTTGCACCGGACGCTGCACAAGGGGGAGATCGTGGAGATCTACCCCTCGTTCGATCACGTCCATTCGTTCTTCAACTTCCACACGATGGAAGAAATCATTCAGCGGGGGGAGGAGGCCAGCGAGGCGGCCCTGCCCCGCATCCGCGCCGCGCTGCACGGGATCACAAACCTGGCTTCTTCTCGCTGAAGGTCTGGACGGAGAAGGTCCCGTCGGTGCGGTGCAGCGTGATGGTGATCTTCAGGTCGCCCGCGCCGGCCAGCCTCTTTCCGTCGATCTTCATCTTGAACGGAATGCGCGCCGGGGCGTTGGGATCGTGGGTGGCGTAGTAGGCGGCGATTTCCTTGAAGGCGTTGGTCTTCTCCAGGATGGCGTTCCCCCCCTTACCCTCCACCCTCAGATCGGCTCCCGAGAGCCCGACGCCGCCGAATTCGCCCCGCAGGGTCAGGTCGGGAAACAGCAGGCCTCCCTCGTACTTCGACGAGCTGATCACGATGGCGCCACCCGTTGAAGGGACGGGCACGGTCGCGGTGGGAGCCCCCGGCGGAGGGTGCGAGCCTGCGGCTTGCGACGGGGCGGCGGGTTCCTTTCGCGAGCCGGATCGGCCGCCCAGAAGGCTCCCCGCGAGCTGTGCCAGAGGCGAGTTGCTCTTGGCAAGTCGATCCAGCGCTCCGGATTTGGCCGCCGCGCGCACGATGGAGTCCAGGTTCACGCCGTAAGTAGGGGAAGCGAGGGGTCCCTTGATGGTCAGAGGCAGCACCAGGCGGTCTCCTTCCCGATCCAGGTAGCGCGCCCGGCTTCCCTCCTGCAGCATCGCTTCGGTCATCTCCTTCGAGAACAGGACCTTCAGGTCCAGGTCCAGAATCCCCTGCAGGGTGAACCCCCCCTTCCCTTCCAGGTCCAGGTCCTTCGACACCAGCTTCAGGTTGTTGGACGTGGCGCGCCCCCCGGAGAGGGCGATGTTCCCCGTGAGGGAGGTGAAATCGGTGCGCTTCTTGGCCATCTGCGAGCTGACCTTCGCGAGAGTCCTCTCGCCCAGCACGTTGGACGCCTTGGCCAGCCCCTGCATCACGTTGAGCTGTCCGATCCATCCTTTGTCCACTTTCAGGCTTCCCTGTCCCTTGAGCGAGCTCAGGATGGAATTCATCTCGCTGCCGCTCCCCTCCATCTCCACCTGGGCGGAAACACTTCCCGCCAGCAGGTCCTTGATACCGAAGTTCTCCGCGAGGAAAGGCTGCGCGTCCACCCCTTTCAGGTTGCTTCGATAGCTGTAGCGGGTGGGAGTCTGGCGCAGGTCCGCGGAGAGGGACCCCTGGTAGCTGCCGCCGTAGAGCTGGAAGCTGACCGGATCGAAGGTGACGACTTTTTCCGCGAGACGGAGGTTCCCCGTGAAGTGCGTAAAGCGGAACGTTCCGAAAGAGCCCTCACCGATGCGGATGGTGCCGGTGCCCCGGGTCCGCGCCAGGACGTCGTTTCCCGAGGTCGCGGCAGGCGCGGGCGCTCCGGTCGGTGAGGTGGGAGTCAGCAGCCCCATCAGGTCACCCAGATTCGCCTTGGGAGAGGAGAGGTCGAGGGTCACCTGAGGAGAAGTGAAATCGCGCACCGCAAGCCCCCCTTGCACCCGGGTCTCGCCCACCCGGGCGGCGAACTGGCTCACCTTGAACGCGCCGTTTTGGAAGGTGAGCTTGCCGGAGACCTCTTCGATCGGCTTTCCGAGAGTCGGGTCCGCGTAGCGCACGCCCGAGAGGGAGATCGCGCCGTCGAACTTCAACTGCTCCGGATGATCGAGAGGTCCCGAAGCGGAGCCCTGGAAAACGATGGGAGCGCTCGAGGTGAACCCTGCGGGGAACTTCGCGCCGACGAGGGCCGCCACCGTGGCAAGGTCCGCGGCCATGACCTGGGAGGGGCGGATCTGCACGTCGATCCGGCTGCTCTGATCCCCCCTCTGCAGACTTCCGCTCGCGGCCAGGCGTGTCTTGCCGGTTCCCGCCGCGAGATTTCGGATCTCCAGCCGGCGCCCGCCTTCTTTGATCGAGAGATCGAGCGTCAGGTCCAGGTCTCCGGCGTGGGTGGGAGAGGCGCCGCGGGTGGCGGCCCGGAGCGCCACACCGCGCAGCTCCAGGGTTCCCTTTAGGACTCCGTCGCCTTCCAGCTCCCAGGTGCCCTGGGTCCCGGTCTTCAGCCTTCCCCTTGCCTGGATCCTTCCCGAAGCGCTGCCAAGCGGGGGAGCCACACCCGCCAATGACTGGATATAGGGGGCGAAAGCCGCCGGCTGAAACTTCTTGAGCTTCAGGTCGACGTTCGTCTCACCCGGTGCGGGTCCAGGCAGGGCGGGAGGGAGGGCGATGGTCCCCTCGAGATCGAGGCTGCCGGAGTTTCGCGGCGGAAGATCCATCGCCAGCTTCAGGCCGAACGGGCGGTCGGGAGCGTAGTCATCCAGGGCGATATTCACGCCGTTCAGGGTGGTCGTGACGGTCTTTCCCGGCAGGACCGCCTCGTCCACCAGACGTAGCGTCGCTCCACGAATGCGCAGCTTCGCGAGGCTCAGTCCGCTCCCCTCCGCCTTGGAGCCGGACGGGGCCGCGGTGCCCCCTTCAGCCGCGGCGTTGAGGTTGGGGAGATTGAAATGACCGTCGGGATAGCGATGCAGATTCAGCACGGGCTGGTGAGCCACCAGAGAGGCCACGGCAACCTTGCCGCCCAGCAGCGGCAGCAAGCGGGCGTGGGCCGCGAGCGACTCGGCCCGCAGCAGGGGCGGATCTCCCTTCCGGTCCGAGGCGATGGCGACGGGCTTCACGCTGACTCCCGGCAAAGGGAAGAGAGTGAGCCGTAGGGTGCCCAGCGTCACGTCCCGGCCCAGGAGCTTGGCCGCCTGGGCCTCCAGGGTGTCGTGATACCGGTTGATGTCCACGAGGAGGGGAATCACCAGGGCCAATACGAGCAGCGCAAACACCAGGCCGCCGCCGATCATGAGGTATCGTCGAAGCTTGAGGGTCATGTTCTTCCTCCCCTGGGCGGCGTCATTATAAATAGGATAAGGAGCCGAACCGAAGCCGGGATGGTCGCGGCGGTGTCGTGGAACTCCGCACGCCTGTTGCGGGGCGCGACACGGCGGCAACCCCGTGAAGCTGCTCCACTTAGAACCGTCCTCTCAAAGCTGTAGGGCCCGGGCTGTCCAGAAGGCCCGCATCATCGGGGCCGGCCAGTGTCCGGCAAACCGACGGCGATGGTCCGAGAATGCGCGGCAAGGCTTCCAAACGAAAGAGGTTAGCCGGCTTGCCTGAATTCCGCCGCCGGGCCGGGCCCGGGACTTGCAGTGGAGCAGCGTGCGGACGTTACGGGTATAGCAGGCTGACGGCCTCTTATCAACCTGGGACGGCTGACCGTACGAGGAGCTGACAACCGGCGTACGACGAGCTGGGGCGGCGAGGAATGGTCCTCGCCGCTCTGATTTTTTGGCACAAGTTGACCCTCGCAGAGCCCGGCGATATTCTTTCGCCGGCCGCTTCCTTAGGTTTCCACTTCTCCAGGAGAGAAGATGATCCGCTGCGCTCCGGCCGCCCGGTGGACCGTGGCGGTCGCCCTCCTCCTCCCGGGGACCCTCATGGCCGATGCAGCAGACAAGCGACCTCCCGCCGGCAAGCCATCTCCGGGCCTTGTGGAGCAGCGGATGAAGAAACTCGCCCCTGTGGAGATGACCTTCGATGCCCGTAAGCTTCCCGAGAAGGACCGAGAGCTGATAAAACATCTGGTGGCCGCCGCGCAGCAGATCGACGAAGCGTTCTGGCGCCAGTCGTACCGCAAGGCGGTCGAGATCCGGGACAGCCTCCGCTCCAAGTCGGATTCCGCCTCGCGAGCGCTGCTGCGCCTGCTGATCCTGAATGCCGGACCCTTCGATCGCCTGGCGGAGCTGGAGCCGTTCTACGGTACCGAGAAGCTGCCGCCAGGGGCTGGATTCTATCCTGAAGATCTGACCCGCAAAGAATTCGAGGACTACCTGGCCGCGCACCCGGAGCGCCGGGAGGAGCTGCTCTCACCCACCACGGTCATCCGGCGGCAGGGGAAGGAGCTGGTCGCCGTCCCTTATCACGAGGAATATGGGCGCTGGATCGGACCTGCCGCGCAGGAGCTGGAAGCCGCCGCGACCCTCTCGGCCAACGACTCGTTTCGGCGCTACCTGCTGGCGAAGGCGGCGGCGCTGCGCACCGACGATTACTTTCAGAGCGACTGCGACTGGATTGATCTCAAGGACCATCCCTACGAGCTGATCCTCGGACCTTTCGAGGTGTACGAGGACCGGCTCATGGGGCTCAAGGCCTCCTACGAGGCGTCGGTGGCGGTGCGGGACGTGGAGGAGAGCGCGCGGCTGGCCGGGTACATCTCCCACCTCCAGGAGCTGGAGGATAACCTGCCGTCTCCGGAAGCGGATCACCGGAAGCTCGGGGGGCTCGCCTCCCCGATGGTGGTGGTCCGGGATATCTACCGAGGAGGGGACCTCCGGGTAGGCTACCAGGCCGTTGCGGCCAACCTGCCCAACGATCCCAAGATCCATGAGAAGAAGGGGACCAAGAAAGTTTTCTGGAAGAACATCTTCGAGGCACGGGTCAGCCAGGTGATCCTGCCGGTCAGCCAGCAGCTATTGGAGCCGTCTCAGGCCGGGCAGGTGACCGCGCGCGCCGCCTTCGAGAACACGCTGCTGCACGAGCTGGCGCACGCCCTGGGGCCCCGCTACGTCCGAGGGACCGGGGAGCCGATCCCGGTGAATCGGAAGCTGGGGGACCTCTACTCCGCCGTGGAGGAGCTGAAGGCCACGGTGGCAGGGCTGGTTTCCATGGCTTGGTTCTTCGATCACGGCGTCATGGCGAAAGAGTCGGAAGCGGAACATTACGCCTCCTACCTCGGTTCGATCCTGCGGGCGGTGCGCTTCGGCGTGGGGGATGCCCACGGCCAGGCCTCGATTGTGGAGCTCAATTTCGCGCGGGAGAAGGGAGCCGTCCGCCGGGACCCGGCGACCGGACGCTGGTCGGTGGACGCTGCGAAAATGCGTGGCTCGCTCCATGAGCTGACTGCGAAAGTGCTGGAAATAGAACGCGCCGGCGATCGGCCCGCCGCCGCGGCAATGTTCGCGCGCTACGGAGGCATTCCCCCCGATCTGGCGCTCGATCTGAAGAAGGTCCAGAGCATCCCGGTGGAGATCGAGCCCATCTACGAAATCCTCTGGTAGAGGAGCCATGCCCGCGACCCTTTCCCCAAGCGCCCCGGTCGGTCGGGACGAAGTGGCCTCCAGACTGGCGGACGGCTCGGCGGAGATCGTGGATGTGCTGCCGCGGGAATCCTTCGCCGAAGGCCACATCCCGGGAGCGCTCAGTCTGCCGCTCGCGGAGATCCCCGCCCGGGCCCGGGAAGTCCTGCCCGATCCGAGCCGTGACATCATCGTTTATTGCGGCAAGTTCACCTGACCTCTCGGGGAGCAGGCGGTCGGCCTGCTGCGCGAGCTGGGATATGCGAACGTGCGCCACTACGCCGGCGGCCTGGCGGACTGGCAGGAGCAGGGAGGCGCGTTGGAGAAATTGGCCGCCTCCGTTGCGTCCCGTCCGGTCGTTTCTCCCCGCACCGCGCCGCGCGCCCGGTCCGCCCCAAAGCGTCTGCTGACCCGCTTCTTCGACGCGCTGGGGGAGCGCTCCATCGGATGGGTCCTGAGGATCTGGCTCTGGATGATTCTCGGCTTCGGAGTCTTCTACTGGGCGGAGGGAGCCTGGACCGGGAAGGGGCTCCAGGCTTCGGGCCGGCTGCTGGACGGGAGCTTCGCGGATCTGGGCACCGCCGTCTACTTCAGCTTCGTGACCGCCCTCTCCATCGGCTACGGCGACGTGATACCGATGGGCCCCTTGAGGGTCCTGGCCGTGCTGGAAGGCGCCGCGGGACTGATCCTCTTCGGGTGCGTCATCTCCAAGCTCGTCTCACGGCATCAGGAAGTGCTGACCGAGGAGATTCACCGGCTGGCGTTCGAAGACCGCCTGGGCCGCGTGCGGACGAACCTGCACCTGGTCCTCTCGGATTTACAGGAGGTCGCGGAGCTCTGCTCGGCCACGAGCGCGCAGCCGGCGAGAATCCGGGCCCGAGTGGAAAGTGCCGCGGCAGTTTTCAGCGGCGAGCTGCGCACCATCCACGATCTGCTCTACCGCCCCCAGCAGATCCCCGACGAGCAGGTCTTGGAGTCGATCCTGGCGACGCTGGCCGAAGGGTTGAGGGAGCTGAACGTGCTCATGACCTGTGAGGGCGCCCCGGATCGCTCGGCCAGTTTTTCCTCCACGCTCGAAACCATCGCGGCCGTCTCCGATGAGATTTGCGGCAATTGCGTCCCCCGGGAGTATGCCCCCCGCCTGCGGGCCTGGATGGACCGCATCCAGGAGCTCTCTCGGAGCATGGGATGAAGGAAGGTCGAATGGCCAGGGCTGGGGCCTGGCTGCTCCTTCTCTCCGCGCTCGGAATCACGCTCACCTTCGAGACCCCCACCGCCGGTTTCCTGCCCGGCCATCATGGCTATCTCTCGTCCATGGCCCTGGCCATGGGCAAAAACCTGGATGCCGAGCACCACTTCCTGATGTTCACCCGCAAGTCGATCGACGCGGAGGGCAAGGAGCAGCTGGATCCGCACAACCGATTTCCGATCCTCTCCTTCGCCCTGATTGGCGCGTCGGTCTCGTGGTTCGCGGGCGATCCTGGCGGGGAGATGCGGGTCGGGCGGATCGTCATGCTGCTTTTCTTCTGGGGCACCCTGGTTCTCTCCTACCGTCTCATCCTCCGGTTGAGCGGCAATCCGCTCCTGGCGGCAGCCGTCTCCCTGCTGGCCTTCTCTTCTTATTACATGCACTACTACGACGACATGATCTTCAACGACATCCCGGCTCTCTTCGGGTTCGTCCTGATCCTGCTCGGGATCGCCGCCGCCGAGATCGACGGCTCCCACGGGCTGCTGTGGATGGCGGCATTTGTCTGCATCGCGCTGGGGTGGCAGGGATTTGCTCCCCTGCTCTGTTGATGGCTGCTCCAGAGCTTACGGAATCTGCGCGCTTGCGGTCTTCGCTTCCGCGCCGGCGCGGGCGCGGTGCTCGGCCAGCCGGCCTCCCGCGTGATCCTGGTCGCCGTGGCCTGGGGATGAGCGCTGCTGGCTTTCAACCTCCTGAACGAGAAGCTGGCCGTCCATCAATCCTTCGGCGATCTCCCCTCCCTCCGGTCCATCAAGTTCCGGCTGGGGCTGGAGGGAGGAGAGACGGCGTTCCCCGAGTACCCCGAGCTGCGCTGGAGGAACTTTCTCACCCTCCAGGCCCGCAGGGTCATGAAGGCGACGATCCCCACCCGCACCCTGCACGGCGCCCTCAACGCGCTCAGCGAGAACAGCGGAGCCCGGGAAGGGTACCGCCTCCTGCTGGTGGCCGCGGTGGCAGGCGCAATCACTCTCTATTTCGTCCGCGGGCTCTTCCGGGAGATGAAGGACGCTCGCCGACTCGTAGTGCTGGTCGCTCTCCTCTCAGGCTTCGTCTGGATCCTGGGGATGCGCCAGTTCACCGCCTTCCATGATTTTCAGAGCCTCTTCTATGTCGGCTTCGTCCTGGTCTTCTATCTGGCGATCCTCCTGCGGGTGCCG
>QHVQ01000032.1 GCA_003222305.1 Acidobacteriota bacterium | reverse complement strand
CCTGCCGCGGTCGCGCCGCTCGGACCTCGCGGGACTCTCCCGAGCCTCCTTGTTGGTGGTCATGGCCTACCTTCTCTTCTGCGGCGGAAACCGCTGGCTGGCGGAGAGAGCCCTGGCGCGCGAAGCGGCGGCGCTCGGGTCCCCCCCGAGCTTTTCCTATGTCTTCCCCGAGCCCCTCGGGCCCCACCGCTGGCGTGGCGTGCTCCGTCACGCAGACACCTACCGGCTCTACTTGATCCATTCACTGACGGGCGAAGCTGAGAAGCGGGGTGAGGTGAAGAGCAGGCTGGAGGATCAAGCGGTGCAAGCCGCCCGGGCCAGCCCCCTGGGCATCCGCCTGGAGCGCTTCTTCAAGGCGCCGGTGTGGGAAGTTTCGAAGCCCGCGTCGCCCGTCGAGGTGCGAGCCCGGGACCTCCGCTTCAGCTCGCTGGTCCTGGGACGGGAGCCGGTCTTCGTCTTCTCCTTCCGGGTCACCCCCGGCGGCCAGGTCCGGGAAGAGCGCTAGACCGATTCCTGTAACCCACGGACAGCACCTACCCGCCCGTACTCCGGCTCGGCATGCAGGACGGGAGCCAGACGGTCCTTGAGGCGCAGCAGGGGACGCTCCATCAAATGCCAGGACGCGGAAGCCGAGGCGATGCTCAGGGTGACGACGAGGATGGACCTCAAGGGGCTCTCTTCGGGGACATTTCCGCTCAAAGTCTTCCAAGCGACGTTCACGGCCATCAAGATGGGATAGTGAAGCAGGTAGATGCCGTAGGAGATCGTGCCCAGATACTGGATGGGGGGAAGGCGAAGCCACCCGGTCCAGCTCGATCCACGGAGCCGAACGAGCCAGAGCACGAGACCTGCACAGCCGATGGAGGAGATTGAATAACCGATGGTTCGATTCCATGCGGTGAACCACGGTTGGATCAGCCCGGCGGGATCGCTCAAGTAGGATCCCACCCCCGCCGCTGCCAGCAAGCAGAGGGTCAGGGTCGCCAGGGGCCCGGTGGCGATCTTCCACGGCCCCTGCCGAAAGCGGAGGGCAATGAGCGCGCCCAGTGCCAAGCCTTCCATGTGACACGGCAGCAGGACGAATGGCGGGAACGGATTGTGGGGATTCCATAGGAACCATCCCAGGCGGAGCGACGGGCTCAGGAACACGGCGGCTAGAGAATTGCGAACGGCAGAAGGAGGTAGAACTGTTCCTCAATCTGCAGGGACCACAGGGGGCCGAGGGCGGCAATTCTCGGCCAGGCTCCGGCGAAAGCGGCGCTGAAATTGCCCAGATAGACGAAGAACGGGGCCGGGGAGCCCCAGTTCTCCACCAGGTCCCGGTAGGGGGCGCCTCCACGCCAGAGTGCCGAGGCGCCGAGCAGGCCGATCAGGACGACATAGTACAAGGGAAGGATGCGCAGCGCTCGCCGCACGAAGAAGGTGCGGAAGTAATCGGGGCTCCGGCGGGCGTCGAGCAGGATGCCGGCGATGAGGAAGCCGCTCAGGACGAAGAAGGAATCCATCGCGATCCAGGCCGTGCGTCCCAGTTGCCAGAGGAAGGGCGACAGCGACTTCGGCCAGAAATGGTTCAGGAGCACCACCGTCATTCCGGCGGCGCGCAGACCATCCAGCTCCGGCATGTGGCCGCGGAAGAGATGTCCCGAGGGCCTTGGGGCCGGCACCGCCGCCGGGCGGCAGGCAGATGGGCCGATGCTCGCGTGCAGGAGAATTGCTTCGCCCTCCCTCTTAGGACCTGACGATGGGGGGATGCCTACCGGCGCGCGGACGGGATCGGCGGGGAGAAGCCACGCGCCCGGGCACGCTGACAGCGTACGAGCACCGGGGCACTAGGCCAATCAGGAGAATTCCGGGGATTCGGAGGGGGGGATGCCGGAGGCGCAAGCCGATCCGTGCCTAGCTATTCGAGCGTTCGACGGGGCGGTGGACGCCCAGCTGCACGATGTCGCGGGTGAAGAGAAGGTCCGCGGTCCAGTCCAGCGCCACCCGGAATTTTCTCGACCAGCCCGGCATCCGCAGCCAGTAGTAGCTCCTCCAGAGGAAATAAGCCGCAAAGCCCGAGAGCTTGATCCCGAACACCTTCGCGACGCCGGTGCGGCATCCCAGGGGCACCAGGGACCCCCGGGCGGTGTAGTCGAATGGAAGGAGGGGACGGCCCGAGAGCGAGCGGGCGAGGTTCTCCGCCAGGTGCGCCCCCTCCCGCACCGCGTGCTGGGCCGTCGCGGGATAGGGCATTCCCTGCGGGTCTGGAATGCTGGCGCAATCGCCGATGGCCCAGACACTCTCCTGCCCGCGGACGCGCAGGTCGCGCTCGCATGCCAGATACCCCTGGGGGGTCGTCGGGAAGGGGAGCTGCCGGAGGAGGGGATGGGGCCGGATCCCGGCGCACCAGATGACGGTGTAGGCGGGCAGTGTCTCCCCGTCCGCCAAGGTCACTCGATCTTCCTGGATGCTGGTCAGCGAGCTTTGCATCTTCAGGATGATTCCGCGTCGCCGCATCTGCTGTGCTGCATAGGCGGCCAGGTCGGCGTCCAGCGCCGAGAGAATCCGCCCGGAGAGCTCCACCAGGGTGATGCCGATCTCCTCCCGGCGCACGTTGCGATAATGGCGGCACGCCTGCCGCAGAAACACCTGCAGCTCGCCGGCCACCTCCACCCCCGTGAAGTTCGCTCCCACCACCACGAACTGGAGCAGCGCCCGGCGCCGTGCCGGCTCCTCGCAGGCGTCGGCCTGCTCCAGCCTTCGGATGGCCAGGTCGCGCAGGTGCACTGCGTCGGCCAGGCTCTTCATCTCGAGTCCGAAGCGCTCCAGCCCGGGCACGTCCGGCAGGCGCGTGACGCTTCCCAGGGCCAGCACCAAATGCTCGTAGGGAATCTCCCGGGGCGGATCTTCGCGCTCGCCGCGGCAGAGAACCCTGCGCCGCGAGAGGTCCAGGCCGACCACTTCAGCCATGACGAAGGAGGCGGTCTTCAGGAAGGCGCGCAGCGAGACCACCGCGTGCCGGGGCTCCAGGCTCCCGGTGCCCGCCTCCACCAGCAGGGGATAGAAGACGAAGTAGTTGTTGCGATCCACCAGGAGGACCTCGGCGGAGAGGCCCCGAACTCGCTTCTCCAGCGCCTGGGCGCAGTAGGCTCCCGCGAAGCCTCCACCCAGAATGACGATGCGATTCACTGGAATCCCCGAGTAGGATAAAGTGCTGCGGCAGCTTACCAGAGGAGTCGGGGAGGCGCGAGGGGATGGAACCGATCGTCCTGATTCATGGCTACAGTGCCGAAAGCAAGGACGCCACTGCCGCCTCCATCACCTCCATCTACGGCACGCTTCCCAAGGATCTGCGCGCGGCGTTCGGCAGGAACGCGGTGGTGGAAATCGATCTGGCCCGCTATCTCACCCTGGAAGACGGCGTGCGCCTGGACGACATCTCGCGGGCCCTCAACCGGGCGCTGGAGGACGACCATCCCCAACTCCTGAAAAAGGGGTTCCACGCCATTGTCCACAGCACCGGGGCGCTGGTGATCCGCAACTGGATCCGGCGCTTCTCCCCACGCCCGGCGCCGCTGCGCAATCTGATCCATCTGGCAGGGGCCAACTTCGGCAGCGGCTGGGGCCACATCGGGAAGGGCCAGCTGGCCAAGTGGGCGCGGCAGATTTTCCAGGGCGGGGCCGAGCGCGGCCTCCAGGTGCTGGAGGCGCTGGAGCTGGGCTCCGACTGGACGCTGGATCTCCAGCTGCAATTTCTGCGGCCGGGCTCCCGGATGCTGGAGGATTTCCAGGTGAGGGAATTCGTGGCCATCGGGTCCCAGGCGGATGTGGAATGGTTCACCTTTCCCATCCGCTACGCCAAGGAAGACGGCTCCGACGGCGTGGTGCGAGTCTCCGCCAGCAACCTGAACTACCAGTATCTGAAGCTCTCACCCACCGCGGACGCGTTGGATCTGGGGTGGAAGGAAGCGCGCGCGCAATGGGGCCGCCACCTGGACCGCCGCGGCAGCCGCCAGGGTTTTTATGAAATCAGCGAGGCCTCCCGTCCGGGATCGGGCGGCCGGGGCGAGGTGCCCCTGGCGATCCCCTACGCCTGCGCCCATTCCGGCGAGAAGCTGGGGATCGTCATCGGCAGCGGCCCGCGCGAGCAGGTGCTCAGGCTGATCCGAATCGCCCTGGAATCGGGGACCGAATCGGCCGCCAACCTCCCGCCTCCGGTGGAGGCCTATCGCCGGGAGACCGCAGACACCTTCCGGAAAGTCCTGGCGGCGCAGGCCCCGGCCTGGTGGAAGAAGTGGGTGGAGGAGCCCCGCGCCCAGTACGACCGCCACGCGCAGGTCATCCTCCGCATCCGGGATCAGGACGGACGCCCGGTCCCCCATTTCGACATCTTCTTCGACTCGGTGCGCGGGCGCCGGGATCCCGCCCGGGCCATCAAGGACCTCATGGAAGACAAGCACGTCAACACTTCCTCGCCCCACATCATCACCTTCTATCTGCGAACCGACGCCTTCTCCGCCGAAGCGGGAGATTGGCTTCCGCGGGTGCCGGAAGTGCAGGGGTGCTTTCTGGAGATCTCCGCCGTGGAGCCCCAGACGCGCGAGATCCTCTACCTGCCTCTGCGCTTCGAGTTCAGCGCCGCGGAGCTGGAAAGCTGGATCGTCGGCGACCGCACCACGCTCATCGACGTGGAGCTGCTGCGGCTCCCGTCGCCCGGAATCTTCACGCTCGTCGGGTCCTGAAACCCGCGGAGACCCCTAGCGCTCGAGCCAATCGGAAAGCGCCGAGAGGTCCTCCACGATCACCGTGGGCTGGACGTCGTCCGGGAGGTGCTTCTCTCCCTTGCGGTTGATCCAGGCCACGGGGATTCCCAGCTCCGCGGCGGGCACCACGTCGTGGAAGAAGCTCTGGGCGGCGTGCAGCCAGGCGCGGCCACTCGTGCGCTCGCGCGCGGCGAGAAAGTGGGCCTGGGCGGGCTTGTAGGATTGGACCTGCTCGGCGGTGATGACGAAGTCGAAGGGGAGGCTGAAGTGCCGGCAGGTCGCTGCCAGGAGATCGTCGTCCACGTTGGAGAGAATACCCAGGCGGTAGCCGGCCACGGAGAGCCGCAGGAGGGTGTCGTTGGTGTCGGAGAACGGGGGCCAAGCAGGCAGGCTCTTGGAAAGGAACGTCTCCCGCCCCGGGGCGATTTGCCAGCCCAGCTCCTCGCCCACCCGGCGCGCGGTCTCGGCCAGCACCTCGCGGTAACTGCAGAAGCGCTCGGCTTGCACCGCCGGCTCGATTCTCGCGTAGGCGTCCAGGACCGACGCGGGATCCAGCGCCGCTCCGTCCGCTGCGGCGGCGGAGAGGAAGGCGCCGCGGATCCCCTCTTCCCAGTCGATCAGCGTGCCGTAGCAGTCGAAGGTGATGACCTCGTAGCGGCGCGCCACAATGCTCTCCTGCCGGCGGCTCGAAAAGCAAGCGGGCAGGCCGGGGAATTCCCGAGACCTGCCCGCCCCGTCATGGGCTCGGGTTCCGCCTATTTGGCCCGCGTGTAGGTGATCTCCATGCTCCTGACTTCCTGCCCGCCGTGGTTCTCGAACATCTCGAACTTCTTGGTGTTGGGGTCCATGAACGTGGTCACCATCCGCACGGGCGATTTCTGCCCCGTCGCGGGGTCGTCGAATTCGGAGGTCATCGTCAAGACCTTTCCGGAAGCGTCCATGCTTCCGTGGGACGTCATGATCATGGTCCCCATGTTGTCCATCCAAGTGCCCACGTATTCCTTGTGCTGATTGTCGTAGCCGGTCAACCCCATGCCTTCGAAGGGCTTGTCCATGAACACGCCATGGACCTCCTCCATCAGGAAGCGGCCGCCGAGGACGGGCTTGTAGGCCGCGGTTCCTTCCGTCACCATGGGATCGCCTGGGCCCATCCAGGACTTCGTGACCACCTTCCACTTGCCGGCCAGCTTCATCAAGTCCGCGTGCTGCGGGCCCGGGGTGCCCATTTTTTCCATCATCTCCATCATCTGCTTCATCTGCTCGTCCATCGCGGGAGCCGCCGCCGGGGCCTTGCCCTTCTCCACCGGCTTGTCGGCGGCCAGGACTGCCAGGGACATTGCCAGTCCCGCCACCACGAGCGAGAGCAGCACGCGCTTCGTCACGGATACGTTTCGGACCGTCATTCCTGCCTCCATCAAATGGGGAAGTTAGAAAGGAACCTTTCCAAGACCAGAGTCACCGAAGCGGCTGGCAGCCCCTCATCCACGCGCCCACTTGAGAATCTCCGGGACGGTGGGGCGCTTGCCGTACATGAGGACGCCGATCCGGAAGATCCGCGCCACTCCCCGGAAGAAAAGGTAAATCGTGAGGAACAGGAGAAGGATCGACAGGGCGATCTGCCAGAAGGGCGGCGTGAGCACCATGATCCGCATGAACATCAGCATGGGGGCGAACAGGGGAATCAACGAGGCGACCACCGCGTACGGGGAGTCGGGGTGCGCGACGAAGAAGAAGGTCATCACCATGGGGATGACCAGGCACATGACCAGGGGGGTCTGGAGGTTCTGCGCCTCCTGCTCCGAGTTGCACACCGCTCCCACCGCGGCGAACAGCGAGGTATAGAGAAAATATCCGAGCAGAAAGAAGGTGAAGAAATAGCCCATCGTCGTGAACGAAATGGCGTCCAGCGCACCGGTCCAGCCCGCCTGCAGCGACGCCAATCCCACGTAGAGACGGAGCAGGCCCGCCGAGGCGGCGTAGATGGCGACCTGTGTGAGTCCGACCAGTCCGATGCCCAGGATCTTTCCGGACATGAGCTGGTCCGGCGTGAGGGACCCCAGGAGCACTTCCATGATCCGGTTGGATTTCTCCTCCAGGATGCCGCGCATCACCGCCACGCCGTAGAGCAGCAGCGACATGTAGAGAACCATGACGAAGGCGAAGGTGCCGAAGTAGGCCTCGTCGAACCCTCGCTTCTTGGCCTCCCCCCGGGCCTTCACCTCGAAGCTCTCCATCTCCACCGGAGCCAGGAGCTTCTTCAGCTCCTCGGGGCCCACGTTCAGGTGGCTTTTCTCCAGGCGCAGCCCCACCACCGCCGCCTTCAGCGCGCCCTGGATGGCCTTCTGGGCGGTGATGTTTCCCACGTTTCGTGCGTAGAAGCGGAAGTTGGAGTCCGAGTCGAGATTCTCGCCGACCGTGACGATCCCCAAGAACTCTCCGGAGAGGACGCGGGGCTCGAGCCGGCGGCGGGTCTCCTCCAGGCTTCCTGCAACCGGCGCCACCTCCACCAGGAAGGTGGGCTTGCCGTCTTTGGTCTTCTCCTCGGCCAGCTTCGACTCGAAGATGGAGGAAAGCTTGCCCGTCGCGTCCACCAGCGCGACCTTCCCCTGCTTTCCGGTTTCTAAATCGACCAGGAAGAGCTGGACGACCACCAGACCGACCATGAGCAGGGGAAGGAGAAGCGTCCCAAACCAGAAGGATCGCTTGCGTACCCGCTCCAGGTATTCGCGGCGAATCACCATCAGCAGCTTATGCATGGGCTACGTGCCCCCCCACCTGCTCGATGAAGATGTTGTGCAGCGTGGGCTCCATGATTTCGAAGCGGCGCACGGTGACCCGCTCCACGGCGGCCCGCAGAAGCGCCTGGGGATCCGCCCCGTTCAGAAGCCGGACCTCCCGGTATTGCCCGTAATCGTCCACTCTCGCCACCCCGGGCAGGCCCTGAAGAAACGATCCGTCGCCATCGAACTCCACCATCACGGAGTTCTTGCCGAAACGGGACTTGATCTGGGAGAGGGTGCCGCCCAGGACGATCTGGCCCTTGTTGAGGAGGGCAATCTCCCGGCAGAGTTTTTCGGCGGTGTCCATCTGGTGCGTCGAGAAGATGATGGACGCGCCTTTCCGGTTCAGGTCCAGCATCAGGTCCTTGAAGACGTCTTGATTCACCGGATCCAGGCCCGAGAAGGGCTCATCGAGAATGAGCAGTTCCGGCTTTCCCAGGATGGCGCCGATGAATTGCACCTTCTGCTGCATCCCTTTGGAGAGATCCTCCACCTTCCGGCCCTTCCACTCCGCCAGCTCCAGCCGATCCAGCCAGTCGGACGCCTCCTGGCGCGCAGCGGAAGGGGAGGCGCCCCGAAGCGACCCTTGGTACGCCAGCATCTCCAGCACCTTGGTCTTCCGATAGAGGCCCCGCTCCTCCGGCAGGTACCCGACCCGGTCCTTGACCTGGTCACCCGCGGGCATGCCGAACACCTTCACTTCTCCCGAGTCGGGCCGGAAGATGTCCAGGATCATCCGGATGGTGGTGGTCTTGCCGGCTCCGTTGGGTCCGATGAGGCCGAAGATGATTCCGCGGGGAATTTCCAGCGAGATTCCGTCCACGGCCCGATGCTGGCCGAAAGTCTTCACCAGGCTGTGCAGGGAGACGGCGGATTCCATGCTGCTCGTCCTCTCAAGGCTGCTTCGATGGATGAGACTTGGGGCCGGTGATTATACCGGATCACTACTACGCGATTTCAAGCGCGGGGTTTCACGGAAGGCGTAGATTTCCAGCTGAAGGTCGTTGCCCATGTTGAGCTTCCGCGCCACGAAGGGTTGCGGCGAATCGTTTCCGGCGTGCACATTCAGCCGGAAGCCGGACTCCGAAAGCAGGGCGATGAGCCGGGAAAGCCTCTGGGGCTCCTCGGCGGCGCCGTGATACTCGACGAAGATGTTGTCGACGTTCGCCAGCGCTGCGGCGCAGTCCTCCAGCACCTCCAATTCTCCCCGCTCGATGTCCAGCTTGAGCAGATCCACGGGACGATCCAGGTAGTCCCGCAGCCGCACGGTCCGGACTCTCCGGCTCGGCGGGTCGCCGCCCCTCGCCAGCCGTCCTCCGTAGCTTCCCTCGGCAAAGAAGGGGAGGGTGGTAGCCTCGGTCCAGATCGCCCGCGGTACCAGCTCCACTCCCGGGTAGCCGGCCCGGCGGACGTTGCGCTCCAGCACCTGGAAGAGGGCGTCATCGGGCTCGAAAGCCACGAGCGAGCTGTCGGGATAGTTTTCCTTGAAGAAGAAGACGCTCAGTCCGACATTGGCGCCGCAGTCCAGAATGAACGGCTTTTCCCGGTGCGGGCGGAAACGGTAGCTCCCCCGCTCCCAGATCTGGTCGTACATCTCCAGGAAGGAGGCGGCGTCCACGATCTCGAAGAGCCGCCCGGGGAGCGTGGTGAGCGAAGAGGTATAAGGGGGAAGCTTCTCCAGCCGGCTGCGCTCCAGGGCGTGACGGCGGTAGGTACTGTCCCGCAGCAGGCGCGTCCAGTGCCGGAGGTGGCGCTTGAGCGAGAGCTTCAACGTCCCGCCCGGTAGACGTCCGTGTCGGGATGGTAGGTCTTCCAGTCGAACCAGTAGTCGAGCAGAGGGTTCAGACGCGCTAGGCGGCGGCCCGAGAGGGGACCGGCAATGGCCAGCCCGGTGAGGTCCCAGGTGCTGCCGGTGGGAGTGTCGATGATGCGTCCCGAGTCTACGCCGGTGGCCGCGAAGAACTCCAGAGCCTGACCCTCCACCGTCCGCTCGAAGACCCGCACCGAGCGGCCCCCCTCGAAGACCATCAGCAGGATCGGCGAGTCGCCCAGGCGATCATTGACCGGGCCTCGGTCGGTCAGCTCGGAGAGGAGATAGGCTCGAGACGCGCCTGAGATTTCCACCCCCACCACCAGGTCCCGGTCCTTGAGCGGCTCGCGGGGTGAGCGGGGCGTGACCACGGGGTAGGCGGCGACTTCCTCTTCCCAGTTCGCGGCAGCGTACTTGCCGGCCGTCGTCGGGTCCCGTTTCAGGACACGGGTCGCTGGATGTTCTCGCTTCCAGGTCGCGTTGAGCTTCGTCCCCTTGAGGGGCCCCAGGATCGCCTGACCGCTTGCCTGCTGCCACCAGCTGCCGGTCTGCCCGTCCCGCATGATGAAGTTCTCGTTGTTGATTCCCGCCAGGTGGAATTCCAGCTCCCGTCCGTCCGCTGTCAGCTCCCACACCAGACCGGTGTGGCAAAGCGTTCAATAGGTCACCACCAATGGGACGCCGCCCACCCGGTCGTGGACCAGGTGATGATAGGCCATCTGGCGAATAGGATAGGCGGCTGCCTCCCCCTTCAGCTCGATGCCCAGGACCCGCTCCTCCCCGGCAAGAAACGAGGCTTCCTCGGCCGGGGCATACTCGGGATGGGCCGGGGGACGGAAGAGCCATTCGAAATGGTTTTGCTGCGCGAACCAGGCGGTGAGCAGCGCCAGAACCAGCGCCAGAGAGAGTCCGCCCCGCCGGAGTATTCCAGGGGATCCTCGCCAGAGCCGGAGGACCCAAAAGACGGCGAACCCGGCCAGGATGGAGGTGCCCACGGGGGACCAGCGCCGCAACAGGTAGGACACTTCCAGGTCCTGCGGCGTCTGGTGGCGGAACGGCTGGATCAGCCAGACGGGGATTCCTACTGCCAGCAGCGACACGCCGACCAGCAGGCACAGCATCAGAACCCCTCGCCGGGTGGCCATAATCTGCAATTCTCCTTGGGATGGTATCGAGGCCGGGCTATTCTACACCGGCGCCGCGCGGCAGGGAGGAACCGATGCAGCAATGGGGAAGGGGGGCTCTCTGGGTCGGTCTGCTCCTGATCGGTGCGGTGTGGGCCCAGGAATGGCGAGTCGTGGATCGCCCTCCAGTTCGCATCTTCTATCAACAAGGGAACGGCTCCGAAGCCCAGGTCCTGGCGCAGGGGGCGCCGGGGGTGCTGGCGGAGGTGGAAAGAGACCTGGGGCTGGAAGCGGGCGGTGGGCTCACGGTTCGGATCCTTCCCCCGCGAGAGGCTGCGGGCGCCGGTTCCGCCGACGCGGTGAGAGCGTCCGCTCCTACCCTTTCGGCGATCTTCTATCGGTATTCGCCCATGAGCTGACTCACGTTCTGCTGGGCACCGTTCCAAGGGCGGAGAGTCTCCCTCGCTGGTTCCACGAGGGGGTGGCGGTGATGGAGTCCCGGCATTGGAGCCTGCGAGACGTCTTGGCGCTGGGGACGATGGTGCTCGTCGGCCCCCCGACCCCGCTTCAGGATCTCACCCGCTCCTTCCCGTCCGACGACGCGGCCGCCCGCGCCGCCTACGCCGAGTCGTTCCACTTCGTCAGCTACCTGGAGCGGGAGCACGGACCCGATGCGGTGCGGCGCATCCTCGCGAAGATGAAGGAGGGGATGACCTTCCCTGAGGCATTCCGCCTCGCGATCGGGCGGGATCTTTCCGCGGAGGAGGCGGCCTGGAGGGATCGGGTGAATTTCGCCTACCGGTGGATCCCGGCGCTGACCAGCACCGGCGTCCTCTGGGCGGGCATCACGCTGCTGGTTCTCCTCTCACGCATGGCCCGTCGCCGGAGGGATCGGGTCCTTCTCGAGAACTGGAAGGAGCGCGGCCTCGACTAACGCTCCAACATCCCCCCTCAAGTCTGCCATCCAAAGTAGGCCGCCACGACTCCAAATGTGTCGATCAACCCGTGGGCCAGGATGCTGGCCCACAGATTCCGGCCGGACAGCAGGTAGGCCGTCCCCAGAATCAGTCCCGCAACCCCGGAATCGACGACTCCCGCCGGGCCTTTGTAATAGTGTCCCAGACCGAACAGGATCGAGACGGCGACCATACCGACCCAATACGCAGCCGGGGACCCCTTGCCCAGGTCCGCGGCGCGCGCCAGCAGGTATCCTCGATAACCGAATTCTTCGCCGAACGCCGCGAAGGTCCAGACGATCAGCAGCCACCAGAGCGCTGTCTTGATGTCTCCGGTGATCGCTTCGAATCCGGCCGGGGCGACGGCCGGAGGCCAGAATCGCGCGGTGAGGGGATCGATGACGAATTCACCCGCCGCAAGCCTCAGGGCCGCCGCGGCAACTGCGATGAGCCCGATCCGGAGCCACGACGCCGGCCGCTTGAGCCAGCTGACAGACCACCCGCCGCTGCGCCACCGAATCGAGACGAGGCCGAGCACGAATAGAATCGGCACCTCGTTGGGCACCAAGTGGTACACATTGTGGGCGATGACGATGAAGGCGCCCAGCAGGAATTCAAACGCGCTCAGCGTTCGCGAATCTGACAGCACTCCGCCTCCATTCCTCCGCCTCAAGGTGCAGTTCGACGCTGCTCCTGGCCTCCCCGCGCCTGCCACGCAGCCTTGGCCATCTTTAAGAGTTGCCTGAGACCGGGCTTTCTGAGATCCGCTGCTGTGTACAGCTGAACGTAACGATGAACCTTGCCACTCCCCTCAAGAAGTCCGTCCGGGTCGGGCAGCTCGGCGGCTCGCGCCAGCCCGAGCTTCACTCCCGACTTGCTCAAGATCAAGGTACAGATGATGCCCTTGTAGCCCGACCCGTACCCATATCCGACCACCGGTGCCGACTCGTCGACGCTCTCCTCCGCGGAGGGCAGTGACTCGAGGATGAACCGGCGGGCGTCCAGGGCCAGGCTCTGCACGTCAGCCGGGTACTTGCCGAGCAGCTTGTCGAACCCCTTCGTCGCCATCACGCCCCTCCCAAACGGCCTAGGCTCCCGTCGTAGCAGACCAGTTCGATTTGGTTACCCTCCGGATCGTGGAAGTAGAGCGACCGCCATTTGACCCAGTCGTGCTCCACTACCTCCACCTTCAGGCCCAGCGCCTCGAGTCGTCTCTTTTCGGAGTCGTAATCCCGCAGGTCGATGGTGAACGCGATGTGGTCGACGGTCGTCTGTTCCTGACCCACCGGCGATGAACGATCGAACAAGCCCAGGACTTGCGTGTGGCCCCCATAGCCATCGGCAACCTTCAGCAGCGCTGCACTGGCGAACTCTCCCAGCACCTCGAGCCCAAGCACGTCCTGATAGAAGCGCATCATTGGCTGCAGGTCATTGACCCGCAGCGCCACTTCGCCCAAAGCTTTGACGGCTGATTGTCGACCCATGTTGTGATCCCACCTCACAAGCGGCCTGGCACCGCGGATCGCTGCGAGGCACGTCTAATGTCGGATTGCGCTCTTCAGCTCAGTTGACGCTGATGACGACCTTGCCTCGAGCCTGGCGCGCTCCGACGTATCGAACGGCGTCAGGGACCTCGCGCAACGAATACTGCCGGTCGATCACCGGGGAAAGCTTTCCGCCTTCGACGAGCTCCTTCAATGTGACCAGATCCTCATGCCTTATCCTGGCCATGAACATAATACGTTGGCTACCGCTGCGCGACATCAGCTGAGCTTTGAGCAGGCGCGACAGCAGTGCCCAAAGCCCATGAGGGGCGCCGGCGAACACGTGTTTCCCGTTCTGGGCTAGCACGCGGCTGCAATCTGCCAACGAACGGTTCGCACCGATATCGAATAGAACGTCCCATCGTTGCCCACTCTTGGTGAAATCCTCCTTGCTGTAGTCGATGACCCTATCGGCGCCTATCGAATGGAGAAGGTCCGCGTTCGCTGCGCTGCTAACGGCAGTGACGTGCGCCCCGAGCGACTTGGCTATCTGCACGGCGAACGTGCCCACGCCGCCCCCCGCCCCATAAATCAGGACCCTCTGCCCAGCCTTGACCTGTCCCTTGTCGCGCAGACCCTGCAGGGCAGTGCAGCCCGCAATGGGAAGGGCCGCGGCCTGCTCAAACGTCAGATTGCGAGGCTTCGCCGCCAGGCGGTCCTCAGACGTCGTCGCGTATTCGGACAAGCTGCCGAGCCCCACGCCGAACACCTCATCGCCAGGCTTGAATCGCGCCACGTTCTTGCCGACGGCCTCGACGTGCCCGGCCATGTCCGCTCCGCGAACGCGTGACCTGAGCATGCCCAGAAGCATGCTGATGAGGTGGGGTAGCCGTCGCATGAGGTGCCAGTCGAGGGCGTTGACCGAGGCGCCGCGGATCCTCACGAGCACGCGATCGTCGCCTGTCATCGAGACGCCTATTATCCCCCCATGCAGGACGCTAATTTTCCCCCCTCTGAGGTCCAACCCACAAGGAGGGGAACATGGAACAGCCAGAGAGATCGCTTAGCCTGACCCCGGCACCGCAGGGTGCCGTGGAGGGCGAGGTGATCAACCAGAACGTGTACGGAGCGGTTCGGGCCCTGGCCGAGCAGGGCGAGTCGAAGAAGGGGATCGCCCGGCAGCTGGGATTGGACGTGAAGACGGTCCGCACCTGGCTGAGGCGACCCTGGCGGGCGCAGACGCGCCGAGCGCGAGGGCGACAACTCGACGCCTGGCGGGAGTTTTTGCAGGTCCGGGCTCCGGAAGTGGGCTTCAACGCCGTGGTGCTGACCCGTGAGTTGGCGGAGCGGGGCTACCCCGGCGGTTACTCGGCCCTGGTCAAGTACATCGCGGCGTGGCGGAAAGCCTGGAGAGGAGACGACGTGCCGACGGTGCGCTTCGAGACCGGTCCCGGAGAGCAGGCCCAGGTCGACTGGGGGTCGACCGCGCTCTTTTTGGGCGAGACACGGGTCCGGGTGCACCTGTTCACGATGGTGCTGGGCTTCAGCCGGCGGATCTTTGCCAAGGCCTACCTCAGCGAGGGGCTCGACCCGCTGCTGGATGGCCACGCGGCGGCCTTCACCCACTTCGGGGGCCGGACGCAGAGCATCCTCTACGACAACCCGAGGACGATTGTGACGGACAAGGACGAGGCGGCCGGGCACGTGGTCTGGAACGCGACCTTCAAAGACCGGATGGATTTCTACCGGGTCGTGCCCCGTCTGTGCCGCTTCTACCGGGCCCAGACCAAGGGCAAGGTCGAGAGCGGGGTGAAGTACATCAAGCGCAATGCCCTCGCCGGCCGGCGCTTCCGCGACCTGGAGGAACTGAACGCCTACCTCCTCACCTGGTGCATGAACGTCGCCGATCAGCGGGTGCACGGTACCACTCATGAACGACCTTTCGCACGCTTCGAGCGGGCCGAAAAGCTCACCCCGGTCGACCTCCGGCCACCGAGCCCCCGCGAGCGAGTCGTGGTCCGCCGGGTCCCGGCGGACTGTTTTGTGGCGGTGGAGACGAACCGCTACCCCGTCCCCTTCGAGTGGGCGGGGCGCGACGTCGAGGTGCAGATCCTCGTCGGCGAGATCGTCATCCGCAACGAGCCCGCCCTTCCCGTTCGGCACGAGCGCATCGAGGGTTGCCATCAGGTCGCCCGCTGGAGAGGCACGCCGCGGCGGCTCGTCAAAGGCCCCCCAGCGACCGGAGGAAGTCCGCCCCGCTTCGACCCGGTCTATCCCGCGGATCTCGCTGAGGTCCAGGTCCGTCCCCTGGCCCGCTACGAGGAGGTGATGGCATGAGTGCCCTCACCGCCCAGCTCGAGAGGATCCAGGACCAGCTCCAACGCCTGCGCCTCATCCGGCTCGCCGAGGAACTGCCCGCCCTCCTGCAGGAGGCGAGCAAGAAGGACCTCCCGTACAGCGACTTCCTGGAGGACGTCCTCAGCCGTGAGATCGCCGCCAAGCACGAACGGCACACGGCCATGAAGACCACCATGGCCCGCTTCCCGTTCCAGAAGACCCTCGACAGCTTCGACTTCAAGTTCCAGCCGTCGATCGACCCCAAGGTGATCAAGGAGCTGGCCACCTGCCGGTTCATCGCCGATACCGACAACGTCCTGCTCCTGGGCCCGCCCGGGGTCGGCAAGACCCACCTGGCGGTGGGACTGGGGCTGAAGGCCTGTGCTCTCGGTTACCGCACCGCCTTCACCACGGCGGCGGGGCTCATCGCCACGCTCACCCGGGCCCTTAACGAGGGCCGGCTCGAGGAAAAACTCAAGCTGCTCGTCCAACCCAAGCTCCTCATCATCGACGAGATCGGCTACCTGCCCATCGACCGGATGGCCGCCAACCTGTTCTTCCAGCTCGTTTCCCGCCGCTACGAGAAGGGCGCCATCCTGATCACCTCCAACCAGTCCCTCACCGTCTGGGGCGAGGTCTTTGGCGACCGGGTCATCGCCACCGCCATCCTCGACCGCCTGCTCCACCATTCGACCATCGTCAACATCAAGGGGGAGAGCTACCGTCTGAAGGAGAAGCGTAAGGCGGGTCTTCTGACCCGCAGCGAGCCCTTCACTGATCCGGTGATCCCAGCTCCGGAGGGCCGAAATGCCCCCACCCTGGAGTCTGCCTTGGAGGTCGATCGTTGATCCTGAGCCATCCTGAAGCCTCGTCTTCGACCCATCCAGCACAACATCACTCTCAACCCGAGGGGGGAGGGAAAATTAACTTCCAGATCGGGGGGAAATTAGGCGTCCTGTTGACATCAGCTTCGGACCTGTAAAAATGAATCCTAGTCCTTCGTAGAACCGCCTTGTGCGAGCCCACCGAGCGGATTCGGGAGCGGTCACA
>QHVQ01000060.1:13140-21970 GCA_003222305.1 Acidobacteriota bacterium | reverse complement strand
CCACGGCGCAGGTCGCGTCGCGTACCGTCGCGAGGGCCTCGATCTTGTAAGGGGCCTGGAAGACCGAAAGGAGTCCGATGAAGAGAAACAACAAGACCGGTACGGCAACGCCGGTCTTTGCGAGGCGGACCGAACCGGCCCTGAAGACTGTCCAGAGCCACGGACCCAGCACCGCAAGCGTCGCCAGATGAAACAACGTCTCCTTGGGGAGCTGGAAAGGGTCGAAGGCTAGCGGCAGAAACACAAAGGGGAGAAGCAGCGAAATGATGGCCAGAGGCCATCGCACGGGCGCCTGCCCAGCGAAAGTGCTTCTCGTCTCTGCCGATTGCGCCACAGGGAGAAACCTTCAGGAGACTTCACGGAGATAGTGCCGGAAGCGCGGCATCCTAACACAAGGGTGTAAAGCCATCAAGATTCAGGGGGTTTGACGGGCCGGCACGCGGGGTCTAAGATTCCATGAGGTCATTCGCGAACGAGCCGGCCGCAGTTTTCGGAGGGAGACCCTGGACTCCACCGTGATTTTCCACAGCTGGGACGACAACGAGGCGGAGTTGGTGCGCGGCCTCCTGGAAAGCTACGGAATTCCCTGCCAAGTCAGCTCACAAATCACCCACACCCTCTATCCCCTGACGGTGGACGGGCTCGGGGAGATCCGACTCTCCGTTCCGACGGAGGCGGTAGAGGAGGCGAGGCAGATTCTGGAAGAGCACCGAACGACCGGAACTCTCGGAGGTTTTGGCTTCGAGGCCGAATGAACATTGAAACCCCCGCCGGTTCGACGTAGATTTCAGTGTCTGCCCTAAGCCCTGACCGGATTCCGGACACCCGCCGCCCGAGGGGGACGGGGATGCGCCGCGAGGTCTGCCTTCTACTCGCCCTGGTGGCACTCCTCCTGACATCCGGGGCGCGGACGATTCGGGATCGAGCAGAAGGGGCAAGGGGCCTCGGTTCCTTCCAGAAGGGGATGGTGCTGGGGATTTTCTCCAAGACGGATCCGGAGTATTTCCGGCAGAACCTGAACGAGATGCAGAACCTGGGAGTTGATTCGGTCTCGTTGATCGTGCCCAAGGTGCAGAAAGACGTCTCGTCCATCGGCTTCTACGACGATCCTTGGATCACGCCTTCGGACGAAAGCCTGCGCCTGGCGATCCGGGAGGCGCATCGGCGCGGCATGCGCGTGTTCCTGCTCCCCATCGTCTACCTCGAGGTCCTGAAAGAAGGGGAGTGGCGGGGTACCCTGGCCCCAGGCGACTGGGATGCATGGTTCAGGACCTACGAGGCCATGATCACCCACTACGCGCGCATGGCCGGAGAGGAACGGGTGGAATACTTCAGCGCGGGCTCCGAGCTGTGCTCCACCGAAAAAATGCGGGAGCGCTGGGAGCGCGTGATACGGAAGATTCGGAGCGTCTACCCGGGTCCGATCACCTACTCTGCGAACTGGGACCACCTCAATCCGGTCTCCTTCGGTGAGCGGCTGGACTTTCTCGGCATGAATGCCTACTACGAAGTCGGCAAAGAGACGGGCCCCGAGGTGAATGCCATGGTGGCGCGGTGGAAGGTAATCCAGAAGGGGATCCGGTCCTGGAGAAGGGCCAATGGCGACAAGCCCGTGGTCATCACAGAGATCGGGTATCCGAGCCGCTCCGGGGCCAGCGTCGATCCGTGGAACTACTTCGGGGAAGGAGATCCGGCCCCGGAAGAGCAGAGAAAATGCTTCGAGGCCTTTTTCCAGGCCTGGAAAGGTGAGACAATGCTGGCCGGGGTTTACTTCTACCTCTGGTGGGGGAACGGTGGACCTCAGGATCGTGACTACACTCCCCGCGGAAAGCCCGCGCAGGACGTAATCCAGGCTTGGTATGCGGGGGGAGGAGAAAGGGACGGGTCGGGGTGCCCGTCGGAGGTAAAGCCATGAAGCGAACAGCGCGACACACCGTAGCGATGTCTCTGTTGATTGCGGCGCTGGGGCCGGTCTCGCTGGCCCGAGCCGCCAGTCTGGTCACCTTTGCGCGCGGGCAAGCCATCGTTGTCCAGAGCGTGGAGAAGCGCGGCAGCTGGTATTACTTCGTATTGGAGGGAGGGGGAGAGATGGGGGTCCCCGTGAATCGGGTGGTCCGCATCGAGGAATACGAAGCCCCGCCTCCCTCGACCGCGGCGCCCGCGGTAGCCGTCACGCCAGGTCCCGCGGCCGTACCAGGCTCCCCAGCCCAGCAAGCGGGTGCTCCGAGCGCGGGCAGTCCCCAAGCCGGCGTCAATCCGCCGGGCACTCCCGGCGATCCGCAGGCAGGCTCCAAATCACCCCAGAATCCTGGAGCCAATGTGGTCTCGCAGGGGGATGATGACTGGCGGTACCGCGTGCAAGTGCCGGGAGGTCCTCGTGCCCAGGAAGACGGCGCCGGCGGAGTTCGCAAGGCCGGAGGCATCTCTCCCATGGGTGCAGGAGGACGTCTCCAAGGTTATGGTGGCCGACCTCTTCCCTATGGCCGACGGCCTCCCGTCGTTCCGCCCCAGCAGCAGCGGAACTACCCTCAGCAGTAAAATGACCTGCGCCATTCGGGACCAGGACTCGCGCCCGTGGCGCGCGTGAAGATCTGCGTCGGCCTCACCGGTCCCAATGCCTCCGGCAAAGGAGAAGTGGCCCGTTTCCTGGAAGGGAAGGGCTTCTCGCTCTGTTCGCTTTCGGATGTCGTCCGCCAGGAGGCGACCCGCCGCGGCCTCGATCACTCCCGGGAAAACCTCATCCGCACCGGCACGGCGCTGCGGGAACAGTTTGGAGAGGGGGTCCTGGCGCAACGCACGCTGCCGAAAATCTCGCAGCGGAGCGTAGTGGATTCGATCCGCAATCCGGGAGAGATCCAAGTTTTGAGGACGCTGCCCGGGTTTCACCTTTTGGGCATCGATGCCCCCGTGGCCCTCCGATTCGAGCGGAGCCGGCGGCGTGGGAGGGTGGGAGATGGGGAAACCCTGGAGGAGTTTGAGCGCAAAGAGATCTTGGAGAAGGCCAGTCAGGGTCCCGGACAGCAGCTGGATGTCTGCTTGTCGCAGGCCGATCTCCTAGTGCGGAACGATGGCACCCTCGAGGAGCTGCATCGCAAGGTGGAGCAAGCCCTGGCCTTCAGGGGCGTGCCTCTCTCTTGAGCCTCCCGCCCCTCCCCTCAGGCGCGCCTGGGCCGGGCGAACCATCCGATCAGAAGCATCCCCGTTAGAAAGCCCCCGATGTGAGCGAAGAATGCCACGCCGGCACCTCCCGAGGCAGGAGCCGATACCACCTGCATCAGGAACCACAGCCCCAGCAGCACCACAGCGGGAAGAGGGACAACGCGAACGAATATGAAAAGGAAAATGAGGGTCTGGATCCGGGCGGTGGGAAAGAGCAGGACATAGGCGCCGAGCACTCCCGCGATGGCCCCTGAGGCGCCTACCAAAGGCGCGGTCGATCCCGGGCGGATGGCGATTTGCAGGAGGGCGGCAGAGATGCCGCAGAGGAAATAGAAGATCAGGAATTTGAGGCGGCCCATGGAATCCTCCACATTGTCGCCGAAGATCCAGAGATACAGCATGTTCCCTACGATATGCAGGATTCCCCCGTGCAGGAACATGGAGGTTATGAGCGAAAGCCAGGGAAACGGCACGGAATGACTGAGCTGAGGCAAAAATGCGGCGCGAAAGGCAGCAGGCACGGCTCCGTAAGTGAGGATAAAGTTCTCCAGAAGCCTCGGAGGAAGGGAAACCTCGTAGAAGAAGACTGCCAGATTCGCCCCGATGAGGATTAGGGTCACCGCGGGAAAGCTCCGGCTGGGATTGTCATCTCGAAGGGGTATCATCGCTTCGCCGTCTCCTGAGATACGGCTGATCTTAGCATGCTCCCGAGGGCTGCTAGTCTTGACAGCACCAGGGGTGGCGTCTATAGTGAAGGCCAGTTTTTTCCGTAAGTTGCGGAGGAGAGGGACCGGTGGAAGATGCCCTGAGAGGCCGCCTGGATTTGGTTCGGCCTCGGCGCACGCAGGAGCAGGCGGAAACCCAGTCCCCGACCCTCAGAGAGCCGCTTCTCCCCCAGATTAACTCTCCGGCCGATCTCAAGCCCCTAAGCTTTGACCAACTCAGGCAGCTGGCCGGGGAAATCCGCGAATACGTCATCGAGGTCGTCTCGCAGGTCGGGGGCCACCTCGGGCCCAGCTTAGGCGTAGTGGAGCTGACGCTGGCGCTGCACAGAGTCTTTGACTCACCCCGGGACAAGATTGTCTGGGACGTGGGCCATCAGGCCTATCCCCATAAAATCATCACCGGCCGTCGGGACCGTTTTCCCACCTTGAGGCAGTACCAGGGAGTGAGCGGGTTCGTGAGCCCCGCCGAATCGTCGCACGACGCATTCGGGGTAGCGCATGCCAGCACCTCCATCGCCGCGGCGCTTGGAATGGCCGCCGCCCGTGACCTGAAAGGGGACAAGTTCCACGTCGTCACCGTGACCGGTGACGGCGCCATGACTGGTGGGCTGGCCTATGAGGCCCTGAACAATGCGGGACACGCCAAGCGCGATCTCTTGGTGATCCTCAACGACAACGAAATGTCGATCTCCCCCAACGTCGGGGCGATTTCCCAGTATCTCACCAGCATTACTGCAAACCCTTTCTACAATCGCATCAAGGAGGAGGTCAAATCCATCCTGGAGCGGGTTCCGCTGGGGGAGCCTGTGGGAGAGTTGGTCCGGCGGGTGGAGCAGAATCTCAAGAACCTCTTGGTTCCGGGCGCCCTCTTCCAGGCCCTGGGATTCTCCTATTACGGTCCCATCGATGGTCACGACCTGGAAGGGCTCATGGCTGTCCTCGGCCGCCTGAAACAAGCCCACGGCCCCATCCTCCTGCACGTGCTCACGAAAAAGGGAAAGGGGTACGCCCCGGCGGAAGGAAATGCCTGCTACTTTCACGGGGTCTCGCCCTTCGACGCCGCCACGGGCAAGAGCCCAGGGACAGACAAGAAGGGGCTGCCCAGCTTCAATGAGGTGTTCGCAGACGCCCTCTCGGATATTGCCGATCGGGACCCGCAAGTGGTGGCGATCACCGCCGCGATGGCCGACGGCACCGGTCTCGTCCGTTTTCAAGCGCGGCACCCGAGCCGATTCTTCGATGTGGGAATCGCCGAGGCCCACGGCGTCTGCTATGCCGCCGGACTTGCCACCCAGGGGATCAAGCCGGTGGCGGCCATTTATTCCACCTTCCTGCAGCGCGCCTACGACCAGATCATCCATGACGTGGGGGTGCAGAATCTTCCGGTGGTATTCTGCCTGGATCGGGCGGGACTGGTGGGTGCCGACGGCCCGACGCACCACGGCGTCTTTGATATGACCTATCTGCGCGCCGTACCGAACTTCATCCTCTCGGCCCCCCAAGACGGCGACGAGCTGAAGGACTTGCTGGTCACAGCCCTTTCACAACGGGACCATCCTTTCGCCATCCGGTACCCCAAGACCCCGTGCGGGCGCTACACTCCCGGACGCGAAGGACGGATCCTTCCTATCGGCTCCTGGAGTGTCCTGCGGGAAGGGGAGCAACTGTGCCTTCTGGCGGTGGGGGCCATGGTGGAGAATTGCGAGAAGGCTGCGGCGATTCTGGAGGGAGAGGGCCGGCACGTGGGCCTGGTGAACTGCAGGTTCATCAAGCCGCTGGACCGGGGACTCCTTGCGGAGCTGAGAAAGCGATATTCCATCCTGGTCACGGTGGAGGAAAACGTGATCAACGGCGGTTTTGGCAGCGCGGTGAGCGAGGCGCTCGCGGCGACGGCGGAGGCAGGCTTCCCCCTGCACCACTTCGCGGTGCCCGACCGGTTCGTGACTCACGGTTCCCGCAACGAGCTCCTCGATGAGGTCGGTCTTTCCCCGGCACGGATATCCCAAAGGGTTCGAGCACTGCTGGGAGTTCCGGCTTGACCCTCCTCACGCCCATCCGGGGCGATCTCTCAGACCAGAAGGCGGACCTGATCCTCCACTTCCAGTACGAGGGAGAGGCTGCGCCGACGACCGTCGCCGATGCCAAACTGCGCACTACCGTATCCAAGGTGCTGAAGCTGGACGGGTTCGAAGGGAAAGCCGATTCGGCTGTCTTGTGGCACGCCAATGGCGATCACCCCGCTTCCCGATATCTGGTGATGGGACTGGGAAAGAAAGACGAGTTCTCCCCGGAAGTGTTGCACCGGGCCTGCGCCGTGGCGGGATCCCGCGCCGTGGGAATCAAGGCTCGACGCGCCGGAATCGCTCTGGCTCCGGGGCGGTGGCGGCTGGGTCCTTCGGAGGCGGCTCGGATCGCGGCGGGAGGCTTTCTTCACGGCTCTTACCGGTTCGATAAGTACTTAAGCAGCGCCCAGGAAGGTGCGCAGCCTCAAGAGCTGTTCTTGGGTGTGGGCCGGATGGATCCGCGTAAGCTCCAAACCGTGCTGCAAGAGGTGAAAACCGTGGACACGGTGGTTCGCCTGGCCCGGGATCTGGTCTCCGAGCACCCCGGATACCTGCATCCCATGAAGATGGCTGAGATCGCCCGGGCGGAGGCGAAGAAGGCGCGTGTGAAGTGCCGGCTCATCCGGGAGGCGGAGCTGAAGCGACTGGGCATGGGCGGCATGCTGGGCGTTGCAAGAGGCTCCGAGCATCCGGCGGTGCTGATCCACCTCCACTATGCGCCCCGCTCCCACTCCCGGAAGAAGCAACGGGTGGTCTTGGTGGGCAAGGGAGTCACGTTCGACACCGGCGGCATCTCCCTCAAGCAGGCAGACGGAATGGAGGCCATGAAGGCGGACATGTCGGGCGCCGCCGCGGTGCTGGCGATTCTCCTGGCCCTGCCGGCTCTGAAGGTTCCCGTGGAGGTCCACGGATTGCTGCTGATGGTGGAGAACATGCCGGACGGTCGAGCCATCCGCCCCGGCGACATCCTGCGCATCTATAACGGCAAGACGGTGGAGATCAAGAGCACCGACGCGGAGGGACGGCTTATTCTGGCCGACGGCCTTTCCTGGGCCTGCAAGACGCTGCGCCCCGACGCTCTGATAGACCTGGCCACCCTGACGGGGGCATGCATGGTGGCCCTGGGTCCCGGTTGCACCGGGGTCATGGGCAACGACGAACGGCTCGTGAAGCGGGTGTTGGACGCCGCCGCCGAAGCGGGGGAAAGGATGTGGCAGCTGCCGCTCTTCCCCGAGTACCGGGAGCACATCCGATCGGACGTAGCCGACGTGAAGAACTCCGGGATCCGCTACGGAGGCGCCATCACCGCAGGGTTGTTCTTGCGGGAGTTCGTGGATCCCGGCGTCCCCTGGGTGCATTTGGACATCGCCGGGCCCGCGTACTTCGAAAACAGTTACACCTACGCTCCCAAGGGTGCGACGGGCCACGGTGTCCGCACCCTCCTCGGCCTGATCCGATCCCTGGGTTAGACTTCTCCCCATGGGCCATCGCGAGCATGAGCGCACAGCTCCCCGCCGGGTGAGCGTCGGAGTACTCACCATCTCCGACACGCGCACCGAAGCGACGGACCACAGCGGCCGGATCATTCGGGAGCGTCTGAGGCGGGCCGGCCACAGAGTGGCAGAACACCGGATCGTTCCGGACGAGCCGGCCAGGATCCGGAAAGTAGTGCGGGAATGGAGCAGGAACCGCCAGGTGCAGGCCATGATTCTGACCGGGGGCACCGGAATCTCCCCACGGGACGGCACCCCCGAAGTAGTGGAACGACTACTCATGAAACGGCTGGACGGGTTTGGCGAGCTCTTCCGACTCCTCTCCTACCGGCAGATCGGGCCTGCGGCCTTTCTGAGTCGCGCCGTGGCGGGTGTTTGCGGCAAAAAGGCTCTCTTCTGTCTGCCCGGCTCGGAGAAGGGGGTGACTCTGGCCATGGATCGTCTCATCCTGCCGGAGCTGGGGCATCTCATCCAACAGCTCCAAACAAAGAGATAGGAAGCGAGAGTCTTAGGTGCGCAGATGCCTGGGTCCCCGAAGGATCCTTCCGGGGAGGGACAAGATTGCCCCCAGGAGGTCAAAGACAGCGGTCACGGTGATCCCGATGAGGCGGAATGGCAGAAGGAGTATCCACACGATCGGATAGAGAACCAGCGCAAGCAGGGCCAGGGGCCAACAGAGAACCAGGAGCAGGCACCAGAGCAGGAAAGTCGTCATGCCCTCACCTCCTCCCCCACGGTCGGGTGATGATCTTTCAGCCGTGGTGCCAGGATAACCCAAAACATCTGCCCAATCACCTCGCCATGCCTCTCGAGGGAAGAGCGCCGGCTCCCGCGGCGCATCGAGACTGAGCTGTGGCCCGATTTCCGGAGGTCTCGCCAGCGCCTCGACTCGCCGCGATTCGTTGACAGTCTCTCGAAGCCCATGCTACCGTTGCACTCCCGCTCGCGCCTGTCGCCCTGGGCCCGCGCCGGATGCCTGCAGCCTCGCGGCGCGCGGGACAACCATGATGCTCAGCCAGATCAAGCCCAGACTGAAGGGGGAGGTCCTCCGAGACTCCTCCTCGAGGGAGCGCTACAGCGTTGCGGAGTGCGTTTACCGCATCCTCCCGGTGGGGGTCGTGCTGCCGGCCTGCGCCGAAGACGTGCTGGAGGTGCTGCGGCTGGCCCGGGAGGAAGGGATCTCCATCACTGCACGCGGCGCCGGGTCGGCCGTGGCGGGCCAGAGCGTGGGAAGCGGAATCATTCTGGATTTCTCCCGGCACATGGACGGCATTCTGGAGATCAACGGGGAAGAGCAATGGGCCCGCGTGCAGCCAGGTGTGGTGCTGGGGGAGCTGAATCGCAGGCTCGCGCCGCAGCGTCTGCGCTTCGCCCCCGACCCTTCCTCCTC
>QHVQ01000060.1:11789-13132 GCA_003222305.1 Acidobacteriota bacterium | reverse complement strand
AACGCGGGAGGGGCCCGCAGCGTTCGTTACGGCGCCACCCGGGACCACATCCTTTCCTTGAGCGTCGCGTTGTCCAACGGGGAATTCGTGGAAACGCGTCCCCTTCCGCGGGCCGAGCTCTCTGCCGGGTCCGGGGAGGCGTTGCACCGCCTGTCCCTCGGCCTGGAATGCCTGGTGGCGCCGCGCCGCGAGGTGATCCGCAGCGCCATGCCACAGGTGCGCCGCATCGCTTCCGGCTATGAGCTTCTCCGTTCGACCTCCGACGACCGGCTGGACCTCACACAGCTTCTGGTGGGATCCGAAGGGACCTTGGCGGTGACTCTCGAGGCGAAGCTTCGCTTGACCCGCCTGCCCGGCGGCACTGCCACGGCCCTGATCCACTTCAGGGATCTGGACGCCGCGGGGGAGGGAGTGCTCCAGGCGCTGAAGCACCATCCGTCGGCTCTGGAAGTCCTCGACCAATCGTTCCTGGATCTGGTGCGCGAAGCGGGGCAGGACGAGGTCCGCGCGCTCCCCGAGGCGACGGAAGCGGTGCTGATCGTGGAGCTGGAGGGTACAGACGCCGGCGAGGCGGCGGCCAGGCTGGAGCGGTTAGGAAGGGAACTGGTGCGGCCTGGGCCGGCCGAGGGGATTGTGCCAGGGTTGGATGCAAGAACCCGGGACCGGATCTGGGAGATCCGGAAGACGGCCTCTCCCATTCTCACGTCGCGCCAGAAGGGGCTACACAGCACCCGATTCATCGAGGATGCATGCGTACCCACGCCCCGATTTCCCGAGTTTCTCCGCGCGGCCCGAGAGATCCTACGGCATCATCGGCTGCAAGCTGCCATTTTCGGCCATGCCGGCGACGCCATTTTGCACGTGAATCCCCTGCTGGATCCCGCCGACCCGAACATTGCCTTGAAGATGGAGCGGATCGCCGCCGAATACTCCGAGATGGTTCTCTCCCTGGGTGGGGCCCTCTCGGGGGAGCATGGGGATGGAAGGCTCCGGACGCCGTTTCTCGGTCGGGCATTCGGGACGGTGGCGGACATCTACCGGGAGGTCAAGGAGCTCTTCGATCCCCTCTCGTTGTTGAATCCGGGCATCAAGGTCCACGATGGCCACAGCCGGATGACCGATCATCTGGATTTGGGTCCGCGCCCCCTGCACCGTGGCATAGCGATCTGGTAGGAGTCGAGAGTGCAGCCAGATCAGTTTCTTCCCACGCGCCTTTCCATTCACCCGACCGTCTTCGTGGCAGAGAACTGCACCCTCAGAGGCGACGTCGCCGTGGGGGCCCATTCCAGCCTGTGGTTTCAGACGGTTCTGCGGGGCGACACGGCGCCCATTCGCATCGGCAA
>QHVQ01000060.1:0-11768 GCA_003222305.1 Acidobacteriota bacterium | reverse complement strand
CGGTCGAAATAGGCGATGACGTCACGGTGGGGCACGGCGCCGTGGTGCACGGCGCGCGGGTCGAGGACGAGGTTCTGATCGCCATGCGGGCGACGGTCCTGAGCGGCGCCGTGATCGAGCGGCGCTGCATCATCGGAGCGGGGGCGCTCGTAACGGAGAAGGCTGTCATCCCCACGGGCTCCCTGGTCCTGGGCGTCCCCGGAAGGGTGGTCCGATCCCTTACCGAGCAGGAGGTGAAACGGGTGCTGGAGAATGCGCGCATCTATCTGGCTTATGCACGCGCCTATTCGCAGGGTCGCGTGGGAGTGCCGCCGACGGAGGCCAAGTGAATCCCGAGACCCTCAGGCGCGTCAGAGAAGAAATCCAACGGGCCTCCAGAATTCTCCTCACGACCCACCAGAACCCGGACGGGGATGGACTGGGCTCCGAGGTAGCGTTGGCGGCCTATCTCACGAGCCTTGGGAAGGAGACTCTGATCCTGAACCCCGACGAAACGCTCGAGCGCTACCGCTTTCTGGACTCGGCGGGGCAGATCCACGTTTTTGACGCGCCAGGCTGTGGGGAGCAGGTGCGGAGCTGTGACCTGATCATCACCTTGGACAACAGCAGCCTGCACCGCATGGGGAAGATGGAGCAGGCGGTGCGGGAATCGGGCGCCAGATCTCTCTGTATCGATCATCACTCCACCACCGACCCCTTTTGGAGCGTCAACGTCATCGACGAGACCGCCTGTGCCACGGGTGAAATGGTCTACGACCTGATCAAGTCGCTGGGAGGCGAACTGAATCTAGCTTCGGCGGAAGCCCTGTACACCGCCATGGTCACGGACACGGGGAATTTCCGCTTCTCCAAAACCAGCCCCCGCTCGCATCGAATCGCCGCCGAGCTCCTTGCAAAAGGGGTGAAGCCGGCCCGGGTGTATGAGCTAGTCTACGAGCAGCAGGAGGAGGGGTTTGTCCGGCTCACGGGAGAGGCGCTTTCGGGGTTCCGTCTGGAGGCCGGCGGACGGCTTGGCTGGATTGCGCTAACTCGCCGGCAAATCGTCGAGCATGCCGCGGATCTCGCCGACACGTCGGAAATCGTCAACCATCTATTCGCTATTCGCGGAGTCAAGGTCTGCCTTCTGTTCAAGGAGTTACCGGACGGCAAAATCAAGGTCAGCCTCCGGTCCAAGGGAGCCATCGATGTGCACGCCGTGGCCACCGCGTACGGAGGTGGAGGTCACCAGAACGCCTCCGGTGCCGTGCTGGATGGGCCTCTGGATTCTGCAGTCGCCAAGGTGGTGACCGATGCCCGGTCCCTTCTTGCCTAAGCCGCTGCGGATCCAGGTGGGGATTCTCCTCTCCGGATGCGGCCATTACGATGGGACGGACGTCCAGGAGGCGGTGATCTGCGGGTTGGCTCTGGACCGGGCCGGTGCGCGAGTGGTAGCGCTGGCTCCCCAGCGGCCGCAATTCCATGTGGTGGACCACACGGTGGGTGAAGAAATGGAGAGCCCTCCTCGAGACATCTACCTTGAGTCTTCCCGAATCTTCCATGACAAGATCCACGAAGTTCCGGGCTTTCCCTTGGAGACCCTGCAGGCGCTGGTGGTACCGGGGGGCTTCGGGGGAGCCAAGAGTTTCATGACTTCCTTTGCCCGTCCGGGGGTGCGGCGGGTGGCGCACCCAGAAATCGGAGCGGCTCTGAGGCACTTTCTGGAGGCGTCTAAGCCCGTGGGGGTGGTTGGGCTGGGTGACATCCTGATATGCCACTTGACGGGAAGGCCGCTGGAAGATCCTCAGGGAGGGCTGGATTCCACTGCAGTCGTGGTAGATCGGGAAAGGCGCATCGTCACGACCCCCGGATTCAAGTCGTTCCGCCGGGTCTCCGAGGTGGCGGTGGGCATCGAGACCATGGTGGCTGAGCTGGTCCAGATGGTGAATCAGCCATGAGGATCCGCGTCCTCCTTTTTGCCCGCTTGCGAGAAATCGCGGGGCGCGAGGCACTCGATCTGGAGCTCCCCTCGGGAGCGACCGTGGGCGAGGTATGGCGACACCTTCAGGAGAGGACCGAGGCACTCAAGGGTTATCCCCACCCGCCGCTGATGGCGGTGAACCGGGATTACGCCCCTTCTGGAACGGTCCTGACGGGCGGGGAAGAGGTGGCCTTTTTCCCACCCGTGAGCGGAGGCTGAGGGGAGAATGTTTCGGATCACTGAGGATTCCATTGATCTCACCGAGTTGATCCGCTTCGTCACCCGTGAGGAGGTCGGAGGCGTCGCCACATTCGTGGGGACGGTCCGGGTCGAGAATGCGGGCAAGCGGGTGGTGGCGGTGGAGTACCAGGCCTACTCCCCCATGGCCGAGAAGGTGATGGCCCGGATCGGCCGAGAGGTTCGGCACGGGTTTGGCTCCCCCTTCGTCGCCATCGTCCATCGCGTAGGACGGCTGGGGGTGGGAGAGGCGAGTGTGGCCATTGCGGCGGGCGCCGCCCACCGCCGTGAAGCCCTGGGGGCCGTGGCCTATGCCATCGAGAGGGTCAAGCAGGAAGTTCCCATCTGGAAGAGGGAATTCTACGAGGACGGTTCGGAGTGGCTCGAGCCCGCGCCGGCTGGAGCCAGAGCGGAAGACAAGAAATGAGGGGGAGCCACGGCTCCCCCCCTTGCAAACCTGCCATCGGGTAGGATCGGCTACTTCTTTTCCACCTTTGCGATGGTGGCGACTTTGATGGTCTCACCGTCTACCGTACCGGTCACGGTCGCGGTGGTTCCGGCGAATTGTTCGGCTTTCTTCTGGTCGTCCAGGGCATAGAACTTGGAACTGGCTGCATCCCAGACGCCCAACTTCGCGCCCTTTTCCTTGGCACACTTCAAAGCGCAGTCTTTGTGGCCTTCCTTGGCCCCCTCGCCCTTGCAGTGGCTATCGGTGATGTATCCCGTGATGGAGGTTTCCGTCTTCTTCTCATCAACGGCGAACGCGGCGAAGCTGGCCAGGCCCACGAGCAGTGCGGCTGCGGTCATGCAAGCAAAGAACTTTTTCATGGCTCTTTCACCTCCTTTCGTACGAGTAGTTTAGCTGTGGAAGACTTGCCGGATTCTACTTGGGTCACCACAGGGAGTCAAATCCGGGCGGCCGCCAACCTGTTTCCCCTTGCGCCGCAGACGGTTAGAGTGTTATATTCCACAGCGCCGTGCGGGAAATTGGTTCGCGGCATGATGATGTGGGAAATAGGATTTTCAAGCATCGGACGGATGGTGTGCGTCTAATGCCTTCGATTTGCCTGCCTTCTGCGCCGATCCAGAGATATTGCCTCCGTTCTGGGGCACCGCCTCTGAACAGCCGGACTTGCCAAAGGTCGACGATGACCTCTTCCCCTAAATGCTTTTCCATCAGGGGAATCTCGCCCGGCTGATCCTCCCGCCTCACGCGCTCCCGCCGGCCAGGGAGAACCTGGCATGGCCCTACACCTCTCCCGATCTTCCCTCTGTAGAAACCGTCCGATATCCGTTCACTTTCGCTGGTTCCTTTTTCGAGAAGCCGCGTTTGGCCAAATCGCAGGCAAGGCGGAGGACACCTCGCTATTCCCGGCGGCACCGGGACGCGGCCGATTCTCTACTGTCTTGGGGACACCCTATGGTAACTAACTCGATGATACTCCTCCTGGTAGGTCTTTCCCTCATCGCCGTGGGGTTTGCCCTCGGCTGGTTGGGCAACCTCCGGCTGGGGAGAAAGCACTTGAATGTGGCCCGCAGCGAGGCTCAGGAAATCCTCCGCGAAAGCCGACGCGAAGGCGAAAAGCTAAGGAAGCAATCGATGCTCCAACGGACCTCAAGGGGCGGGTCCGGACCGCTCAGAAGCAGCAGCAAAGTCTAGAAGACAAGGATCGGAACTTGCAGCAACGACTCGAAGAGGTACGTAAGCAAGCAGAGCGGATCCAGGAATCGGAGCGCCGGCTACAAGCCCTCCAGAGCGAGGCCACCGAGAACCGGGATCGGTACCGGCGGCTAAGGGAGGATACCAACCGGCGCTTGGAACAGATTGCTGGCTTGGGGGTGGAGGAGGCGAAGAAGATGCTCCTCAGCAACCTCAGGGCAGAGACGCGCTTCGAGGCCGCGCGAATGATTCGGGAAATCAAGGAAGAGGCCCAGCGCACCGCCGATGCCGAGGCCAGCAAAATCATCGCCCTGGCCATCGAGCGACTGGCCTCGGAGGTTACGGCCGCCAGGTCGGTGACCAGCATCCCCATCCCGAGCGCCAAGGTGAAGGGACGAATCATCGGCTACGAGGGGAAGAACATCCGCGCCTTCGAGAAGACCACGGGGGTCCAGCTCCTGATGGACGAAGCCCCCGACACTCTGGTCCTCTCGTGCTTCAATCCCATCAAGCGGGAGGTCGCGAGGGTGGCCCTGGAGCGACTGCTAAAGGATGGCAACATCCATCCGAGGCGCATCGAAGAGGTGGTGGAAAAGTCCCGCCGCAAGGTGGAGGAGTCAATCCTGCGCGCCGGAGAGGAGACCGTGAAGGATCTGGGCATCAAGGGGATTCACCCGGAGATGGTGAGGGTTCTCGGGCGGCTCAAGTATCGAACCTCCTACGGGCAGAACGTGCTCGAGCACTCCATCGAGGTGGCGAAACTGACCGCCATGATGGCCACCGAACTGGGCATGGACGCAACGCTGGCGCTGCGGGCGGGTCTGCTTCATGACATCGGCAAAGCCATCGATTTCGAACGTGAAGGGACACACCCGGAAATCGGTGCGGAGGTGGGGGCGAAGTACGGGGAACATGAAGTCGTGATCAATGCCATCGCCTCGCACCACGACGATGTGGAAGTCACGACTCCCATTTCCGTGCTGGTGGGGGCGGCAGACGCCATCTCCGGCTCCCGGCCGGGGGCGAGGCGCAAGACCCTGGTGGATTATGCCAAGCGCATCGAAAGGCTGGAAGGGATTGCCAACAGCTACGACGGCGTGGAGCAGTCCTATGCCATCCAGGCGGGCAGGGAGATCCGGGTCATCGCCGTGCCCGAAAAGATCGACGACGCCCAGGTATCTCTCCTGGCCAACGATCTGGCGCAGCGCATCCAGAAGGAGATGGAGTATCCGGGGCGCATCAAGGTCACGGTGATTCGGGAGATGCGGGCGACCGAGGTGGCACGGTAGGAGGAGGCGTGATTTCTGGGGGTGCCGATCTTCACCTCCATTCCCGGCGCTCCGACGGGACCGATGAGCCGGGGAGGCTGGTGGAGCGCGCGGCATCCCTCGGGCTTGAAGCCATCAGCCTCACCGATCACGACACGGTCGCAGGGGTGGAAGAAACCCTTGAAGCCGGCTGGCGGCTTGGAGTTCGTGTCCTCCCCGGGGCTGAGTTCAGCGCCGAATTCAAGGGCCACGAGATTCACCTCCTGGCGTACGCATTCGACCCGCGATCTTCGGAGCTCAGGAAGGCCCTGGAAGAGTTCCGTCGGGAACGGGAGCGCCGTGCGGAGCGGATAGTCGAGCGCCTGAACGAGCTGGGGATTCGCCTAAGCATGGAGCAGGTTCGTGAGAATGTCGGCGAGGCTTCATTGGGTCGCCCCCATCTCGCCGACGCGCTGCTCCGGACCAGGGCGGTCTCCACGTTCCAGGAAGCCTTCAATCGCTTTCTGAATCCCGGCCGCCCGGCCTTCATCCCGAGGGCCCGCTTCTCCCTGGAGGCGGCGCGGCGAGTCACCTGGGCAGCGAAGGGTGTGCTGATCCTGGCCCATCCCCACTTGAACCTTTCTTCTGGTAACATTCAGGCCCTCCTCGAGGAGGGCATCGACGGTCTGGAGACGGCCCATCCCAAACTCAAGCCCTCGCAGTGCCGGGAACTCTCCTCACTGGCAGCCAAGCGCGGTGTCCTGCAGACCGGTGGGTCGGACTGCCACGGGGAGCGCCGGGGTCCCATACGGTTGGGCACCATCCGGGTTTCCGTAGAAAACGTGGATCGCATCGAGAGGGTGGCAGCTGAGCGAGGTGCCAGCGCCGCGGGGAAGCAGGGATGATCACGGCAGAGTACCTGGAGTGCGTGGGCCTGGGGCAGATTGCCCGGAAGGTGGATCACGGCGAGAGACTGAGCAGGGAAGACGGCATGCTCCTGTACGAACATCCCGACCTGAACGCAGTGGGGTATCTCGCCAACCAGGTACGGGAGCGTCTCAACGGAAATCTGGCCTATTACAACGTCAATCAGCACATCAATCCCACCAACGTCTGCAATAAGTTCTGCAAGTTCTGCGCGTTCTATCGTACTCCCCGGGACTCCGACGCCTATGCCCTCACGCGGGAACAGATCCAGGCCAGGGTGCGGGAGAAGCTCCACGAGCCCATCACCGAGATTCATATGGTGGGGGGCGTGAATCCGGATCTGCCGCTGGAGTACTACTTGGATATGATTCGTGCGGTGCATGAGGTACGACCCTCGGTGCACGTGAAAGCCCTCACCATGGTGGAAGTGGCCGACTTTGCCCAGCGGACGGGACGGAGCGTGGAGGCCATCGTGAGGGATCTGAAGGATGCCGGCATCGGGTCATTTCCAGGGGGTGGCGCGGAGGTCATGAGCGCCCGGCTCCATCGGCTTCTTTTCCCCAAAAAAATCGATTTCCACGGCTGGCTGGAATGCGCCAAGACCGCCCATCGCCTTGGTCTCAAGAGCAACGCTACCATGCTGTACGGCCACGTGGAGACCACCGAAGAGAAGGTGGCGCATCTCCTGCTCCTGCGAGAGGCCCAGGACGAGACGGGCGGCTTCATGACCTTCATCCCACTGGCGTTTCACCCGGAGAACACGAAGCTGGACTACCTGAAGAAGGCCACGGCCGCCGAAGACTTGCGCAATATTGCAGTGGCCCGGCTGATGCTGGACAATTTCCCGCACATCAAGGCCTTCTGGATCATGATTACTCCCCGTGTGGCCCAGATTGCTCTATCCTACGGCGCCGACGATATCGACGGAACGGTCACCACCGAAGAAATCGTTCACGCCGCCGGGGCGGAGACTTCCCAGAGCCTGTCGCGCCGCGACATGGTGACGCTGATTATGGAAGCGGGCCGTGAGCCAGTGGAACGGGACACGCTCTATCACTCCATCGGGATCGACGCCCTTCGGGCTCCCGCCAGCCCAGCGCCCAGAGCCTGACTAGTATGCTCTCCGCATCTTCGGGCTACGGACGGTGGGCGCCGTATGTCTGGCTGAACGGCGAAGTGGTCCGCGCCGAGCAGGCCCGCGTCTCGGTGTTCGACCGGGGCCTGCTGCTCGGAGACGGCGTCTATGAGACGCTCCGAGTCCACCGCGGGCGGTTGTTCCGTTGGAAGGATCACAGGGATAGGCTGGTCAGGTCCCTAAGCGCCGCACGAATCGAGCTTACCTTCTCTCCCGATACCTTGGAAGGGGCCGTCGGCGCCTGCCTCGCCGCCAACCGTCTGCAGGAGGCGCGCCTTAGACTGACCATCACGCGGGGAGAAGGAGACCCGGGGTTCGACATGATGCCGGGGGCGAGCCCGAACACGATGATTGCCGCCAGTCCATGGCAGCCTCTACCGGAGGAGCGCACGCGAGCCGGAGTTTCGGCGATCCTGGCCACCCTCCGTCAAACGGGGAGGGACAGCCTGGATCCCGCGCTGAAATCCATCAGCCGGATCCATCTGGTGCTCGCACGGCTGGAAGCGAGCCAGAGAGGCGCGGTGGAAGCCATTCTGCTGGGAAGCGACGGCCTGGTTAGAGAAGGGACGGCCAGCAACGTTTTTCTCGTGCGGCGCGGAGCGCTGCGTACTCCATCCGTCGACTGTGGCATCCTGGAAGGGGTCACCCGCGCGGCGGTGATGGAAGTGGCTGCGGCCGCGAACATTGCTTGCGAGGAAGGACGCATCCTGCCCGGGGAGCTGGCGTCGGCTGATGAGATTTTTTTCACGAACACCTCCTGGGGCGCCCTCCCCGTGGCCCTCCTCGACGGGAATCGCGTGGGCGCGGGGAGTGCCGGCCCGATGGCCCTGGAGCTCGGCCGAGGATTGGCCGAGCTGGTGGAGCGGGAATGCACGCCGTAGCGGCGCGGGACTTGATGGCCGAAGCGAAGGTGGTAACTCACTCTGTGGAAAAGGATCCGCTCGAGATCTTCCGGGCGCTCTCGGGCGAGACCCTTCCTGTGCTTCTCCAGAGCGCTCGGAGGGATCCGCGGGCGGGGCGGTTTTCCCTGGTCGCCTCGGACCCCTTCATGGTCCTTCGATTTCGGGAGGGGAGAGGCGTGCTTAGCTCCCGATCGCGGGAGGAGGTTTTCGACGGTGATCCCTTCGCGGTCCTGCAGGAGGCGCTGGACCGGTGCCGAATAGCCCCGCTGCCGGGAATTCCCTTCGCCGGGGGAGCCATCGGCTATCTAGGCTACGGTCTCAGATGCTGGACGGAAGCGCGCGCCATCCATGCCACTCTTCCAGGCCGCTGGCCTGACATGCACCTGGCCTTCTACGATCGCGCTTTCGTGGTGGACCACGTCTTGAAGTGCACCCATCTGGTGGTCACAGGGTTGCCCGAGACGGGACCCTCGCGACGGCGCGAGAAGCTTCGAGGGGACCTGCGAAGGCTCCAAAGACATTACGAGACGCGGCCGGAACGGGAGCAGGAGGCTCACGATCCCCATCCCCAGGAGCCGGAGTTCGCCACCTCGAAGGAACAATATCTTCGGAACATCCTTCGTGCACAAGAGTACTTGGCGGCGGGAGACATCTACCAAGTCAACCTTTCGCACAAGATTCGTATGGAAGGGAACTGGCGTCCCCTGGCGCTCTATCAGGGCCTGCTGGCCTCTCATCCAGCCTGCTTTGCCGCCTACCTTCCGCTGCGAGACCACACGGTCCTCTGCGCTTCGCCTGAACGCTTGGTACGGCTGACCGGCCGGCGGGCCGAGACGAGTCCCATCAAGGGGACCCGGGCGCGCGCCTCCTCGCCGGAACTGGATCGGCAGGCCGCCCTCGCCCTAACGGAGGGCGTCAAGGAACGGGCCGAAAACGTGATGATCGTGGACCTAGCCCGCAACGATCTCGGCCGGGTCTGCCTCCCCGGCTCAGTGCGTGCCGAGGAAGTGTGTCGGGTGGAGACTCTGCCCAGCGTGCACCACCTGGTCTCCACGGTGACCGGTAGGCTCCGCCCCGACGCGGTTCCGGTGGACCTGGTGCGCGCCCTCTTCCCCGGCGGCTCCATGACCGGGGCTCCCAAGATCCGGGCCATGGAGATCATCGATGAGTTGGAGGGGGCGGAACGGGGCATCTATTCCGGCTCTCTCGGCTACTTCTCTTTCCACGGCGATCTCGACCTGAACATCGTCATTCGCACGCTGATCCTCTCAGGGCGGGGGGCGGAACTCCAGGTGGGCGGTGCCATCCTCGCCGAGTCAGAGCCCGAGGCCGAATATCAGGAGACGCTGGACAAGGCCCGCCCCCTTCTTGGTCTGCTGACGGGATCCCGCCCGCTCGCAGGGAGATCTTGAATCGTGGCCGAGCGTGAAATCAAAGGGCTGCTCATCGACATCGACGGGGTCATCTACGACGACGAAGAGGTTATTCCCGACTCGATCTACGCCATGCGGTGGCTGCAGCAGAAACGAATCCCCTTCCGGTTTGCCACCAATGCTACGTCCCGGAGCCGCGCCTCCCTCGCGGGGCGCCTGAGGGACCTGGGAATCGAGGTGGCTGATGACCAGGTCATCAACACTCCTTACGTGGCGGCGCGAGAGCTCAGGGAGCGTCCTTGGACGCGATGCATGCTCCTGGTGAAGGAAGACGCCCGGCGCGAATTCGACGGGCTGACCCTGGTGGATCGGGACCCCCAGGTGGTGGTGGTGGGCGATCTGGCCTCGGGATTCGACTACGCCACCCTGAACCGGGCCTTCCAGGCTGTGCTCGGAGGAGCCGAGCTCTTGGCCCTGCAGAAGGACCGATTCTGGAGAGTACGGGACGAGCTCGTGCTGGACGCCGGCCCCTTTGTGGTAGCGCTGGAATATGCCACGGGCCGAAACGCCAGACTCGTGGGCAAGCCGTCCCGGGACTTCTTCCGGGTGGCGTTGGAGGGGATGGGGATACCTCCCCAGCAAGTGGCCATGGTGGGGGATGACATCGAGAACGATGTGAAGGGAGCCCAGGAGGCTGGGCTCCTGGGGATCCTGGTCCAAACGGGAAAGTATCGCCCGGACTTGGTCGAGCGCACCGGGATCCAACCCGACTTGGTGGTGAAGAACCTCGGTGATTTCGTGGCCCGCTTCTGATGAGCCTGCAGAAGACCGTCCCCGAGGCCAGTTGCCCCGCAGCGTTCGCCTGTCGGCTCCCCCTACGTTTTGGCGCGGGGTTTCGATTGCGCCGTCTTGCGGTGTTGGCCGGATGGCTGCTGGTGCCGTCGCTGCTGGTCGCGGGAGCCCAGGCCCACAGCCCTCTTCACTTTCTCACCGCCGCGATTCTGGTGGCGGCGCTCTGGCCGGTCACCACTCGCTCCGGGGAGGTGCTATGGGACGGACCGCGAGTCCTGGTCAGACGCTACTTTCGTTTCGTCCTGCTGTCTCCCGACCAGGTGGAAGCGGCCGTGGTGACCCCCCCGAGCTTTCGCAGACAGTCCCTGGTTCTGAAGCTCAGGCGCCCTCTCCATCTGTCGCGCTATGTCTACTGCCGGCTGGCTCCCGGCACCGTCTGCGACGCCTGGGCCTTGGTTCACGACCGGGACTGGGAACCGCGGGGAAGCCATGAACCTTCCCGGGTCTGAGCCTCGCGAGGCGGTCGAGGATGAAGCGCGGCGCGCCCGGCAGTCACAGCGGGTGGCGGATCTTACTTGTGCGCTGCTCTCCCACGCTCCGCAACTGGGCTTGGGGGAGGCCCTGCTTCACATGGCCGAGGCTCGCCGCGTGGTCCTCGGGCTCTTCCCTGGACAAGACGAAACATTCGACCTTCTGTATCGGCCCCGATTTCTCCGCATTCTGATGGAGCGCTTCGGCATCTCCGAGGATGAAATCCAACGGATCCGCTAGCACCGCAGGAGGCCATGGACCCGGCCGCCCTCGTCTACCTCACCGCCGCCTCCGCCACCGCGGGGTTGCATGCCCTGATCCCCGATCATTGGCTCCCATTCGTCCTGATGGGACGGAGCCGGCACTGGAGCGTGGCGAAGACCCTGGCCCTGGCTTCCGCCAGCGGTGCCCTGCACGTCATCCTGGCGGTTGGATTGGGACTCCTGACCTATCGGTTGGGTCGTGGAGGGGCCGAAGCGGTCGCGCATCACGTCGGGGAGACACTGGAAGTGCTCTCCTCCGCCTCGCTGGCCCTCTTCGGATTCGTGTACGGTGCGGGATCGTGGCTCAGGGAACGGCGACACCATCCCGTCCAGAGAAATCCCGGAGCGGCTGTCGTCGGCCACCCCGAAGGGCACCATCATCATGGCCACATGCTCGAGCGCTGGTTCAAGGGAGACCTGACCGGTCTTTCCTTGGTGGTGGTCATCGGAGTGAGTCCGTGCGCCCTGGCCTTCCCCATCCTGCTGGCCAGTGCGGCGAGCCTGGGGGTGGGGGGCGTGCTGATGGTGGCAACGGGCTTTGGCCTGGTGACCATGGCCACCACTCTGACCATTACGCTGGTGGGATTCCTCAGTCACCGCCGATTGGATTTTCCCTTTATCACCCGTTACGGAGACCTGATCAGCGGCGTGCTCATCGGGCTGGTGGGGACGGCGGTGTGTGTCGGAGAGCTGGTGCGATGATGAAGAAAGCTTCCTTGCCGTGGGGCCTTGTTCTGTGCGCCG
>QHVQ01000059.1 GCA_003222305.1 Acidobacteriota bacterium | reverse complement strand
GAGGGAAGCACACCCATTGAGGAAGACCATTATGTGAGGTTGCTCGAGCATTTCATCCGCGATCTGAATGCCCGTGGAGCGAGCGTAATATTTCTATCGGTCAATGATCAGCTCAAGGCATTCCCTTTCATTGCCGGGGCCGTTGACCGGCTCCAGAAGGAAGGATTCCTGCGAGCCCGCGATGCAGCCGACTGGCTGAGCGGCGCGAAGGGGTACTCGTCTCCCGAGGGGCATCTGTGGGGGACCGAGGCCCACCGAATCATCGGTGAAGGACTGGCGGAGATCGTCCGCGCCGAGCTCGCGATCGGGTCCCCGAGTTCTGGCAAGCCGTGAAGAATAGCTCGGCGTGGCGGCGGCCTGGATCGTCCGCATCGCCAACAGGCGCGAGCTGGAGCGACTCTGGATCTCGGAAGCCCTGCTGGAGAAGGCTGAGTCCCTAAGCTTGGCGGTGGAGTCCGGCCCCTTCCCGCTCCCCTTCGACGCGAGCGGCGATCTGCCGGCGTGGCCTCAGGGGAGAGAGCAGGTGACGGAGCGCAGGTAGTTGCCGGTCTTGGGGTCGCGCTCGGACAGATTCACCAGCCGCAGTCGATCGCCTTCCGACGTCATCCCATCCACCAGACGGACGATGGGGCGGTGGGGATCCTCCGGACCGGCCTTCAGGACCATGGCCTCCTCTCCCGTGTCGAGACGGACCCGCGTCCCCGGAGGGAAAGCCCCCATCATGCGGATGAAAAGCCGCACCATGAGCGGGTCGAACATCTTGCCCGACTGCTGCTGGATGATCTGCAGGGCCTGTTCGGGAGGCACTTCCCGCTGGTAGCTCCGGTTGCTCCGCATCGCGTCGTACGCGTCGGCCAGCGCCACCAGACGGCTGGCAAAATGCTGCGGCACCTGGCGCGGCAGGGCGGGATAGCCGGTGAGATCGTAGCGGCGGTGGTGCTCGAAGGCGACGATCAGCGAGAGGTCGCCCACCCCGGGAGTTTCCCGGAGGAGGTGCAGGGAATCGATGGGGTGCCGGCGGATGATCTCGAATTCGGCGTCGCTGAGGCGCGCGCGGCTGTCCAGAATCTCCGGAGGGATCTTGACCTTTCCCATGTCGTGCAGGAGAGCGGCGACGCCGTACTCGCGGATCACCTCGGTGTTGTGGGTGATGGCCTGGGCTTGGGCGATGGTGAGGATGCCTACGTTCACGATGTGGGTGAAGGTGTAATCGCTGTGGCTCTTCAGAGCGGTGAGCATCAAGAGCGGCGCTGGATCGCGGGTCAGGTGCTCCATCAAGTTTTCCACCAGGGTGACGACCTGGCGGGTGCGGATAAACCGCCCGGTCCGGGCGCAATCCATGGCGTCGGTGAGTCCCGAGACGGCGTCCTCGTAAGCCCCCCGCTCGCTGGGGGTGGCCGTCTGCAGCGTCGAGGCGTCTTCCTTTTCGAGGTCGAGGTGACCCAGCCGAATGCGGCTGACTCCGCGGCCGGCGAGCAGATCCGCCACCGGGACCGCATCCAGGATTCCCGCGCCGGCCACGGCACGGTCGCCGGAGAGCACCTCCAACAGGCTGTCGAGATCGGCGCGGGTGAATCCGCGCTGGAAGGTGAGCTTGTCGACGCCGCGCGCGCGGAGCTCCTGGGAAAGCAGCGACAGGGGCTCCTCCTGATCCTGCCAGGGAAGCCCGTCGGCCAGCAGGCGCGTGCCCAGCACTCCCAGCTGCACCTCGTCGCGGCTGACCATCAGGTGGTGGAGCGCCTGCTCCAGCCGGGAAAGGGTCCGGTCCAGCACCGGGTGCTGCGGAGGGTAGATGCGGCGCCCATTCAAGGCCGCCACCAGGTGGCGCACCAGCTCGTGATACTCGGTAGCCGCACTCATGCCGCAGCCTCGGCCGAGGGGGGAGGTGACGCATCGGCGCCAGGCCCCTCCTTCTGCGCCAAAGAAAGACAGGTGTCCCGGACCACGCGCCGAACGCTTCGGGCTCCCTGACGGAGCGCTTCCACGGCATCCGGGGTGCCGATGCGGTGCAGGGCCTGGGCCGCCTGGGTGCGTAGCGTGTCGCCGGCGGAGAGAGGAAACCAGAGACCGCGCCGCAGGATCCGGCTGAGGGCCGGCACCGCTTCGGTGGCCTCCATCTCCCCGAGGACGGCAATGGCTTCCCGGGCGGGCCGCACATCGGACACCACCCGGTGGGTCTTTGCCAGCCGCTTCGAGAACAGAGCCACCGTGCTCTCCCGGTCGATCTCTCCGAGCACCCGGGCGACTACGGTGCTCACTTCCGGATCGAGGATGGCCTGGCGCAGGCTCGCCACCGCCCTCGACCCTCCGATCTTGCCCAGCGCGCTGGCCGCCTCCCGCCTCACCCGCGGCTCCGGGTGGCGCAGCAGTCCCGAGAGGGGATCCACCAGTCCCTGTCCGCCGATCTCCCCCAGGAGGAGCGCCACGTTGCGGACCAGGAACCAGGAAGGGTCGTCCAGCCGCCGCAGCAGCACCGGCACCGCGGCGCGGCCGAGGGAAGCCAGGACGGTGATGAGGCCTTTGCGAATTTCCCAGTTCTCCTCTTCCGCCAGGGCGTCGACGATAACCGGCGCGGCAATGCCTCCCAGCTCCTTGAAGTCGATCCCGGCTCGCCCCCGCTCCTCCTCCGTGAGGCGCTCATAATCGCTTCGGAAGACGCGGACCATCTGCTCCACCACCGAGCGAACCCGCTTGTCCATGGCGATGCGGGTGGAGGTCTTGAGGTCGTCACCCCGCGGCTGCGAGATGGCGCGGACCGCCTCCGCCAGCAGCGCCATGCGCTCCCGGCCGGACATTTGCCGGGAGCGGCGCTCCAGATCGCCCCGCAGCTCCTCCACCCGGGCCGCATCGGCTTCCACGTCCAGGGCGCCCATGATCATGCGGAAGGCATGGTCGGCGATGGCTTCGGAGGCGAACGCCACCGGAAAGCCCTCGCTCTTGCTCAGGGCCTCCTTCAGCTCGGGGTCCACCTCCACGGTCCGATCGGCGACCGTCTCCAGGGTCGCCTTGTAGGTTTCGGAGAGATAGTCCTGATCCGACTCCACCAGCAGTCCCTGGAGGGATTGCCAGATGCGTCCCAGGTCGGCGCTCTTCTCTCCCTGTTCCGCGAGCCGGGCCGTGACCGGCCCGAAGTAGGGAGCGCTCTTCCCCCGGGTGGAGAAGACCCTCGCGCAGACGGCAAAAAGCCGCGGGCTGAGCTGCTGCTCCGCATCCACGAAGGAGCTGATGAGACTCACGACGGAAGTCTCACTCAAAGAGCTCGCCACCCGCTCCATGAGATCTCCGGCTCCCCCGGACAGCGGAATCTTTTGCAGCATCAGGTCCAGACGCAGCCTTGGGTTGATCTGGAGCAAAGCTTCCCCGAGCTGGTCAGCCAACCCCTCGAGGCATTCGGGCAGCTCCTTGCGAATTTCCTCCGCCAGGCGTCCCACCAGCTTGGGCAGCTCCCGGCCGGCGCCCGACCCCGCGTCTTCCAGCCATTCGGCCAGCCGGGAGGGCTCGGTGGCGAGCCCTTTGAGAAGCGTGCGAATACCCGTGGGAGAAGTGCCGGCCGGCTCCCGCAGATAATTCGTGACGAGGCGCTTCCAGGCTCCCTTCTCCTCCTGCGTGGAGGCATTCTCGCCGGGAACGGACTCCGCCTCGGACGCGAGAATCTTCTCCAAATCGATCTCGCCGAGGACGATGGTGCTCACGTGCATTTCCTGAAGCTGCCGGGCCAAGCCTCCCTGGGTCGTCAGAGAGCGCGGGTCCGATCCGAGCAGGCGGAGAAACTGGGTGAGACTGGCCGCGTCCAGGCCACGCCGGAAAGCGAGGCGGGCCACGCCCCGATTGAGGAGGAAGGCCGCGAACGCTTTCAGAGTGGGGTCCGAGTCGGACAGGTACTCGCCCTGATGCAGGACGCCGGCCTCGGCAAAAGCCAGCTCGATCTCCGCTTCGCGGTTGAACAGGCTTCCCAGTGTGGCCAGGACGCGATCAACCGCGGCGCGGACCGCGGGGTGCTGGGAGGGATAGAAAGAGACGACCTTGGTAGCCGTGGAGATTTCACGCACGACCCGGGTGATCGGATCGGCCGGGTCCTGGGGATTGAACGGCATCGACTTAGGCGCTCCCGTGCGACCGAGAAAATATAGGTTGCCCTCTGGCCCAGCGCCACTTCGCGGGAAAGGTGTTCTGGAGGGGCTCCCGGGCGGGAACCGTTGACATGCCTGGGGCTGTTCGATAGCATCCGCCCGGTCCGAGGGTGAAGCAGACGGGCGTTTCGCGATTACGCTTTCGAGATCGAAGCTCCACCGAGCGGGCCCAGGGGGCCGAGGGCATTGACATGGGTCGGAACCTTACCGTACTCGGCAGGATGACCCTGGCCGGCATTTTCCTCGGGGGCTTCCTCGCCTGCCCCAAGCCGGCCCCCGCACCTCGCCCCAACCTCGATCTGTCCTACTTCCCCTCGGACGTGCTCTTCGTGGCCTACGCCGATACCGTTCACCTGAAGGAATCCCCCCTCTACCGGGCGTGGGACGCGCGTGTCCCGGAGGGGCCGGACAGGCTCACGGAGACGAAGACCTTCCTGCGACGGCTCGGCATCGATCCCGAGAAAGATCTGGACGGCGTGATGGTGGCTTATCGTCTTTCTCCGGACACCGGGGGGAACTGGCTGGCGCTGCTCCGGGGGCGCTTCGATCTTGGACGAATGACGAAGGGGCTGGAGGAGCCGTCGGCGCGGATGTCCGCCAGACCGTATGGCCGCTGGACGGTCTATAGCCTGGCCCTCGTGCCGGGAGTCGGCGATGTGTCGCTGGCGATGGTGGACCCAAGCGCCATAGCGCTGGGAAAGGTGACGACGCTCAAGAAGGTTCTCGACACCCGCGACGCGCCGCAGCAGTCCTTGTCCGCCAACGCCATGATGCGGCAGCTGGTTTCCAACCTTCCGTCCTCCGCCCAGATCGGCGCGTTTCTGGACGGCCGCTCCCTGTCGCGGGCGCTGCGGGATCAGCGGGGGAGCCTCCCGCAAGGCTTGGACGCGCCGGTGACGAGTAATCTCTCCTCCATCGTCTCCGCGGACCTCTCCGCCACGCTCACGGCCGATCTCGCCCTGCGGCTGGAGATCGGCAGCGATTCGCCGAAGCATGCGCAAAGCCTCTCCGACGCCCTGAAGGGAATCCTGGGGTTCGCCCGGCTCGGCCAGGGGGTCAAGGACCCCGATCTGGCGCGCTTGGTGGATGCGGTCCGGGTGGACGGCCAGGGGGAGCGGGTCGTCTTGCGGCTGGACGTGCCCGGGGACCTGGCTAAGCGGCTCGAGGCGGGGAAAAAAGACGATGGGGATCGAGAAGGGGCCGCTACTCGTTGAGGCTTGGATCGCGATTGGTAAGCACCCGCAGGCGGCGGCGCAGCAATCCCAGGTAGTAGTTCAGGAAATGGGTTCGGCCCAGGCCGGGGAAGACCGGCGGATCCCGCCGCTCCAGGCGCGCCAGCTCCTCCCGGATGCGTGCATGCTTCGGCTTGAGCGCCAGCCCTTTGCGGAAGGCGTCGAAAGCCTGCCGCTTCTGCCGATTTCGCAGATAGACAATTCCCAGGTTGCAGAATAGGTCCGCGTCGAAGAACTCGCGCTTCGCCGCCTGCTCACAAAGCTTCAGCCCCTCCTCGGAGCGTCCCTGCGACAGATTCAGGGCCAGACCCAGGTAGGAGAGGTAGCGCATCCGGGGGCCCTTGCCGGTGGCATCCAGCCGGTCCTGCTCCATGGCCTCCTGGATCAGCTTGATGGCCTGCTGGTAGTGCTTCCGCTCCAGGGCGTCGAGGCCCTGCCGGAAGAGTCCATCGGGATTTTGAGGGGCGGTCTCGGCGAGCATGGTTCTCCGCGACAGGAACGGCCAACCGGCGATCCTGGATCAATATAGGCGCGGGAGCAGGGGAGTCAACCCGCCCGGCGGCGATCCGCTGGGTCCGAGGCGCGAGGGCGGTATCCTCAGGTGAACAGAGCTTTCAGGTCCTCGGCAAGGGGCGAGAGATCGTACTCTTTGCTCCCCAGGCGCTCCAGTGCGTCGGCGTGGGAAATCCTGCCGCCCCCTTTCCAGAGGTCGCGGAGGAAGCCGCCCGCTTCCTTGCGCTGCCGCCACTTTTCCCCGAAGCGCTCCACGAGCCTGCGCCGCAAGACCGACTCTAAGAGCAGCCCCCGCAAATAGACGGCGGAGTGGAAGTGGAATTCGGTGAAGAAAAGATAGGCTTCGGGGGCGAAACGCACGCCGCAGTGCTCCTGGATCATGTCGGAGAAAATCACATCCTTGCGCTCGAAGGAAGCTTCGGAATGGAGCACCAGCTCGTAGAGGAACTGGGTGGCCAGCAGGCGGAAAAAGTAGATCTCCTTCAAGGCCAGGGACTGGTGCAGGGCCTCGTTCCCCGAGGCTTGCCCCGGCAGCTCCGCGAGCCACTCCCGATCCAGCACCATCCGCCCGAGCAGGTGGCCGGAGGCCTGGATGACCGAGGGGGCCGCCAGATTCCTGAACTCGAAGGGGAGAGAGGGATCGGTGTAGGCGCGGTGCATCGCCTCCCCGACTTGCTGGAGGAATTGCCGCAGGGGAGCGGGTCCAGCCTTGGGCCGCACCGCCACCACGATCTCTTCGGGGACGCGGATGGGATAAGCGCAAGAGCGGTGGGACTTGCCTTCCCGATCCTCCAGGTCATAGGCGATGCGGCCCATCGCCGTGGGATCCAGACCGAGTCCTTGTTGAATCCTCTCCGCGGTGACGGCCATCGCCCCGGCGGGGAAGCGATCGTCGAACTCGGAGCCTCCCAGCAGAAAGGCCATGTCTTCCCGCCGCAGATCGTCCAGGGCCAGCCCGAGCCGCTGGTTCGCCGTCCGCTCCATCTGCTCCAGGTAGAGTTCCCGGGTTTCGGCCAGCAGCTTCTCCGCCGCCTTCCCGAGCCCCTTCAAGTCCACCCCGAGTCTTCTGCCGCATAGCGCCACATGCCCGCCCCGGTTGAGCTGGGCCGACAGCGCGTGGGTCACCTGGAGACTCTCCAGCAGGATCGGGTTCAGCTTCGCGAATAGGCGGTGCTGCTCGCTCCCGATCAGCAGCCGCACCAGACGGTCGGGCTCCGAGGAGAGCACCGCCTGGCTCTTGCGGAAGGGGAGAGATTGCTTCTGGATTTTCAGGTTCGCCTTTCCCTGGAGTGCATAGAAACGGTTCTGGAGAGGGGCGACCTGGGCCTCCATGAGCAGGTCGATGAGAAAATTGAGCAGGTTCAGCAGGCGGAGGGCCGGCTCTCCCGTGGCTTTCTCCAGGGCCTGGCGCACGGCGTCCACCGATGGCAGCGACGCGAGATCGGCGAACGTGGCTTCGATGTCGGGGAGGTCGGTTTCCGGCTTGAGTCCGGAGGCGAACAGATACTCTTCGCGATTCAGCGCCTCCAGGTAGGCCTCGCAGCGTCGAGCCAGCTCTTCCGTGGCGAGGGGCGCCGTGCGACGCTTCATTCGCCCCGTTTCCTTTGGAGACTCTCGGCGATGCGAAACAGTCGATCCATCTGCCGGTCCAGCTCCCGCAGCGTGGCGTCCGCGGAGTCGGTCGGCGAGGAGAGCATCAGCGCCTTGCGGGAAAGCGCTCGGGCGACGGTGAGAGGCTGACTGAGCTCGTGGAAGCCGTGGCGGAACACGCGCAGGAGCCGTTCGCGGATCAGGCCGCTGACCCGGGCGGTCACCTCGCCGGGATCCGCGGCCACCGAGACTTCCTCCAGCGGCTCATCCAACTCGGGCCTGGGGATGGGCGTTGCCCCGGGGGGGCGCAGAAGGAGAATGGGAAGGTGGGCGTCCATCTCCTGCTCGCTCCAGAACTTCTCCGGGAGCAGCGGATCGCCGGAGGGATCCTCGAGAATCAGCACCCGCGGAGCGATCTCCAAAACCCGTGCCGGCAGTGCCTCGGCGGGGGTCAGGCGCGTCACGGCAAATCCGGCGGCGGCCAGGGCGGGCGCCAGACGGCCGGCCGCTGCGTCGGAGGCCGCCAGGACCAGGGAGGGGAGCCTCACCCCTTCTCCTCCTGGATCGGCTGGTGGATCAGCTCGATGCCGATCTGCCGGGCGACCCGGAAGCTCTTTTCGTCGCGGTAGAATTCGGCGTAATGGATCTTCTTGATGCCGGCGTTGGCGATGAGCTTGAAGCAGTTCCAGCAGGGGCTCGCGGTGGTGTAGATCTCCGAGTTGCTGATGTTCACGCCGTTCTTGGCGGCCTGCAGGATGGCGTTGGCTTCCGCGTGGATGGTGGCCACGCAGTGACCGTTCTCCAGCTCGTGGTCCACCTCGTCGCAGTGGGGCATCCCGCGGATGGAGCCGTTGTAGCCCGTGGAGAGGATGTTGCGGTCCCGGACGATGACGGCCCCCACGAACTTCCGGTCACAGGTCGAACGGGTCGCCGCCTGCCGGGCGATGCCCATGAAATACTCGTCCCAGCCAACCCGCTTCCGAGCGTCCACGCGAAGCGCCCTTCCGGCCCGCGGCCTATTCGGTTTTGATGCTGACCTTGGTGAGAGTAATCGGCTGCAGCGGCCGATCCCCCGAGTCCCGTGGAGTGTTGGCGATGGCATCCACCACGTCCATCCCGGTCAGGACCTTGCCGAAGATGGAGTACTGGTTGTCCAGGAAGGTGGAGTCCTTCTGCACGATGAAGAACTGGCAGGAGGCGGAATTGGGGTCGGAGCTCCGGGCCATGGAGACCATGCCGCGCACGTGGCTGGCCTTCTCGGGCGGGCTGAACTCGGCCTTGAGCTGGCG
>QHVQ01000007.1:8545-19492 GCA_003222305.1 Acidobacteriota bacterium | reverse complement strand
GGGCGCCTCGACGATACGGGAGGCGATATCGACGATGGAAAGAGCAGCACCGGTCAAGGCGGTAAGCAGAATCTCCGTCGATTCCGGGCGATTGTCCCAGTCCGCGGTCTGGCGCAGGTCCGGCCGCCACACGGGTCGAGCCCGTGAAAACTTCCTCAGACAGGTGCGATGGCCTTCGGTCAATACCGGCACTTTTTCCTTTACCTCTTTCGGCCTTTCATGCCAAACTCCGGCTCGAATCACTCCACGGCACGAGACAAGCGCACGGACCGTCCTGATCGACTTGGAGGCAGCCTTTGCTTCGAGGACTCTTTCGCACCAAGAACCTGGACGACATTCTCGCGGCGTTGGGCGACGAGAAGCATTCACTCAAGAGGGGGCTTGGACCGTATCGGCGCGGGCATTTTTGCCACCATCGGCACCGCCGCAGCGGGCGACGCTTTCCGGCCGGGCGCCGGGCCATCCCTCATGATCTCGTTTGGCATTACTGCCGTCGTCTGCGCTTTCACCGCTCTCTGTTACGCCGAGATGGCCGCCATGGTGCCGATCTCCGGGTCGGCTTACACTTATGCTTACGCAACTCTGGGAGAACTGGTTGCGTGGATTATCGGTTGGGACCTGATCCTCGAGTATGCCATCGGAAACGTCGCCGTCGCGATCAGTTGGGCCAACTATTTTCGCTCCTTCATCCGTGACGCCTTTCGGATCGATATTCCCCAGTGGCTGTCGACGGATTTTCGGACCGCGCAAAAGATCCCCGGACTCATCGACGGCGCGCCGCATCTCTTTGGCATTCCCATAGTTTTCAACCTGCTCGCCCTGGGGATCGTCGCTTTGATCACGGTCGTGCTGGTGTGGGGCATCAAGGAGTCGGCAAAATTCAATGCCGTGATGGTGGGTATCAAGATTCTCGTGCTCCTTTTCTTCATCGTCATCGCGCTGTACTTCGTCTCGCCTTCGAACATGGTCAAGAACTGGCAGCCGTTTCAGCCGACCGGATGGGGGGGCACCCTCGCGGGAGCCGCCGTCGTGTTCTTTGCCTACATCGGCTTCGATGCGGTCTCCACGGTCGCGGAGGAAACCAAGAACCCGGCCAAGGACCTGCCCATCGGCATCATCGCCTCGCTGATCATCTGCACCATTTTCTACGTCGTCGTGGCCGCGGTTTTTACCGGTCTGATTCCGTATCACGAACTGGTGCGCCGATTGGCGACCGAGCAGGCTGAGCCCTTGACGATGGCGCTGGCCCATGTTGCGCCGAACGCGAGGTGGGCTAGCGCCATCGTCGCTCTGGGATCGGTCGTCGCCCATACGGCGGTATTGCTGGTCTTTCAATTGGGCCAGCCGCGCATCTTCTTTTCCATAGCCCGCGATGGCTTGCTGCCACCCGTGTTCGCCAAGATACATCCAAAGTTCAAGACACCGCACATCACGACGATTCTGACGGGTGTGCTGGTGGGCGGGTTTGCGGCCGTGATGAGCATCGATGAGATGGTCGATCTGACCAACATCGGGACGCTGTTCGCCTTTGTGCTCGTCTGCATCGGGATCACCATCCTGCGCCACAAGGATCCGGGACGGCATCGGCCCTTCAAGGTGCCCTTGGGAGCCTGGCTGCTACCCATGCTCGGGGTGATATCCTGCATATTCCTCATGTACTACCTGCCCCCGACATCCTGGTGGCGCTTTGTCGCTTGGTTGATGTTGGGTCTCTCGGTTTATCTCTCCTACGGCTATGCGCGCAGTGAGCTTGGGCGAAAGCACGGTCGCCTTCCTGTCACCCCCGTTTGGCTATCGTTGATGGCGCTCGGGTCATTTTTGATCGCGGTGGGCCTGCTGACCATCCCGCATGATGCCGGCCTTAGCGAGCTTTACGCGAGGATGACGACTGGCATGGCGGAAGGGAAGCGCACTCTCATCGCCTTCGGTTGTATCGGATTAGGTCTCTTCTCCGGAATCATCGGCGGGATTCTGTCCCGGGGTAAGAGCGCAACCTCACTGGACCGACCTCTAGGGTGAGCCTTCTCAGGGATCGCCGGACCGTTCGAATCCAAGACAAACGGGTTCGACGCGACGTAATCTTTCCCGATCAATCGAGGCGCCTCTGAGCCGCGCCTCTTGAGAAGAATCCACGCGGCGCCTGCCGAGAGCCGCCTTCCCGTGTGACCCAGCGCCGATGTCGACCGCCACCAGGCTCCACCTCCTGCAGGATTGCAGCGGCAGCGGCGCGGGAAAGAACGGAAGGCTCGGTCAGGGAGTCCTCGGAGTTCGGACATCTGGAGCAGACGTCACTTGTAGCTTCGGACCGCTCCTCCATCACCGCTTGTGCCCGGGAAGGTGCACGGCTAGAATCCCCGCCGACGAGATGCGGAGGCCCCATGTCCGAAATCGACTTCGGCCACGTGCCCCTGGTCAAAGTGACCCGGGGCGATGCCGTGGAGTCGGTTCACTACGGTGCCCTGGCAGTGTTGAATTCTCGCGGAGAAGTGTTGGCCCGGGCGGGGAGCCCCGAGGCGACCGCATTTCTGCGCTCCGCCGCGAAGCCATTCCAGGCCCTACCCCTGCTCCTGTCGGGAGCCGCCGACCACTTCGGGATCAGCCGGAAGGAGCTTGCGATCATCATTTCCTCCCACAATGGTGAGAAGATGCACCTGGACACGGTGCGCTCTCTGCTCAGGAGGATTGGCTGCGGCGAGTCGGACCTACAATGCGGCGCTCATCCTCCCTACTACCGCCCCGCGGCAGCCGCCCTGGTTCGGGCGGGCAAGAGTCCCTCGGCGCTGCACAACAATTGCTCCGGAAAGCATGCGGGCATGCTGGCCCTGGCCAAGTTTTGGAAAGCGCCGCTGCGGAGCTACCTCGCTCCATCCCACCCTGTGCAGAAGGCAATTCTGAAAATCCTCGCCGGCTACACCGGCGCCCCTGAATCCGTCATCCTGGGAGGCGTGGACGGTTGCTCCGCTCCGACCTTCGCTCTTTCGCTGCGCCAGCTTGCCTTGGGCTTCGCGCGTCTCCTGGACAGGCGGTTTGGCCTGCCCGAAGAGCGCGAAGCGGCGGGCCGGGCCGTAGCGGCCATGCGAAGCTTCCCGGAGATGGTGGGCGGGACGGGCCGTCTGGACAACGCTCTGATGCGGGCGGTGAGTCATTCCTTCATCGCCAAGATCGGTGCGGAAGGCTTTTACGGAATGGCCTACCGCGATGGTGTGCACGGTATTGGCATCGCGCTGAAAATCGCCGACGGCAACGGGGAGCGGGCCCGCACCACCGCCGCTGTGGAGCTTCTGGTGCAGCTCGGTCTTCTCGCGAGGGAAAAGGCAGTACGCCTTCTCCGTGCACAGGATTTGCCCGGGGTGCGAAACGTTCGCGGCAAGACCGTCGGGCATGTGTCGCCGCTCTTTCAGGTGCACTGATCTCTGGAAGCTTCTCCGCCAGCAGGATTTCCGGCGGTTGCTCGCTTCGGCGCGCTGCGCATCCTGGCAAGGGAATCGGAAGCTGCGTGCTATAATGTCGGCGCAACGGCTCTGGGGGGAGCGGGTTTCCTTGGCAGTTCGGACGAGTCCCGGAAACGAAGGTCGTTCCACCGGGCTTCGGTTCGAAAGGGGTGGGTCATGGGAAGCAAGATTCTGGACGTGCAAGACGGCAATTTCGAACAGGAGGTACTCCATTCGAACGTACCCGTCCTGCTGGATTTTTCGGCGGAATGGTGCGGACCCTGCAAGAAGATGGTTCCCATCATGGAAGAAATCGCCGCGGAGTTCGACGGACGCGCCAAAGTTGGAACCGTGGATGTGGGAGCAGCTCAGGAGACCGCGGTGCGTCTCGGCGTTATGTCGGTTCCCACGGTCATCTTCTTCAAGGGCGGCAAGGTCCAAGAAAAACTGGTGGGGCCGGCCCTGAAGAGCGCCTTGATCTCCCGGCTCCAACGGCTCCTCTGAGCCCCCCTTCTCATGAACTCGCCGCAGGATCTCCTCAACCACTGGAGCAATGATCTGCGGATTCTGTTGGAGCCGCGCCTCCAGACTTTCTCCCTGCTGGCTTACCTGATCGTCTTCGCAGCGGGCGTCCTCACCTCCTTCACGCCCTGCGTCTATCCCATGATTCCTGTCACCGTGACCTATATCGGCGGAGCCCAGGCGGGCTCCAAGAAGCGAGCGGCCTTGAGGACTCTGGTTTACGTCCTGGGAATCGCCCTCGTCTACTCGGCCCTCGGGGCCTTCGCGGCCCTCAGCAAGCGATTCTTCGGCCAGATTGCCACCAACCCTTGGATCACCTTCGGCGTCGGGAATGTCATCATTCTGTTCGGTCTTTCCATGCTGGATGCGGTGGTGATTCCCGTTCCGGGTATTCTGACCCGGGGAGCGAAGGGGGGAGAGAATTTTCTGGGCGCCCTGGTCATGGGAATGGCTTCAGGGTTCGTGGCGGCTCCCTGTACTGCGCCGGTCTTGGGGACGCTCCTGATTTATGTGGGCTCCAGCGGAAACGTGTTGTACGGCGCATCGTTGCTGTTCACGTTTGCCTTCGGCTTGGGTTTCCTGCTGCTGCTGCTGGGCACTTTTGCCGGCGCTCTGGCCTCTCTCCCCAAGGCCGGGAGCTGGATGGTGACCATCAAGAAGGTGTTCGGCTTCGGGATGATTCTCGTGGGGGAGTACTTTCTGATCCAAACGGGAAAGCTGATCTTGCGTGCCTGGCATTCACCTCCGCGCCCGCCGACCAGCGGCCGGGAGGACCTTCGCTGGTCGGAAAGATGGCTCCAGACTTCACCTTGCCGGATCTCTCCGGCCGACGCGTCTCCCTGGCCGATCTTCGGGGAAAACAGGTCGTGCAGATCGTGGGGTGGACCAGTTGGTGCGCCGGCTGCCGGCAGGAGATCCCCCGATTGAGGGATGCCTACGAGAAGTTCCATGCCGAGGGATTCGAGATTCTTGCCCTCACCGGTCCTCTGGGGCAGAACCTCCAAGATGTGAGATCTTTCGTGCGCGGAATGGCGCTGCCCTATCCCGTGCTCTTCGACGAGGACAAGCGGGTCCTCGATCAGTACCAGATTTATTTCGTTCCGTACACCTGCCTGCTGGATCGGAGAGGTCAGGTGGTCTACGAGGGCAGCCATCTCCCCAACGACTACGAGAAGCGTATCGAAAAGCTCCTGGCCGCAGGGCAGGACATCTGAGACCGAGTCGATCACTTCACGGCACGGCGGCCACCAACTCCATGACTCCTGTCTTCCCGCGTAACGATTCCCGACTTCTTCCCTCGCGGCAGCGAGTGATCCTGGCTGGGATTCGGAGCTCCCGAGCGCCGTTTTCAGAGGTGGACGAGCACTTGGAAGAGCTGTCGCTCCTGACCGAGACCGCCGGTGGCACCGTGGTGGGCACCTTCGTTCAGGAGCGCTCTCGCCGGGATCCCGCCACCGTAGTGGGGAAAGGGAAGGTGGGAGAGATCGCGCAGGCCAGCGAAGCCCTGAAAGCCGGCCTGGTGATCTTCGATGAAGATCTTTCCCCGGCGCAGGCGCGCAATCTGGAGCGGGCGCTGGACATTCCGGTCCTGGACCGGGCGGGACTCATCCTGGACATCTTCGCGGTCCGGGCGCGCAGCCGCGAGGCGAAGGTTCAGGTGGAACTGGCCCAGCTGCGCTACCTTCTCCCACGTCTCACCCGGCGATGGACTCACCTGGAGCGACAGGCGGGTGGCATCGGAGTGCGTGGCGTAGGAGAGACCCAGCTGGAGACCGATCGCCGCTTGATTCAAAAGCGCATCGCCCACCTGGTGTCCGATCTCCGCCAGATCGAGCGGGAACGCTCCCAGCGCCGCAAGCGACGGAAGGAGACAATTCAAGTGGCTCTGGTGGGATACACGAATGCGGGAAAATCCACGCTCCTCAATGCCCTGACCGGTGCCGGGGCGCCGGTGGAGGACCGCCTTTTTGTGACTCTCGATCCCCTGGTCCGGCAGGGGCATGAAGCCTGGAGCCGTTTTCTGTTCATCGACACCGTGGGATTCATCCGGAAACTCCCGCCGCAGCTCGTGGCTTCTTTCCGCAGTACTCTGGAAGAGTCCCGGGAGGCGGACGTGCTCCTGCACGTCGTCGATGTGAGCCATCCGAGCTTCGAGGAGCAAATGAAAACGACGAGGCAGGTGCTCGAGGAGATGGCGCTGAACCAGAAGCCGATCCTGACGGTGTTCAATAAGGTGGATCGGTTGGGATCGTCGATCGATCGGGAACATGCGGAGCACCTCGCTCCCGAGGCGGTGTTCCTATCGGCCTCCACCGGCGAGGCCCTCGAGGATCTTCGCCGACGCCTGGAGGAATCGGTGGCGGAGGAAACGGTCCTCGGCCGGGGGGTCCTTTCCCCCAGCGCGGGCTCGGTCATCGCCCGAATCCACGCGCTGGCCGACGTCATGGGGAGCCGGATGGAGGATGGCAAGCTGGTGATCCGCTACCGTGCTCATCGGAAGGACGCGGCGTTTCTCGAACGACTCATCCGGGAGTCAGGAGGTTCTTGATGGGCAAGCGACTTCGCGTGGGGGTAATCTTCGGCGGGCGCTCGGTGGAGCATGAAGTTTCCCTGGTGTCCGCGCGATCCATTGTCACGCACCTGGACGCGGAGCGCTACGAGGTGATCCCCATCGGCATCACCCGGCGAGGAAAGTGGGTCACCGCCCGCGACGCCGGGACGCTGCTCGCGGACGGGCTGGAATCGGCGGCCGCTCGACCGTGCTTCCTTCCCCCGGACCCCGAAGTCGGGGGGCTCTTGTCCCTCTCCCCCGGGTCGGAGCCGGAGGTCAGCTCGCTGGACGTGATCTTCCCCATCGTCCACGGGGGACAAGGCGAGGACGGCACGCTCCAGGGACTGCTCGAATTGGCCAATCTTCCCTATGTGGGCGCCGGGGTGCTGGCCTCCTGCGTGGGCATGGACAAGGATGTGATGAAGCGGGTTTTTCGGGAAGTCGGCCTTCCGGTGGTCGAGAGTCGAACGCTCTTCCGCTCGGCCTGGGAGGCGAGAAGAGGGGAAGTGCTCGCTCGTCTCCCCGGGGACCTGGGCTACCCCTGCTTCGTAAAGCCGGCCAACACCGGATCCAGCGTCGGCATCACCAAGGCGAAGACGGCGAGGGATCTCGAAGAGGGTCTAGATCGCGCCTTTCGATTCGATCGAAAGGCGGTGGTCGAGAGGGGGATCGATGCCCGTGAGATCGAGTGCAGCGTGCTGGGGAACGAGGAGCCCGTGGCCTCGATCCCGGGCGAGATCATCCCGTGCAATGAGTTTTACGACTATGAGGCAAAGTACCTGGCTGAAGGCAGCCAGCTGCTGATTCCCGCGCCGCTGCCGCCCGCCGTCGCGGAGGAAGTGCGACGCCTGGCGGTGGCTGCGTTCATGGCCCTGAACGGCTCCGGAATGGCGCGCGTGGACTTCTTCGTGGACCGGAAGAGCGGCTCCGTCGCCCTCAACGAGGTCAACACCCTTCCCGGCTTCACTCCCATCAGCATGTATCCAAAACTGTGGGAGGCCAGCGGCCTGGCTTACCCTCGGCTTCTGGATCGCCTCATCGATCTGGCGTTGGAACGCCACCGCGACAAAGAGCGCTCGGTCAGCGAGTTCCGTCCCGTGTCCGGCGCCCAGCTTCCTTGACAACCCGGCGCGAGCGCATTATCGTAACCCGGTGCTTGCCGCAGAGGCGGTGTGGTCCTTTCCATGACTGACACGGGCGTATTAGTCCTCAATCGTCTATTCCAGGCCATCCAGATCACCTCCGTCCGCCGGGCTTTCTGCCTGCTCTACAAGGGCGAGGTCCGCGCCGTCGCGCCCGACTACACCACTTATGACTGGGAAGATTGGAAGGACATCCCCCCGCAGGGAGACGACGAATTCATCGCCACGCCGAGCTTTCGCGTGCGGATTCCCCGAGTCGTGCTGCTGCTTCATTTCGACCGACTGCCGCGCCACGATGTCCGCTTCACGCGCAAGAACATCTTCTTCCGGGATCGAAACCGCTGCCAGTATTGCGGCGGAAGGTTTCCCACCAGCGATCTAAACCTTGATCATGTGGTGCCGCTGTCCCGGGGCGGCAAATCCACCTGGGATAACGTGGTCTGCTGCTGCGTACGCTGCAACAGTCAGAAGGGGGGACACCTGCCCAAGGAGGCCGGAATGCACCTCATCCGACTTCCCGCAAAGCCGCGATGGCACCCGTTCGTAAAGCTCACCTTCAACCATTCCCGCTACGAGTCCTGGAAAAACTTCCTGGATGTCGCCTACTGGAACACCGAGCTGATCGAGTGATCTAGCCCGGCGAGCCGACCTTCCCACCGGGGACCTCCGCCGCTGGCGGCTCCGGGGGGAGTGTGGTATTTTCCGGACTGATGAATCGCGCTCCTCGCTTTGCAGGCGGTGACGGCTATTCCCTCGGCATCGGCGGTGCCATCACGCCGGCGGTGAAATACCTTGTAATCGCCAACTCCGCCGTCTTCCTCCTGAAGTTCCTCCTGGAAAGCCTCGGTCTGGAAGCGGTTTTCCTGCGACTCTTCGGACTCATGCCCAGCCTGGTCTTCGGCAGCCTTTTTCTGTGGCAGCCGGTCACCTACCTCTTCATCCACGGTGATCTGGGGCACATCCTGGTGAACATGTTCATGCTCTGGATGTTTGGGGCGGAGATGGAGAGGATTTGGGGGACCCGACGCTTCCTGAAGTACTATTTTCTCACCGGGGTCGGGGCCGGAATCGTGACCTGCTTGTTCTCACCCCAGAGCCTGACCATCGGCGCCTCGGGGGCGGTGTTCGGTGTCATGCTGGCCTACGGCCTGACCTTTCCCAACCGCCAGATTCTCTTCTGGTTCGTCTTTCCGATGAAAGCCAAGCATTTCGTGCTGCTCATGGGCGGAATCGAACTCCTGGCGTCGGCGAGCTGGGTCTCCGACGGCATCGGGCACTTCGCCCACCTGGGAGGCATGCTCTTCGGCTACATCTACCTCAAGAAGGCGTGGCGGCTGAAGGACTGGGTGGCGGAGCTGAGGTGGAAGGTGCGGCGCCGTAGATTCGAAGTCTTCGACGGCGAGGAGGAGAGAAAAAAATACCCCTTCCATTGAGCGGAAGGGGTAGGCAGGCCGCTTGCCGATCTTCCTGCTACTGGCAGTGACGGGTCAAGAGGCTCTGGAGGAGCAGGTTGACATAGTTCTCCGGGGCCCCGGCGGGAACCACCGAGCGGTAATACTCCCGGACCACCCCGTTCTGAAACACCCCGATCCAAAGGGCCTTCCCACGCACCACAGCCGCCACCGCCTGAGAGCAGACCGGCGTCAGAGCTACCACGCCTCCGACGGGGAGATCCAAGTGGCCGGTGTAGGCGTTAGCCGGGGGCACTGCCGGCGTGTCGTTGCCCCCGTCGAGCGACACTACAATCTGACCGGACTGAGGTAGGCCAAGCCCGGACGGGACGGCAAGGTCAGGCGTCAGCCACTGGGGGGGAGCATGGCGGACCAGTTCCCTGAAGAGGTCCCGGGGGCTGGCGATCAGATCTCCTGTGAGCGGGTCGAAGGTGGCCAGCATCACAGCCCCGCTGCCCTCGGCCTGAACCCAGACCACATAACCGGTGCCGCCGGCATCCACCCCGGCCTGGGGGTACAGGTTGTGGTGCGGTGTGTTGGTGAAGTACCGCACTTCGGACCAGGTGCCTCCGCTGTAGCGGGAATAGGCGATCCGATCGAAGCTGCCTTCCTGCCTGGACCAGATCAGTGCCGGCCCGGAAGAACCGGGAACGAGGAGCAGGACCGGGTCCCGATCGCCGCCACCGCTCGGCGCGGGACGGATCACCCCATGGGTTTGAGCACCGTCGGGGGAGTTTCGGGTGAAAGTCAGCTGCGTGGCGGCAGGAGCGGCGCCGGCGGCCGCCGAGGCCACTTCCACCGTATAGATCGTCCCATCGGCGTCTACTACCTGCACGGTCGCCCAGGAAAGGGGGACGAAGAGAAGGGCGGCCGCCGAAACCAGAATCCATCGAGCGTACGTTCTCATCGTCGCACCTAACTCGGGTTCTTGAAATTGAGGATCTTGCTGACGTCAAAGGTCTTCAGGAAATCCGTCAGGAAATCCAAACCCGGATAGAATTCCTGCAGCTTCCCGAAATAGAAATCGGAATCCTTCTCGTTGCCTTGGAGAAAATGGATCTCGCCCAGCAGGTAGTAGCAGGTTTTGACGATGTCGGTGTATTGCTTTCGGAGGGCCATTCCCAGGGCCCTCCGTCCGTACAACTCCGCTTTTCGCAGAGATCGAAGCTGCATGTAAGCGAAGCTCAGATCCTGGAAACACTCGGTGATGCAGCGCTGGTTCCGCCGGGGCCGGGCCAGCCCCAGCGCCTCATGGATGTGCAGGATCCCCTCGCGGTACTCGCCCACCAGGATGAGGCAGTAGCCGAGGTTGTCCAGGTAATGCTCGGTGGGCCAGCGGTCCGCCAACCCCGCCTCCCGAGCGATCTGGAGCGCCGTCCGGTATTCCGAGATCGCCTCCTGAAAATAGCTCTGCATCAGGTAAAGGTTGGCCAGGCGGTTTCGGGCGATCGCCTTCCAGTGGGGCTCAAGAAAAGCGCTCTCAGCCAGAGCCTTCTTGCAATAGAAGAAGGCCCGGTGGATGCGTCCCTGCTTGGAGAGGCTGCTGCCCAGGTTCGCGGAGGCGATGAACAGAATCTGCGGGTCCGTGCATCTCAGAAGGATTTCCCGGAGGCCATGCTCCGCGGCTCGGAAATCGCCCAGGCAGAGATGCACGGTGCTCATATTACAGACCGAACGATCGATTTCCTTCTGGTCTCCGGCCGACTCTGCGAGCTTTCTAGCCAGGTCGAAGAGGTCCATGGCCGTCTTGAAATTGCCACGCCGGATCTCTTCGTAGGCCTCTTTCGTGAGCTGGTCGTAGCTTTCCTTCCAAGTCCTGTCCATGGCCGACCTACTCTTTCTTGTGGTCC
>QHVQ01000007.1:0-8512 GCA_003222305.1 Acidobacteriota bacterium | reverse complement strand
GGGGGCTTCCCCTCTCTCGTCCATTCGCTTGAAGCGCATAAAATCCCAAACCTCCCGCTGGGCCTCCTGATCCAGCTTCTGGTATTCGCGCAGGAAATCCACGTCTTTGTCGGAGATGCTGGGCGGGTTCTCCTCGTGGAAGAACTCCGCGATGTTGATCTGGAAAATGGACAGGATCTTGAAGAGCGTTTCAAGGCTGACCTTGTAGTCCCCGTTCTCCATCCGGCAGAGATCCGATTGTTGGATGCCGACACTGGCCGCCAGCTCGGCCTGCGTCAGGTTCCGATCTTTGCGCAGAATACGGATGCGATGGCCGACCAGCAGGGGCTGTCGGAACTTGGATCGGGTGGAACTCACGGCGGCATTCCCTTCCACGCTTCGCACCCTCTAAAATCCTTGACCGGAGCGGCTTCCGTGAAATGCTGGTATCGCAAAATTCGCTTGACAGGAATTGGGACGGTCCTTATAATCACCCCGTCAGCTCTCACAACAGCTCGTCATAAACGCCAAATTTCTGATGCTCGGCTCGCCCAAAGCATCGTCGCAGACAGAGGGCTCCGACCATGAACTCCGGGGATGGCCGCCTGTTGCCATGGAGGAATCCCGGTGTCTCATGTCAGAATCCCTGGCTTTTTCTTTCGTCGGAAGTAGCTGAAGCGTCAGGAGCTGGACGAAACAACAGAAATTTGACGTAAGTGTAGGTCCAGCAGGTGCCTTTGTCAAGGGCGAAATTTTTGCCGGCCGTCAGCCTGAGTCAGCCGTTTCCAACCCCGTCCCCTACCGGACGGGCGACCTGGACGAGGTCTTGAGGCATGGAATATAGGCCGCAGGAACGAAGCAGCTCAGTTTCCAAGTACTTATCGGACATTGGCGAGTTCCCGCTGTTGACCCGGGAAGAGGAGCAGAAGCTCGCCGCCTGCCTGAGCAATAAGGAAAAGGTGGGGGCGCTGAACGAGCTGGTGGAATCCAACCTCTCGTTCGTCGTGAAGATCGCCTCCGAATACCGGAACCTGGGGCTTCCCTTCGAAGACCTCCTCAATGAAGGGAACATCGGCCTCATCGAGGCTGCCCATCATTTCGACCACCTCCGGGGCACCAAGTTCATCACCTATGCCATCTGGTGGATACGGAAATCGATTCTTCGGGCCCTCTCCCAGCACTCCAACCTTGTGCGGATTCCCAACTACCAGCTGAAGAAGGTTAAAAACGTCCGGGCCACGGAACGGGCGCTGGTCCGTGAGCTGGGGAGGAGGCCTGACCGCGAGGAGATCTCCAGGGAGCTCCAGAGCACCATCGCCAAGATCGACGAAATCCTGCAGATCAAGCTGCGGGAGCTGTCGCTTGACGACAAAATCGGACGGGACAAGGACACCCCCATCTCGGACTACCTGGTCGACGAAGGTTCCACGAACCCGGAGGAGGAACTGCTGCGGGAGGAGAGTCAGAGTCTGATTCGGCTGGCTTTGAAGGATCTCAGTGCGCAGGAGCAGGCGGTGATCATCAACCGCTTCGGCCTCCAGGGGGGGCGAACCTTCACGCTCAAGGAGATCGGCGAACGGATGGGCATCAGCCGGGAGAGAGTCCGACAGATCGAAGCCCAGGCCATGAAACGGCTCAAGAAGCTGATCACCTGCAATCGTGCCCTTACCAAGCCCGCCACGAGGGCCCGTGGGGCAACGGTGTTGGCGCGCCTGGAGGCGGCGAGGCTTAGACTTTCCCACTGAAGCGCGCGTCAAAGAACGGGACGAGCACTGCTCGAAGGGGGCCGCAAGGCCCCTTTCTCATTCCCGCGAATTCCCCGTCAGCCAGCCGAGGAGCTTCTCTGGGAGGCAGTGGAGGCGCCCGGAGCCTTGTGTTATTCTCTCACCTGACCCCGAGGGGCAAACGTGAGGCTTACCCGCGATCAGATCGGTGCCATTTCGCAGAACCTCGTCCATGCTCTCATCCGCGAAGGGACCATCTCCACCGAAGAGCCCAGCGCTATCATCGACCGATTGGTCGAGGTCTTCGAGGAGGACCTGGCGGTGGAGGACCGTCTGAACCTGGAAGTCCGCGGGATCATGGAGAAGTACGGCGAAGAAATCGCCCGCGGGGACATCAACTATCAGGAGATGTTCCGTAAGATCAAGACCAAGCTGGCCCGCGAACGGAAGATCATCCTTTAGGGACGCCATGCGCCTGAGCCATGAGAAGATCGTGCACCTCTCCCACCGGATCATGGAAGCGCTGCTGGACGATGATCGCGTGGATTATCACAGCGAGGAGAACGAGGTGCGCCAAAGGATCGTGGGGCTCCTGAAAACCGAGCTGGAGCGCGAGGACGCGATGGAAGAAGCCGTCCGGCGAAAGATCGAATCCCAGAAGCGCGACATTCCCGAGGGCAGCCCGGAATGGGAGCTCCTCTACCGCAAGTACTACGAAGAGGAGTTGAGCAAGGTGAAGCGGCTCCGGGAGTAGTTGTACCGTGGAGTCGTCCCGCCGCTTCGTGATCGGCACCGCCGGCCACATCGACCACGGAAAGTCCCTCCTCGTCCGGTCCCTCACCGGCACCGACCCGGATCGTCTCAAGGAAGAGAAAGAGCGCGGCATCACCATCGATCTCGGCTTCGCCAGCCTCACCCTTTCCGACGGGACCCTGGTGGGATTCGTGGATGTGCCGGGGCACGAGCGCTTCGTGCGCAACATGCTGGCGGGAGTGGGGGGCATTGATTTGGTCCTCCTGGTGGTGGCCGCCGACGAGTCGGTCAAGCCCCAAACGAGAGAACACTTCCAAATCTGCCGCCTGCTGCAAATCCCTCGGGGCCTCGTGGCCCTCACCAAGGCGGATCTGGTGGAGCCGGAGATTCTGGACCTGGTCCGTCTGGAGGTCCGGGAGTTCCTCGCGGGATCCTTCCTGCAGGACGCCCCCATCCTGCCGGTCTCATCCAAGACCGGCGCGGGCCTCCAAGAGCTTGCGAGCGCCATTGCGGCATTGGCGGTGTCCCTTCCCCCTCGCCCCACCGGCATGGCGTTCCGCCTTCCCGTGGATCGCTCCTTCTCTATCAGAGGCTTCGGAACCGTGGTGACGGGGACATTGATTTCCGGGAGCGTGGCGGTAGGGGAGGAGGTGGAGATTCTTCCCTCGGGCGCTCGAGCTCGCGTGCGCGGCCTGGAAGTTTTCGGGAAGGCGTGCCGCGAAGCCAGCGCGGGGCAGCGCACCGCCGTGAACTTACAGGGAGTTGACGCGTCGACCGTGCAGCGGGGAGACCTCCTGGCGGCTCCCGGGGTCTTCCGGCCGTCGCGTCTGCTGGACGTGAAACTGGAGACGCTGGAGGGAGAAGGAGGAGTGGGTGATCTGATGACGGTAAGGTTCCATCACCTTGCCGCGGAGGTGATGGGTCGAGTGCGACTGGCCGCGACGAAGCGTCTGGAGCCGGGGGCCACGGGATATGCCCAACTCCGGCTTTCCCGCATGGTCGCCGCTCTGCCGGGGGACCGGTTCATTGTGCGTCGTCCCTCCCCCGCGGCCACCCTCGGCGGCGGGGTCGTCCTGGACAATTTGCCCCGCAAGCTCAAGGCGCCCGATGCGACCGCACTGGAATTGCGTCTCGCGAGTCTCGAGAATTCCGATCTCTCGGTGCGCCTGCGGGAGCTCGTCAGAGGCGCAGGAAAAGCGGGCATGGACCTGGCGTCCCTGCGAGGCCGGACCGGCTGGCAGACCGCCTCGCTGACTGCCGCTCTCGTGCCGCTTCTGACGGCGAAGGAAGTGATCCAAATCCCTGGCGAGTCTTCGCGCTTCCTCGATGCGCCGACTTACGAGGCCGCCCTGGATGAGATGGTCCGCGCGGTGCAGATCTTTCATGAGGAGCATCCTCTCCAGTTGGGACTCCCCAAGGAAGAGATCCGCTCACGCCTCTTCCGTCACGAGCCCGGGGAAGTCTTCCGAGCCTTTCTGGAAGAGTCGGTCCGTCGCCGCCGGCTCCAGGTGGATAGGGATCTGGTGGCCCGGGCCGGCCACCGGGTGGAGCTTCAGGGCGAGGAGGCGGGCGCGTCCCTCCGGATCGAGGAGGCGTACCGCAAGGGCGGGTTGAACCCCCCGGAGATGGAGGAAGTAATGGCGATCTTGGCCGTCAGCCGCCCGAAAATGGAGAATATCTTCTTTCTTCTTCTCAAGCAGGGTAAACTCGTGCGCATCAAGGAAGGGAGAGTGTTCCACTCCGAGGCCCTGGAAGCCCTCAAGCGGAGAGTTTGGGATTACCGCAGCACTTCGGATCGGCTCGACATCGCCACCTTCAAAGACCTCTCGGGGACCACCCGGAAGAATGCCATCCCGCTTCTCGAGCACCTGGATGCCATCCACGTGACCCGCCGCGACGGAAACCATCGCCGAATCCTGCCGCCCCCCGCCCCCTAGGCCGGTCCCTGAAGTTTGACAAGATGGACTGCCCTTCCTAGACTGGCCCTTGGAGACCCCCATGGGTTCGTTGGGCATCGGCGAAATCCTGCTCATTCTTCTCATCTTCCTGATTCTCTTCGGGGGCGCACGGCTCACGGCGCTGGCCAATAGTTTGGGGGTGGCGGTGCGGAGGTTTCGAAGCGAGTTGAAAGACGGGAAGGACCAGGACGGATCGGGAGGAGTGCAGCGCTGAGCCGCCAGGATTCGGCCACCCTTCGGGAAGAGCTGGCTTTCCAGCGGGAGGCTGTGGAGCGCCTGAAGAAAGAGATCTTCGGCGTGGATCCGAATTCCGCCCGCCAGTACATCCGGGAATTCCATCGGGATTTCGCAAGGTTCCAGGAGATCAGCTCCTTTGACGACCTGGTCCTTGCCTGCGCCCGGGCCAACCTCATCTACATCGGCGACTACCATGCCCTCCCCTCGGCCCAGGCGTTTGAGGCGCGGCTGCTGGGTGAGGTGGCCTCCCGCAGCCAGCGAACCGCCCTCTGCCTGGAGATGATCTACGGGCGCCAGCAGGGCGTCCTGGATCGGTTCATGGCCGGCGGCCTGCCCGAAGAGGAATTCCTCCGAAGAATCCGCTACGACCTGGAGTGGGGTTACGACTGGCAGGCCTTCCGACCCCTGTTCCAGGTGGCCCGGGAGTATTCCCTCCCCGTGTTCGGCATCGACTGCGAGCCGCGCAACGGGTTTCGGCACATCCGCAAGCGGGACGCCTACGCCGCTTCCCGTATCGCCGACATCGTGGTGAAGAACCCCGGCGCCAAGCTGGTGGTCATCGTGGGAGAGTCACACCTCGGACGCAGTCACCTTCCGGGCCGCGTGGAGCAGCTTCTCCGCCGCCAGGGAATGGAGCTGCGCCCTCTCCTCGTGGTGCAAAACCAGGAGACCCTGTACTGGCAGCTCGTGGAGCAGGGGCAGCAGCAGCGGGACGTGGTTCGCGTAGCGCCCGATGTCTATTGCGTGTTCAACGCGAGTCCCCTGGAGAAGTACGAATCCTACCGGCAGGTCCTGGACCGGTGGAAAGGGGAGCAGGACGACGAGGCCGAAGTGGACCTCACCCCCACCGTCTATAACATCATCGATACGATCCTGGATTTCCTGAGGATCAACAAGTACACCACCTGCCTGCGGCGGGATGCACGCTGCAGCGAGTACCTGGTGGACGCTTTCCCCGAGGTCTATGGTCCCTCCGACGCGGCAGTGTTCCGGCGCATGTTGCGCGGCGCGCACCTGCGCTCCGACGACGTGGATGAAATCCTGAACCATGTCCGCGAGAAGGGCTCTTGCTTCGTCCCCCGCCTGAATGCGATTTTTCTGGGTCAGTTCGACCTCGCCCACGGCGGCGAAGAGGCCGCTCACTTCGTGAACCTCTGTCTGAAGCGCGAGCTGTACGACGAAGCATTGGCCCATCTGCCCCAGCACGACCTGTTCTATGGTCGCATCTTGGAGGAGGCCCTGGCGTTCTTCGGCTCGAAGCTCATCGTGCCCAGTCGGAACCACTTCTTCGAAGCTCAGTTCTATCAGTACTACCGGAAAGAGCCTGAGGTCATCGAGGCCAAGACTCCTTACACTTATGAGGAATTCAAGGAAATCATCGACTTCATCCTGCTTCACAAGAAGTTCGAGACCCGTTACGCCGAGTACGAAGAAGTGCCCCCCGAGATCCTGCGGGGGATCCGGTCCGAGCCCCGGAGGATGAACGTGCTGGTCCATGAGCTGGGATACTTCCTCGGACAGCAGATCTACGACGGCTACCACGCCGGGGCCATCACCCGCCGGGAGATCTCCGACCTCTTTCGGAAGAAACTCGTGGAGTCGGGCAGCGCCCTGCGCACTTATCTGGATCTCGTGGAGAGGCTGGCGGGAGTGCCGGCTTGATCTTTGGCTTGCGCCTTTTCAATCGACGGCGCTAGACTAGGCGCCAACAGGGGGGAATCTCACGATGCCGGTTCAGGCCTTTGTCCTCGTGAAAGTGAAGTCCGGGACTTCGGAGCAGGTGGAGGACGTGCTGGCCGATCTGCCGGGGGTGAAGCTGTCCCATTCCGTCATGGGCCCTTACGACGTGGTGGTCTACGTCGAAGGGACGAACATCAACAGCCTCCGGGATATGATCATGAAGAAAATCCAGTCCATCCCGGCGGTGCGCCACACCACCACCCTGCTGGTGATCTGAGTTCGGACGGTGCGTCACCTCAAGCGGAGGTTTCATCATGATTAAGAATGATTGTCTGACGGGCCCCCTCACGCCCTGTCTTTATCAGCTCGACGCCAGGACCCTGGTTTCGATCCGCATGGCGCGCTCCGCGCAAGACCCTTCTCGCTACCGGGCGATTGCCCTGGCGGTCCTGCGGGACAACCACCGGGTGCACCTTTCGAGCACCGTCACGGCCGGCTACGGATCCGATCGGGAGAGCGCCTTGCAGGCCTGCCTCGGCAAGGTTCGAGAGACCCTCGACCGGCGCCGCTTCCCTCAAAGGGCACGATCGGCGCGCCGGCCTGAGGCATCTCTCTAAGCCGCCTGTCCAGGAAACGACATCCGGCGGGGCGGGAAACCCCTGTTTGCGGCCCCGGCTTTCAGGTTGAAAAAGCCTGATTTGAAGGTATATAGAAGGCCATGCCCTTTTCCGCACCGAGGGTTTCTCCCCCGCAGGGGTTTTCTCGCTTTTTGAGGGCGACCTTTCTCCTGGCCGTGCTGCCGGCAGCGCTGGCCACGGGAGCTTCAGGGCCCCCAGGCCCGCTCCCATTCCTCAAGTTCGGACTCGTGACGAATCAGCCGGCGGCGGGAAGAGCGCGTGTCCCGTTGGACCAGGCGGTCGTCCAGGTGCGTCACAATTACGGTCGTTTCAGTCTCGTCCGGCTGACCGATGCCCAGGAGTCCGCCTTGCGCGAGGCGGGGTACGAGGTGCGGATCTTCGAGAACCCCGACCGAATCGGCCTGGGCCGCCACAGCTTCATCGTTCCGGAGGGCCCCACGGGGCTTCCTCTCGACCTCACCTGGCGCGAAACGCGAGGCGAGACCGATGCCTACCTGGTTCGGCTCATCGGACCCGCGACGGATGAGTGGCTCTCCCAAATCCGCAGCGCCGGCGGGGAGATTCTGACCCCCATTCCTTCCTTTGCCTATCTCGTCCGCGTCCCAGCCAACCGGCGGCCGGCGGTCGCCTCACTTGCCTTCGTGGAATGGATGGGGCCTTACCATCCCGCCTTCAAGCTCTCCGACGAATTGGCCCAGCAGCACGAGCGGGGCAGCCTCCCCGAAACGGCCCTGAAACTGAGCGTCTTGATCTATCGCTCCGCCGACGTGGAGGCAGCATTGAACAAGATTCGGGCGCTGCGGGGCGAGATTTTGAATCGATCTCCGTTCGATTTCTATGATGTAGTGACGGTCAATCTTTCCGGAAGGCTTGTCCCGGACCTGGCGCGCCTGTCCGAGGTCTATGCCGTCGAGGTTGCCCCCGAGCCCAGGCTTGAAGACGAATCTTCCACTCAGATACTGGTGGGACAAGTGAGCGGCGGCATCCCGTTTCGGCCCGTGCTCGGGGAGCCCAACTACACCGACTGGCTGGCCGCGCGCAGCCTGGACGGCTCCAACGTCACCATCGGCTACGTGGACGAAGGTGTTCTTAACACCGATCCGACGGGTCACCTTTCCGGAAGGGTCAACGAGACGGCATGCGGAACCGCGGGTTTGGCAGGAACCGGACACGGTCATTTTGGGGCCTCCAACGCCGGTGGTGCTTGCCCGCATACCGGCGAGAGCGGTACGGGATTTCGGTTTGGGCTGGGCGTGGCCCCCAGCGTGAATTTCATCAACCTTCCCTCACTCAATGCGTGCGGTAATTGCTTCACCAATATTTCCGATTCTTCCGCGCTGGCGCGTTTGACGGTGACCAGCAACGGCCCCGTGAACGGCGTGCCGGGAACCGTCCAGAATAATTCCTGGGGATCCGGATCGGGCGACAACGCGGAGGACGTTTCCTACGGGAGTCTCGAGCGAACCTACGACCTCTTGTCTCGAGATGCCAACTCTATGGCCGCCGGGAACCAGCCTCTCATCACCTGCTTCTCGGCGGGCAA
>QHVQ01000038.1:45805-46836 GCA_003222305.1 Acidobacteriota bacterium | reverse complement strand
TCAGGGCCACGGTAAAGGCTTTGACATACTCTCCCAGGTAGGCCAGGCCAAGACCCGGAAGGACCGAGAGCCATGCAGCCGCCTTGGCCGAGCGCATCTCGCCGGTCAGAGGTGCTACCGGGGGGGCCGGGGGTTGCTCGATTCGGCTCTGAATGCACTCACGACAGTAGGGTACCCCCTTGATTTCCACGGTACATGAGCTGCAAAGGGAGCGGCCGCAAAGGCGGCAGTCCATGAGCCCTTCAGCCTCGGGATGGTAGTAGCACGTCATTCTGTTCTCCTCGTTCTGGGGTGAGCGCACAGGAACGCATCAGACAGCCAGAGTGGCGGGGGGCCTGAGGCTACTGTTCTGTTTCACTCCCGAATCTTTCATCCGCGGGGTACCCTCGGGCGGCCTTGCGAGCCGTTGGCGGATCCAGTCCACCGTGCCTTCCACCTGTCCGGGGATTTTCTTACCTACTTCCGCCGCGGTCTCGGGGAGGNNNTGGGTCACCATGCTGACCTCCCTGGCCACCCGCCTTCCATCGGAAGATCCCGCCAGGAAGACCAGGAGCATCGAGAGCAAGGCACCTGCGGCCGTGGGCGACAGGCTGACGCGGGGAAGCCCGAGCCACCCCCACAATGCTTCCCAGGCCGCAGGGCGCCGTGAGGTCATTTCGAGGACCTTCAAAACGAAGCCTTCAGGCACCTCGAGCCGCGGGAAGGAATGAAGCTCAGCCACTGCGGAGGTGAAGGCGTCAGCCAACGCGGTGCACCGGGCACAGGAGGAGAGGTGCTCGCTGAATGCCCGCATCTGACCCACCGGCATGATTCCGTCTGCGTAGTCGCTAAGCAGAGCTTCGAACTTCTCGTGAGTCATCATGCTGGTTCTTCCTCCTCCCGATCCATTCCTCAACCGTCAGCCTCCCAGGACATATTCTCCTTCGACAGGATCTGGGCGAGCTCCAGGCGCCCTCTATGGATTCGCGACTTGACCGTTCCCACCGCCACCTCCAAAGATTCGGCAATCTCTGAATAGGACAGCCCCTGGA
>QHVQ01000038.1:721-45785 GCA_003222305.1 Acidobacteriota bacterium | reverse complement strand
GGACCCGCCGCTCCCGGTCCCGAGCCTCCAGGTGCCGAAAGGGGGAAGCGCCGCGGTCCTCGGTCCTCTCAGGATCTGGCTCGTTCCCCACGAGTGAAGCCTTCTCCCGGGCCCGGCTCCGGTGCTCGTCGATACAAAGATTCCGGCCTACCCTCGCCAGCCAGGGGACGAAGTGGGTATTCAGGTCGAACCGGTGCAGCGACCGGAATACGCGGAGGAATATCTCCTGGGCCAGCTCCTCCGCTTCCTCGCGCCTACCGGTGAACTGGTAAGCGATATTGAGGACCCTTCGGGAGTGCCGTTCCACCAGCAGCTGCCAGGCCACTTCGTCTCGCTGGAGGCAGCGAACCACCAGCTCGTTATCCGTCGGGGCCAAGGATTCGGCACTCCCCTCGGAACCGCCTTCATCTTCGCTAAACGGAAAGGGACCGGGAAAGGTTCGCGGGCTTTGAGCATATAGCACGCCGCGGCGCCGTGGAGCAAGCTCCTTGAAATCCTCGATCTCATGATCTATAGTATCCGCCGTTTTGCCCGATAATGCTTAGTCTAAACAACTTAACTCCTAGACAACGAGTCAGAATCCCATGATCGAGGTTCAAGATCTTCAGAAGACCTACGGAGATCGTGTAGCGCTCGGCGGAATCTCCTTCCGCGTGGAGAAGGGGGAGATACTGGGCTTCCTGGGCCCCAACGGGGCCGGGAAGACCACGACGATGCGAATTCTCACAGGCTTCATTCCACCGACCTCCGGCAGTGCCGTGGTGGCAGGTTTCGACGTGATGCAGCATCCACGGGAAGTCAAGAGGCGGATAGGCTACTTGCCGGAGCACCCTCCCCTCTATAAGGAGATGACGGTCCAGTCGTATCTCGCATTCGTGGCCCGAATCAAAGGAGTACCGGGGAAAACCATTCGTCCCAGCGTTGCATCGGCCCTGGAACGCTGCGGCCTGACCGAGGTGGCGGGAAGGCTCATCCAAAACCTCTCCAAGGGATACCAGCAGCGTGTCGGGATCGCCCAGGCCATTGTCCACTCACCTGAGGTGATGGTTCTGGACGAGCCGACCGTGGGCCTCGACCCCCGGCAGATCTTGAAAATCCGCAATCTGATTCGCTCCTTCCGTGGCGAGAAGACGGTCATCCTCTCCACCCACATCATTCCCGAAGTAGAAAAGCTCTGTGATCGCGTGGCCATCATCAACGAGGGGCGCATCGTGGCCCTGGACACCCAGGCTCGGCTGGCAACCGGACTGCAGCCGTCGGAGCGCATCTCGGTCCAGTTCGCGCCGGGAGCCGAATCCATGAAGGCGCGTCTTGAAATCCTCGAGGGGGTCCAGGCGGTGATCCCAGAGGACGGTGCTTCGCATCGCTTCCTGGTGGAAGCGAGGACAGGCTCGGGAATCTCGCGACGGGTTTTCGAGAGGGCGGTGGAAGAACGATGGCTCCTGGTGGAGGTCACGTCGGTGCAGCCCAGCCTCGAAGAAGTCTTTCTCCGGCTCACCGGGGAGGAAAAGGGGGTGGTGGCATGAGAAGCGTGCTCACCATCGCCCGCAGGGAACTGTCCACCTATTTCGTCTCCCCCCTGGCGTACCTGATTCTGGCGGTGTTCGTGCTGGTCATCGGGCTTTCCTTCTGCCTGAACCTGATCGCCTTCGCCAATGAGTGTCTAGTCTATGGAAGCAATCCCTACTTCCAGCAGCAACTCAACGTGAATGAGCAGGTCGTCCGGCCCCTCTTCGGAGGATTCGTGCCGGTGTTCCTTCTCATCCTCTTCCCGGCCATCACCATGCGACTGATACCGGAAGAGAAGCGCCAGGGAACGGCAGAGCTCATCCTCACCTCCCCCATCACCTCTACACAAATCGTGCTGGGCAAGTATCTCGGGGCTCTGGTGGTTTCTCTGATTCCTGACCCGGGTCTCTCAGCCGGATCTGAAAAGCGTCGCAAGCCTCTACGTCGGGGTGTTTCTTCTGGGGGCGGCGTTCTTGGCCATCGGACTCTGCCTGTCGGCCTTCACCGATAATCAAGTCCTGGCCTACGTGCTGGGGGTAGGTGCCTTGCTCGTCTTGTGGTTCCTGTCGGGCATCTCCAAGAGCAATTCTCTCAACGAGACAATCGGGGAGCGGGCTACGGAGTTCATCTCGAATCTCTCCGTGATTGAGCATTTCCCGGATTTCACCAAGGGAGTGGTGGACACGCAGCACGTCGTCTACTACCTCTCCGTCATCGTCCTCTCCCTGTTTGTGGCGCAGAGGGTGGTGGACTCGCATCGGTGGAGGTGAGGGCATGAACCTGCTCCATCGGTTTGCAGCTCCCGCCGGTTTTTTGGTGCTTCTGGCGAGCCTGGCCGCCTACCTGATCATTCCAGAGCGTACCATCCTGGTGAGCGTGCTCCTGGGAATGGGAGGAGTTCTGGTGCTGTTGGGCCTGCTGCTGAACTTCTCTGCCATCCTGGACCGACTCAAGGGACGCGCCGTCCGGGAGGGGGGCGGCGATGTGGCCTTCATCGTCATCGTGGCCGTGGTGTTGTGCCTTCTAAATTTCCTTGCAGTGCGGCACCACAAGCGGTACGACCTGACCGAGCAAAAAGCCTTCAGCCTTTCGGAGCAGACACTGAAGATCCTGGCGAACCTCCCCCGAGCCGTGCAGGCCAAGGCCTACTACTACCCCGGTACCGTGCCCGAACAGAAGATGAAGGACCTTTTGGACGAGTACGCCTACCAGGCGAAGGACAAGTTGCACGTGCGGTTCGTCGATCCTCTCAAGAATCCGGCCGAGGCCAAGGCGGACTCCGTCACGCAGGAGCAATCCATAGTGCTTAAGTCCGGCGAGCAGAGCACCACCGTCCTGACCGGGGACGAAGAGGCCCTCACCAACGGAATTTTGAAAGTCACCCGCGACCAGACGAAGACCCTCTGTCTTGCAATCGGCCACGGAGAGCGTGAGGCCAAGGACAGCGGCCAACAGGGGCTCTCAGCCTTCCAGACCAGCGTAGAAAAGCAACAGGCGAAGGTGGAGACATTCTCACCGGGAATGGGAGTTCCTGAGCACTGCGCTGCAGTGGTGGTGGCGGGCCCCCAGAAACCTTGGCTTCCGGCGGAGGTGGAGAAGCTCCAGACCTACATGGACAAGGGAGGGCGGGCTGCCATCCTGGTGGATCCCGGGGCCATTTCGGGGCTCGAGGGGTTGCTCGCTAAGTACGGCATCACTCCGGCCCGGGATCTGATCATCGATCGGGTCTCGGCGCTGTTCGGGGGCAAGCCCGACATTCCGATGGTGCCCGCCGACGGCTATGAGTCGCACCCCATTACCAAGGGATTCCGTTATCAGACCTTCTACCCGCTGGCACTCTCCCTGAACCTGGCGTCTCCCGCTCCCTCCGGCGTGGAGCTTCAGGCGTTGGCGAAAACTACCCCCCTCTCCTGGGGTGAGATGAACTACGAGAAGGAAGCACCCACGGGGAAATTGCGGATGGATCCCGAGGACAAGCCAGGTCCGCTGGTGGTGGCGGCGGTGGCCACGAAAAAAGTGCAAGAGGGGACGACGAAATCGGCCACTCCGACGGGGGCCAAGCCCGCGGAGCCTGAAACCAAGGTGGTGGTGTTCGGGGATTCGGATTTCGCCAGCAACGCCTACTTCAGCGGCACCGCCGATGGGGAGTTGTTCCTTAACGTAGTGAACTGGCTCGCCGGACAGGAGGACCTGGTGGCCATTGGCCCCAAGTCCCGTGCCCCGGCCCTGGTCACGCTCTCCCAGCGTCAGGCCAGCTTCATCTGGATTGTTTCGATCCTCATCGCCCCCGCAGCGATTCTTCTGGTGGGGACGATCATCTGGGTCCGGAGAAAGAAGCTGTGAGGCGGTGGAACCTTTTGATAGCCCTGGGAGTTCTCCTGGGACTGTCGGCCTATGTCTATTTTGTGGAGATCAAAGGGGGCGAGAAGAGGCAGAAGGAGAAGGAGGAGGCCGAAAAGGTGCTCCCCTTCAAGACCGAACAGGTCATGAGCATGATACTCACTCATGGCTCCGAGAGGATTCGCCTGGAGAAGGTGGTCGGGAAGTGGAAGATCCAGGAACCTCTTCAGACTGCTCCCGATAATGATGCGGTGGATCGACTCCTGAACTCGCTTCAGGAGATGCGAATCAGCCACGACCTGGGCAAGTCCAGCGATCTGGCTTCTTACAATCTCAAGACTCCTCCCGCTTCAGTGGAGCTCTCGCTACAATCCGCCCCCAAGCCGCTCCGGGTCCTTCACGTAGGCGACGATGCACCGACGGGAGGGGGCGCTTACGCTCGCTTGGGAGAGGACGGAAAGATTCTCATCGTTTCGGGCACCGAGGCCCTGAAGGGTGCCAATCTTTTTTCCCTTCGCGACAAGACCTATTTCAAGTTCGATCCCGGAAAGCTGTCCCGCGTCAAGCTCGCGACCGGCAAGGACGAAGTTTCGCTGGTGAAGCGGGACGGGCAGTGGAGCCTGGAGATCCCCGTGGCCGCAGCCGCCGAGGATTCCACGGTTGCGGACTTCATCTATGCCCTCGAGCGGCTCACGGTGACCGAATTTGTGGACGACAAGCCGGCACCGGACTCCCTCAAAAAGCGGGGCCTGGGAGCGGCTCGCTACCGCGTGACGCTCCATGGAGAGGAATGGAAGAGCGACCCGCAGCTACAGTTCGGCGAAACGGACTCGGGTAGCCTGTACACAATTCGCCCCGCTTCCGGTGCCTTGGTGAAAGTATCCGACAGCATCGAAGCCAAACTTAAGAGCACCGTCACCGACCTGCGTAAGAAGGACTTGCTACCCTGGGCTCGGTGGGACATGGCGAAGTTTCGAATCACCGGTGCTCTGCCCGCGACGCTGGAGCTGAAACGAAGCGGGGATCAGGAGTGGGATCGGGTCTCTCCGTCACCGGGGGTCCTGCCAGACGACCCTGTGGATCTACTGCTGCGTAACCTGACGGACTTGAAGGCCGCGGAGTTCCTGGATCGTCCCTCCGCCAAGACGGGCTCTTACGGCCTGGAACAGCCTGCCGCGAAGCTCGAATTCTGGAAGAAGGGTCAAGCGGGGACGGCCCCGCGGGTGCTGAGGGTGGGAAAGAGCGACGGCCACGGTAAGGTCTATCTCAAGGACGAAAAGTGGCCCTCGGTGATCCTTGTACAGGAGGAGTCCTGGAAGAAAGCGGTGGAGCAGGCGCGAAAGGTAGAGGATCAAAAACCCAAAGCCAAGACCGCACCAGGTGCCTCCTCCACGGCGCAGACCGCACCCGCTACACCCTGAGTCGGTGTCACGGCTTCCGCCCCGAGGCCTCACTCAGACGTTCGCGAGCGCGCCGGAGGTTATAGAGTGCGTCCTCATTTCCGGGATCCTTTTCCAGCGCTTGCTCATAGGCCGTCACAGCCTCCTGGACCCTCCCAAGACGCGCCAACGCCACCCCCCGGTTGATGCGCGCGGAAAGGTGGGTCGGATCTCTTTCCAGGGCTCGGTCCAGGAGACCCAGGGCCTCCCGAGTGCGTCCCTGGGCGAGCCGAACCGCTCCTAGATTTGAGACCGGACCCGCGCTTCCAGGATCCAGCGCTGTGGCCGCCACGAAAAGCCTCGCGGCCTCTCCTAGCCTTCCCTGCCGGTAAAGTGCAATGCCGAGACCTTCGGCGGCATCGGCCGAAAGGGAATCCAGCTCCCGCGCGGCCCGAAAGGCGCGCTCCGCTTCGGCTGACCTGTTCTGACCGAGAAGCGTCCAGCCTTGCAGGAGTGGGACCACGGGCGCACGGCGAGCCTCGTCGCGCGCCCTGCCAAGGAAGGAAAGCGCCTTCTCTTCCTGTCCGTCTCGGATCAATTTCACGGCGGCCACCAGAGAGGGAGAGCTCAGAGCCTCCAGGTCCTCGCGGCGCAAGGTGAGGGCCACACGAATCCGATCCCGGCGCCCGCGTTGGAGCCCCGCCAGCCTGGCCCGAAGCTCGGCGTGGGAGGGGCTCTCCAGGTCCGCGAACAGAGCGCCAGGCGGCTGTCGGACACCCTCCAGCATCTCCAGCATCTCCGGCATCCGATTGTGCCAGATTTCCTGCGGGGCGGAGTACTCCAGGCGCAGGTTGTCGTCGGTGATTCGTGGTGCACCGCGCGAAAAGTCCGTGAGGGTCTGTCCGCCGGCGAGAAAGCGGGTTACGAAGTCGGCAAGATCTCGGACGCCGGCGCTCTGCAGGCGGCTGCGAATCACGGCCGTGGAGTCGAGTCTTGTCGAAACGGCTTCCACGGTCAGCGGCTCCGGGTCCCGCGGACCCACCAGGAAGTAGTCGCCCCCCCCGGCCGATTCCTCCCAGAGCTGGCCGCCCGGAAAAACATCCTGGAAGGTTCCGATGACACTCCGAAAGTCCTCCGGCGCCATGGCATATCCCTGGACCCAAACGAGCAGGATCCCCCCCTTTGCCAGGCGCCGACGGGCAGCACGGAAAAACTCACTGGTGAAGAGGTTGGTCACGCCCGCAATCCAGGGGTTGGTGGGCTGGGACACGATTAAGTCGTATGGCTCCCGACTCTCCTCCAGGAAGACACGGCCGTCGCCCAGGTACAGATGGAAGCGCGGATCGGACAGGATTTTCCCGTTGGCCTTCTCGAAATAGGCGGCCGCTTTCGCCACACCCGAAGAGATTTCCACACAATCCAAGCGATGGACGGAGTGATCTGCAAGAGCGCGCACGGTCGTGCCGCTCGCCAGCCCAATGATCAGGGCACGAGAAGGAGCAGGGTGAAGCAGCGCGGGGATCTGTCCCGCCAGAAGTTGCGCCGGAAGGTCGCCGGCGTCTGAGGCATCGGTCTTCCCGTTGATCTGGAGCGAACGCGTCCCTCCGGCACCCAACCTTACAGTGACCGTCGCATCCGCACCTTCATCCAGGAAGAGCAGCTGGCCGCGTCGCTGCATTGCCTCTTGGATTCCCGACCAGCTCTTCCCCCCGATTCGGAGATAGGCCGGTCCATACAGGAGCGGTCCCGAAGTGAGAAAGACAGGATTCCAGGAAGGAAGCAGGAGGACTCCCGCCGCCAGAACCGCGGCAGCGGTGAGGTTGCGCCGGAGGGCTGTTCTTTCTGCGCGAAGGGTGGCGACCAGGGTGAGACTAGCGAGGAGAAAAACTTCCGCCAGGACGCAAGCCCGCAGAATCGTGCCGGCACCGACGCGGGGCAGCAGGAAATAGATGGCACCGAGACCTCCCAGGAGGGATCCGGTAGAATCCAGGGCGAACCCGCCGCCGGACACCTTGCCCGAGTGTTCTACGCCCCCGCCCAGGGAGGCCGTGAGGGCAGGAAGGAGCGCGCCCAGGGCGGCAGCCGGGGGCAGCATCAGAAATCCGGCCATGACGGACTGCAGGAGAAGCGCTCCATTGAACGAGGTGCCGACACGCGCCTGGGCCAGCACCATGAGCACGGGAAGCTTCCCCCACAGGGGCAGCGTGATGAACGTGGCGACGGCCCCTCCGGCGCACAGCTTGGTCGCCAGACTCGCCGCTCGGGCGCCGCGCTTTAGGCGCCGAGTCGTCCACGCGGAACCGAGCCCCAGTCCTAAAAGGCACGCTGCCAGGGTCAAGCCCAGCGCCTGAACCGACGAGCCGAAGAACAGAACCAACAGTCGGGTCCAAGCGACTTGAAAGAGCGCTCCCAGGGTACCCGTGAGGAAGAGGGCAAACAGGAGGATCCCCCTTCGCGGATTCCCGGACATCCACCCGAACACCGGCACAGTACCAGGGGGCTTGCCGGGATCAGGGGGAGTTGGCGAGGAAGCCGCAGGCGACATCGAGAGCGCGCAAGCAGCCACAAACAAGTCGGTCGCCGCTGCCAGGAGCAGCGTTGACCGGAGTCCCAATCGAGGCAAGAGGAGGAAGGCGGCGCTCAGAGCGCCCGCGGCGCCTCCCAGCGTATTCCAGCCATACATCCGGCCCAGCGAGCGGCCCGCCGCCTCGGGAGAGGAGTCCGGGGAGCGCAGAAGACAGTCCGCGCGCACCACGAGGGGCGTCGTAGCGCCCATGAGCAATGCTCCTGGAAGAACCAGGACGCAAATGGCGAGGAGAGGGCCGAAGCCCAGGTCCAGGGAACCGCGTGCTCCCTCCCGTAACACCGGCAGCAGCCCCGAGAGTCGTGGAAAGAGCGGGAGCGTGAGGATAGCCCAGAGGGAGATTCCGGCCTCGGTCAAGGCGTAGGCGCGAAGTGGGCGCTGCAGACGATCCGCCAGGGGCCCCGCCAGAGCGGCGCCCAGTCCCAGGCCAGCGAGGAGGACGGCGACCACCGCCCCCGAAGCACGCACGCCGCTGCCTGTCAGGAGCGAGAGCTGGCGTGCCCAGGTCACCTCCAGGACAAGCGACCCGAATCCCGAGGCCAGAAATAGGAACGGAAGTACCGGCAGGAAGCTCTCATGGCGCTTCGGAGAGGGCCCCATGATCAGAACCAGTCGCGGCGTTTCTTCTGACCCGGGAATTGAAAATCGATGCGGACGAGGAGGCTCCCCTCGGGAGCGTCGGTTTGGACCAAGGGCGGCAGGAGGATGTCCACCAGTTTTCCATCCAGCTTGGCTCGGAAATGGGGGAGTTCGGCGACGCTGAAGTTTCTCAGGCTGTGGGCAGGCCAGGCCACCTCCTCATTTCCTTTCTTCCCTTGCCGGGTGGCTACCAGATAGAGCAGACGCTTCCCCTCTTCCTGCCGGTACTCCAGTTGGATCTTCACGAGCTTCTTGAATTTGAGCTTCTTGAAGTCCTCGTTCTGAACTGCCTGAATCGCATGGGGCCGGTCATGGATTGCCATCTTCCCGGGCTTCCCGAAGCCAGTGGACTTCTGGGAAAACCGCCTCTCGTAATAGACAAAATGCAGGTCCGATACGCGGGTCGTCTCCTCGCCTCCTCCCGGAAGACGGTAATGAAGCAGGGCTTCAAACCCTCGCACATAATCGGCAGACCTTGATTGCGAGGAGAGAGACGAGCACAGAACCAGCAGGAGAAAGATACGGGTCGGAGGCCCGAGGCGGGGTCGAATCTCGAACCTAGTGGTCAAGGAGATGGATCTTCACCAGGGAGGACCGTACCACGAAGATCCTGGCATTGTTGTCCTCGGGATCCGCGGGGAGCATGAAAAAGGCGGGAACCCCCGAGTGGTATCCTTCGCTGTAGCCCCAGATCTCTTCACCGTCGTAAAACTCCACGATGGTGCGAGGAGCCGGCCACTGAGAGGGCTCGGCGGGAAACTCTTTCCGGCGGTCGGCGTGGCCGCCCGGCTTGCCCCAGGTCTTCACCTGAAAGAGAGCCTTGAGCTGCTCCCGATGAATTCTGCGAGAAGAAGTGATGCCTTCCTCATCCGACATCAGGTGGAAGATCTCTTGCTCGGGTTGGAAGTCGCGGGAGAAACCACGGGACACCACACCATCCTTGAAGTGAGCCACGAGCTTCTCCCGGGAAAACTCGTCCGTTTGAGGCACCGAAGCGGCAGCGGGTTCCTGGGGCACGGAGAGCCTCCGGAGGATGCCGCATGAGGCGCGGCGGGCCCAGCCATGCTAATCAATCGATTCCGGCGGTGTCAAGAAATCTCTTGTGGCGGGTCGTCGCTTCTTGCGGTGGGCCTCTAATAGCCCAGGGAGGGAAGGAACTGGTGGAGGAGAATACGGGCCAGCAGCAGCAGGATCAGAGGGATGCCGATAAGTAGAGCGACTTGAATGAGCGCCTCTCGGGCGCTCAGGGGGTTTGCGGGGATCAAATTGGCGGCTGGTTCTTTCCGTCCCGTCGCCTGGGTGGCACCGCTCTTTGCTCGATTCGCTTTCCGTTCCGCCAAGGATCCCTCCCCTTGCACAGAGGCTTGATTGTAAGGGAGCGCCTTGTCATCAGTCAAATCCTCCGGCGCTTGCGGGGCCGGGAGCCGCATGCTATAAGGCGACGATCATGGAAAAGATTCTCATCGACGGATACAACCTCTTGTACAAGGACGGCGTCCTGAAGAACTTAGCGGAGCGAAGCCTGGAGGAGGCCAGAGAAGAACTTCTCGATCGCATTGCTGCCTACCGGACCGCGGAGATGGAAATCCTCGTGGTCTTCGACGGGCAGGGGGCCAGAGACCGTCGAAATCCTCCCGGCCGGCCCGGCATCCAAGTGAGGTTTTCCCGGGGGCCCCGGACAGCCGATCAGGTGATTCTGGAAATCATCGAGAGGGAGCCGAAGCGGGGGTCCCTCTCGGTCGTCACGTCGGACAAGAAGGACATCGGCCGCGTCGCTCGAGCCGAGGGTGTGCGATGGATTTCCTCCGAGACGTTTCTGCGTCGCCTGAAGCGCATCGGCCCGAAGGGCGTGAGACGCCACGAAGAAAAGCCCGCTACCTCGTCTTCGGAAGAGTTGGAGTATTGGCTCAAGCGTTTCGGCTCTGATCCGAAGGACGCGGACTAGTCGCGAGCGCGGGGGGTGCGGAGCCTTCCCCCAGAGCGACCGCCAGTCGCAGCCCCATCTCAGCGAGCGTCCGGGCGTCCAGGTGGATGGGACGAGGGGAAACCGAGGGTGCCCAGATCCACACGCCATCCCGGCCTACACGCATAGACAGATTCTCTGCGAGACAGAAGAGCGTCACGGCGCCGGTACCTCGGAAGAATGAGGAGGATTCCCAGGCGACGAATATGCACCCGCAGCGACGCACGGTCAAGATTTTTCTGGAAGAAAAATGAGCGAGAGAAAAGCGGTCGAGCGGCGCCGTCACGATCGCGTCAAGAAGCGCTGCGTCGTGCGATTCGGGCACGGCGATCTAGCCCACAACGGCTACTCCCAGGATGTTTCGGAGAGCGGCATCTACCTCCAAACCAGTGTCATCTATCCACCCCACACGGTCTTGACGCTGCAGATCGAATATCCGGAAAAGACCGTGACCGTACGCGGAGTAGTGCGGTGGTCGAAAGAGCTGCCGCCAGCCTTCCGCCGGAGCCTGCGGGGAGGCATGGGCCTCGAGTTCCTGAGGCCGGCAGCCCCGGTGGCATCCTCCGTGGCACACGCTGAAGCTCCGCCCGACCCTCAACGCACAGTTCCGAAAGGGCCACCGGCGAAAGCGACGGAAACCGAACTGGGAGGGGGCGTGACGCGCCACCGGCAGGTAAGCACAAGGGGGGGCAACACCTACGAGGTAATCCAGACCGAGTACCGAGGAGCCATCTACATCCGACTGTTCCAGCTTCCACGGACGGAGGGCTCGGCCGAAGCGGTCTTCCGGGAAGCCTTCTGGACGCGTGATGAGGCGGAGACCGCGGTGAAGGCGTTCCTCAGGGAACATTGAGCCCAGGGACTGCAGCGCTCAGGACTGCAGGAACCGCTGTAGCCGCGAGGTGGTGTCGCTGACGGTCTTGAGGAGCTCCTGGATGCGGGGCTGGATGTTCTCCAGGGATTCCGACTGATCACGCACCAGGCGCATCAGGTGCTCGAACTCGTTCAGCGCCTCGCGCTCCCGCTTAATGAGCGCGGAAAACTCTTCTAGATCTTTCTCACTCCACTGAACCATATCGGCACCTCGCAAACGGAACCGTTCACGAAAGAGTCTACTGCAATCGCGCGGCAGGGTTCAACAGAAGACAGGAGGAGGGACGAGACTATGCGGCACGCTCTCCGCGGAAAACCCTGGCGGCTGGAAGGAAGAATGGTGCCGAAGCGGGGACTCGAACCCCGAAGCCCTTGCGGGCACTAGACCCTGAATCTAGCGTGTTTGCCAATTTCACCACTTCGGCCCACGTCGGTGCTCTTCTCAGGCGAAAAGGCACATTCTTGTACAACAAAACCTCTTCCCCGCGCAACCGACTTGCAGCGCGCGGGGTGCTAAAATTGCAGCAGAGACTAGAGAGGATCAGCTCTTGACGCGATCCCGAAGACATCCTCACGCCGCAGACGAAGCTCCCCTCCCCGGACGACAAGAGCTCCTCGAGGCCCTGAGTCGACCCGATGTGGCTCCCGTGAGCCTCCGGGAGTTGCTCCGTCGGCTCAAGGTGGACAAGCGCCACCGCATGACCTTCAAACGTCTGGTCCGGGAGCTGGTGGAGAAAGGGGAAATCGTCCGAATGGGGAAGACTCAATACGGTCTTCCCAGACAGCAGGGACTGGTAACTGGTCGCGTCCAGCGTCACCCGGACGGGTTCGGCTTCCTGGTTCCCGACTCAGGCTCGGAGGACCTCTATCTCCACCCGCGAAACCTGGATTCGATCTTTCACGGCGATCGGGTACAAGCGCGGGTGGTGCACCGGCGCGGCCGCGGAAGAGACGAAGCGGTCATCGTGCGGCTGGTGGAGCCCTCACGGCGTCGGGTCATGGGGATCTTTCGGAGCGGGCCGGAGGGAGACCAGGTGGAGGCCTATGACCGAACCTACGCTGCGGGCATTTTCATCGGCCGGGGGGAAACCTCCCGGGCGCGCGACGGGCAGGTGGTGGGAGTGGAGGTGATGCAGCCCCCCTCGTCGCGGCACCCGGCGCGGGGTCGCGTAGTGGAGGTGTTGGGCTATCCCGACGAGCCGGGGATGGACCTGCGCACGGTAATCCGGAAGTACGAACTTCGCGAGGCGTTCCCAGAAGAAGCTCTCCGGGAAGCCGGGCGTTGGCCGAATCCAGTCCCGCCGGATGCGATCTCCGAGCGAGAGGATTTCAGGAGTCTCCCTATCGTCACCATCGATGGCGAGACGGCCATGGATTTCGACGATGCCGTGCTGGTGGAACGGCTGCCGGGCGGAAACTATCGTCTCGGAGTTCACATCGCCGACGTGGCTCATTACGTCCGCGAGGGATCGGAGCTGGATGCGGAGGCGCTGGCGCGAGGAACCAGCGTTTACTTTCCCGGGACAGCCATTCCCATGCTTCCGCCGGAGCTCTCCAGCGACCTGTGCTCTCTGAAGCCCGGCTTGGATCGGTTGACCCTCTCGGTGATCCTGGACATCGATCCTGGCGGCCGGATTCTTCAGGCCCGTTTCGCCGAGAGCGCCATCCGCAGCAGTGCGCGGATGACTTACACCGACGTGGCGAAGATTCTGGAGACCTCGGACCCGGAGGCCCTTCGGCGGTATGCCCCCCTGGTAGAACAGTTCCGGCTGATGGAGGAGCTCTGCAGGGTCCTCAACGCGAGGCGTCGCCAGCGGGGGAGCATCGACTTCGATCTTCCGGAGCCGGAGATTCTGCTCGACGTGCAGGGAGAGACGCTGGGGATCGCGCCGCTGGTACGCAACGTGGCCCACCGCATCATCGAGGAGTTCATGCTGGCGGCCAACGAGGCGGTGGCGGGCCACCTATTGTCGCTTCGGGTGCCTTCGCTCTATCGGGTCCACGAGCGGCCGGACCCGATCAAGATCGCCCGTCTCAACGAACTTCTCGCGGCCTTCGGCCTTCGGCTTCCGGAGCCCTACGAGGCTCTCCAGCCCTTCCACTTTCAGGAGGCCCTGGATCGGCTGGAAGGAAAGCCCGAGTTCCGGTTTCTCTCGCGGGCGATGCTCCGGGCGATGAAGCTGGCTCGTTACAGCGCCGAACGGGGCCTTCATTTCGGACTGGGCACCTCCACGTACACCCACTTCACATCGCCTATTCGTCGCTATCCCGACTTGATGGTTCATCGGATTCTCAAGAAGGTGCTGCGCTCGGGCCGGCTGGATGAAGAGCGGATGGAAAGGCTGCGAGGGATCCTTCCCCCCATCGCTCTCCAGTCTTCCCGCACCGAGAGGACGGCCGACGAGGCGGAGTGGGAGGTGGTGGAATGGAGGAAGCTGGCCTACATGGCGCAGCGCGTGGGAGAGATCTTCAACGGCTTCATCTCCTCCATCACCCCTTTCGGATTCTTCGTGGAGATTCCCGAAGTGTTCGTGGAGGGGCTGGTCCACCTCTCGACTCTGCCCAGGGACCGCTACCATTTTGAGGAGCGGAAGCAGATCCTCAGGGGGGAGAGGGCTGGCATTGTCTACCGGATGGGGGCCCCGTTCCGGGTGCGCCTGGATCGAGTCAATGAGCCGCAGCGCCGGGTGGATTTTTCACCCGCCGACGCGCCGCGGAGCGGGCCGGGAGGGAGGCAGAAAACCCCATGAAGGCCTGCTGCGAGTCACCGGTCGAGTACCGCTTGCTGGAGCATACGGCGGATCTTGGAATCGAGGTGCGGGCCGCAGACTTGGCGGAGCTGTTCGCCCGCGCCGGCGCGGCACTGGCCGATCTTCTGTACGATCCGGCTCCGGTGGCCGAGACACTCTACCGGGTAGTGCTGCTCGACGAGCGGGATCGCGAGATCCTGCTGGTGCGCTGGCTCAACGAACTGATCTTCCTCAGGGAGGTGGAGGAATTTCTCTGGAAACGAGTGGAGGTGGAGATCGATGGTGCTTTCCGGTTGCGGGCGGTGCTTCTCGGCGAAGCCTTCGAAGCGACCCGTCACGTGCCGCGCACGGGACTCAAGGCCGCCACCTATCACATGCTTTGCATCGAACCCGGGCCGCAAAACCTCGTCGCCCGCGTTCTATTCGACGTCTAAGGGGAGAGAAGACGATGAGCGAAAATCGGCGACCCCCAGTGAAGCAGATCGATGAGTGCCGCTTTCAGGTGGGGCCCTTGCCGGGGATGAGGGTTCCGGGAATCGTTTACGCCGATGCGGCGATGATGGAGACGATGATCGACGACATGAGCCTCGTCCAGGTTGCCAACGTCGCCCAATTGCCGGGCATCGTGCGGGCTTCCTATGCCATGCCCGACATTCACTGGGGCTACGGGTTTCCCATCGGGGGCGTGGCCGCCTTCGATGCTGAGGAAGGGGTCGTCTCTCCGGGTGGAGTCGGGTACGACATCAATTGAGGGGTGCGCCTGCTGCGCTCAGGTCTGAGCCGCGAAGCCGTCAAGCCCCGGATGAAAGATTTGGTGGAGAGCCTCTTCCGAAACGTTCCATCGGGAGTGGGATCCCACCGGAAGGACTTGCGCTTAGAAGCGAAAGAGTTGCGGGAGGTGCTGTTGAAGGGCGCCTCCTGGGCCATCTCCCAAGGATTTGGCCTGGGCGCCGATCTCGACGCCATCGAAGCGGGAGGTCGGATCGGCGGAGCCGATCCCGAGGAGGTCTCGGACCGGGCCGTGGAGCGCGGGCGCAATCAGCTCGGCACGTTGGGCTCCGGTAACCATTTCGTGGAAATCGGGTACGTGGCCGATATTTATGATGAAAAGGCCGCCCGCGCCCTGAGGCTCGAGCAAGACGCCATCACCGTGATCATCCACACGGGATCCCGAGGCCTTGGCTATCAGGTGTGCGATGATTTCATCGCGGCGATGCTCCGCGCCGCCGACAAGTACGGCATCCTCCTTCCCGACCGCCAACTGTGCTGTGCACCTCTGGTCTCCGAAGAAGGCGAGCGTTACCTCCGGGCCATGTCGGCGGCGGCAAATTTCGCCTTCGCCAACCGGCAGGTGATCACCGCGTTCGTCCGCCGCATCTTCGAGGAGGTCCTGGGGCTGAGCCCGCGGGAGGCGGGGCTTTCAGTGGTCTACGATGTCTGCCACAACATAGCCAAGATGGAAGAGCACGAAGTGGACGGAAGGAAGCGCCGCCTCTGCGTTCACCGCAAGGGAGCGACCCGGGCGTTCCCGCCCGGGCACCCGGAGACCCCGGCCGCTTACCGAGCAGTGGGCCAACCCGTGCTCATCCCCGGTGACATGGGGCGGTATTCCTACGTGTTGGTGGGAACGGAAAGGGCTTATAAGGAAACGTTCGGTTCCACCTGCCACGGAGCCGGCCGTGTTCTCAGTCGCGCCGCCGCCCGCAAGGCGGGCCGGCATCGCTCCCTGGTGCGTGAACTGGAGGACCGGGGCATCGTCGTTCGCTCCGAGGGGAGAATGACCCTTTTAGAGGAGATGCCGGAGGCGTATAAAGATGTCGCCCGAGTGGTGGATGTCTGTGACCGCGCGGGTCTCTCCAAGAAGGTTGCCCGGCTGGTTCCCGCAGGTGTCATCAAAGGGTAGGTCTTCCGCGCAGCCAGTCAAGCACGGGGGGCGGAAAGACTCCGCACCGATCGTGTGAGTCGGGACTTGTACCGTCCGGCGGTGTTCTTATGCAGTATTCCCTTCCGGATGGAACGGTCGATGACGGAGACGGTCGTCACCAGCTCCTTGGCGGCCGCCTCCGTATTCTTGGCTTTGACCAGGGTCCGGAGCTTCTTGATCTGGGTCCTCAGCGTAGCCTTGCGGGCTTTGTTCACCGCCCGGCGGCGCTCGTTCTTGCGAATGTTCTTGATCGCGCTCTTGGTATTGGCCAAATCCTTCTCCCTGTCTCGTTAAGGTTTGACACCCATTTCTTCCAACCGCTGCCGCGCCAGAGAGGCTTCGTCGCTGGTCGGGAAGGTCTGGATGAGATGCTGCAAAACAACCACCCCGTCTGCCTTTCGGTCGAGCGCCATGAGGCATAGCCCGCGCTTGAGGAGCGCCGCCGGAACACGGTCGCCCTTGGGATACTTCTCTACCACCAGCCTGTACTGCGCCTCGGCGGTCAGGAAATCTCCCTGGGCGTAGGACGACTCGGCGATCCAAAATTGTGCATTGTCCGCCAGCTCGCTGGTCGGATACCTCTTCAGGAATTCCTGGAAGCCGGCCAGCGCCAGAGGGTAGTTCCCTTTGGCATAGTCTGCGTAGGCGGCGCTGAAGATGTCTTCGAGCGAAGCCTCGGGTCCCGGACGATCTTCCAGTCCGGTGGAGGATCCCTCGGACGCCATGGGGCTCGGCTCTTCGCCATCACCCGGGGGAGGCTGGGTCGGGGACATCCGAGGCGCCTGGACCCGCATGGCCATCTCCCGCGTGGCTTGAAGATCCTGCGACAGAGAATCCATCCGTGCCAGCGAATCGTCGAGGCGCTGGCGAACGGCGGCGATTTCCGTCTCCAGCGAGGCGATGCGGGCGTCCAGTGCGGCCAGATCGGTGCCGGGGACTGCAGCTCCCGGGCTCGCCCTGGAAGCGGTGGAGCCGGGTTGTGTGGAGGCGAGGCTCTCCTCCAGTTCCTTCTGGAGCTGCGACACGCGGCTGTTCAGCGTGGCGACGTCGGCCGTGAGATCCGGCGTGTGGGTCGTGGCACAGCCCACGGCAGGCAGCAACACCCCCAAGATCCAGACGAGGGGTCGCAACCGTGATCCGGGGTGCACTTCCTACCTCGCAGCTTTCCCGGTGATGGTGAAGTCGGCGCGGCGGTTCTTTTTCCACGCCTCCTCGCCGTGCCCAGGATCCACCGGGTGTTCTTCACCGTAGCTGATGGTCTCGAAGCGTCCCCCGTCGAGGCCGGCCTTCACCAGGTAGTTCTTCACCGTGGCAGCGCGGCGGTCACCCAGGGCCAGGTTGTATTCGGTGGTCCCTCGCTCGTCGCAGTTCCCCTCGATCCGGACCCGATAGACGGCATGGGACTTCAACCATTCCGCGTTCCGCTGCAGCTGCTCGAGGGCGTCCTGTCTCAGATCGGCCTTGTCGAAGTCGAAGTAGACGCTTCCCAGCGGTTTTTGCTCATTGAGACGCCGGATCTCATCGCTCATCTGGTCTTCCAGAGACGATTCGGACGATTCCGGAGTCTTGGCGAAGGGTGATTCCTTGACTTCTTCAGCGGCGGGGGTTTTATCGGTGGTCTTGGGCGGCGTAGTTTCCGGTATCTCGGGGCGTGGTTTCTTGGGACAGCCCACCACGAGCACCAGCAAGGGTAACAGGATCAGGGCAAGGGGCGCTCTTTGACACCACTTCGACATCAGATTCCTCCAGAAGTGGGTTTCCCGAGACCGAACTCAAAACGTGCCAACGATCCCTGAAGGGGTTCGAGGCGCGAGATTATAGCACAGGACACCCGGTAAACCTGGGGAGGGCCGGCGTCTCAACGCGACCAATCAGGATTGATGCTGCGCCCTCCCTTCGTGACGCGACGAATCTCGGTTCCGTCGGAAAGCATCTCATAGATGTCATAGTTTCCGCTCCGATCCGTGGTAAACACCATGTGTCGGCCATCAGGGGACCAGCGGGGATCCTCGCTGTTGGAAGGCCCGTAGGTCAGTCGGGTGGTCTTTTGCGTGGCCAGCTCGCGCACGTAAAGGTCGAAGTGGCCCTCTTGACGGGAGCAGAATGCGATCTTGTCCCCTTTCGGGGACCAGGCAGGAAGATCGTTCCAGGAGCCTTCATAGGTAAGCCGACGCACATTGCTTCCCTCGGCGTCCATGAGGTAAATCTGCGGGGAGCCGCTCCGATCCGAAACGAAGGCAATCTCCTTGCCTGTGGGGGACCAGGAGGGAGAGGTGTCCAGCGCCGGATTGTTGGTGAGTCGGGAGAGCTGTCCGTCGGAGAGCCGCAGAATGAAGATCTCGGCGTTCCCGTCTCGACTCCCGGCAAAGGCGATGCGCTTCCCGTCGGGTGACCAGTCGGGAGCCAAGTTCAGTTCTCCCCGCTGCTGAGGGAACGCCTTGCGGAGCTCCCCGCCGCTGGAGAGGATCACGAGCTCCGGCCGACCGGAGCGGTACGACAGAAAGGCAATCTCGTTACCGTCGGGAGACCAGGCTGGGTTCAAGTTCAGGCTTCCATTGTTGGTCAACCTCTTGATACGTTCGCCATCGTAATCCATGACAAAGATTTCCTTGCCGCGTCCCACCTGGGAGACGAAGGTGATTCGCGTCTGGAAGATCCCGGCCTGGCCGGTGAACTGCCGGACGATCTCGTTGGCGAGTCGGTGGGCAATGTTGCGGGCGGCGTCCGGCTCCGCTCGGTAGCGCCGCCCCATCACGAGCTGCTCTTGGTGATTGTCATAGAGGCGCCCCTCCACCGCGATCTTTCCCGACTCCTCCAGCACCTTGCCCAGCACCACCGATTCGGCTCCTATTCCCAGCCAGTCTTTGTATAGGACTCGCTTCTCCGAGTAGCCGGTGATGTCGGAATAGAGTGCCGGCTTGACCACGCTGAAATAGCCGGAAAAGGCCAGGTCGTCGCGGAGCGTCTGCGTGATGGTCCCCGCGGCCCGTTGCGTTCCCGCCGACGAAGCCGCTTGGAAATCGGGCAGCGCCACAGGAATGCGGCGTGCCCCGGTCTCGGAAATCCCTAGGATGATGTCCCCGGTCTGGGGAATTCCCCCCCGCCCCGAGGCCAGAGTGATCAGAAAAACAACAGCAGCTATCCTGAATCGTCTCAAGCTTGAGGGCTCCCAGAAGATGTCCCGCTCAGTCGGGGACGAGATCGAAATAGAAATGGACTCCCAAAGAGTCCTTCCCGTATTGATAAGGAAGGGGGGGAAGAGGATTGGAATCCTGTACGGCGCGGATCGCCGAGCGGTCCAGGGTAGTGTCCCCGCTGGACTGCTCCAGGACGATGTCGGCGAGTCGCCCGTCCTTCTGGATTCGGAAGTGGACCACCGCGCGCATCGCCTGAGCCAGATCGGGCTTGATGGGTCGGGTCCAGTTTCTCGAAAAGATCGAGCTCATGTTGGACAGGTACCACCCGTATTGGAAGGTTGCGTCATCCAACAGTCCTCCCGCCCCGCCTCCTCCTTGAGCTCCAGGCATCGAGCCACTTCCACCGCTGGCGAGCCCTGTTGCGGGAGTGGCGGAAGCGCCCCCGCCGGCCTCGACCTTCCCCTCCTGAGTCGCTGCCTGGTCCTTCTCGTCGCTCGGCTTTGAGGCGGGCTCGGCCTTCGTCTCCTCGGGGCTACTCTTGGCGGAGGTCTGCGCCTTGCTGGTCACCTTGGGCTTGGCCGGCTTGGTGATCGGCTTCACGGGGATCTTGATGGCAGGCTTTATCTTCAGGGGGGGACGAGTCGGGGGCGGAGTGGGAACGGGTTTGGAAGCTGCCTTGGGTGCCGAGGCCGGAGGAGCCGGGGCCAGCAACTTCTCCGAGGGCGGTGCAGAGGTGCTTGGTCCGGGGGCGCCCGCGGGGAGCGAGACTAAATTGACCGTGTAGACATCTGGAAACTTCACCGAGGGCCGGAATACGCGGGGCAGGACGATGATCCCGACAAGGAGGCCCAGGTGGAGAAGAAGAGACGTTCCCACCAGGGAGACCCAGTGCAGCAGGAGCCCGCGCGGACTTTGCAACGTCAGTCGAACTACCGTCACCGCGCGCTCCGGGGAGATGGGCCCGGCTCGGTCACCAGGCCGACCTTCTCGACTCCGGCCTTCTTGATGGCGTCCATGACCAGCATGACGCGGCCATAGGGCACCTCGCGGTCCGCGCGGAGGAACACGAAGTCGATGCCGGTACTCTTGGAGAGGTCCCGGACCTTTTCCCCCACCAAACTTAGGCCCACCACCTGGTCGTTGAGATAGACCCGCTGGTCCCTTCCCACCGTTACCACAAGGCGCTGTTCCTCCGCGTCGGCAGCCGACTCCACTCGGGGAAGACGCACATCCACACCCCGCTGCATCATGGGAGCGGTCACCATGAAGATGATCAAGAGAACCAGCACCACGTCCACCAGCGGAGTGACGTTTATGTCCGACATGGCCATCCGGCGGCCGCGTCGCCCTCCTGATGATGGGGCAGAGGCAAAAGCCATGACTACAGCCTCCGCTTGCCGGCTTCTACTGCACCGGGGACCGAGGCGGTCTCCAAATGCAGTTCGGCAATGCTGATGAAGCGCAGAATGAACTCATCCATGAGCGAGTTCAGCACCCTCAGTCGCCCAAGAAAGTAGTTATAGGCGATGACGGCAGAGATGGCCGGTACCAGACCGGCGGCCGTGGTGATAAGAGCCTCGGAAATCCCTGGCGCCACGGCGGCGAGGCTGGCGGAGCCCTGGGCCCCAATACGGGTGAACGCGTTCATGATCCCCCAGACGGTGCCGAAAAGACCCACGAAGGGTGTCACCGATCCGGTGGTTGCCAGCACAGGGAGATAGGCCTCCAGACGATCACTCTCCGCCAGCGCTGCCCGATCCAGTGCCCGCCGGATTCTTTCGAGGCTTTTCGTCGGTTGCGTCTCGGAGCCCATTCCCGCCGCTGAGGGAAAGCGGCGATCGTCGCCTCCGAGGAACTGGGAGGTCAGCTCGCGAAATGCCGCCTTGAACAGCACCACGAGCGGACTGCCGGTGAATCGATCACAGCGTTCTCTCAGTTCGGCGAGGTTGCGCACTTGGTCCATGACCTGGAGGAACGCGAGACTGTTCCGCCAGGCGCGGCGGTAGAGGCGATATCGGTCGATCATGACGGAAAGCGCCAGGACCGAGAAGAGCAGCAGGATTCCCAGCACCGTTTGGGCCACCCTGCTGGAGCCTGCAATGAGGTGGAAGATGTCGCCCTGGAAACCCTGGAGGAGGATGAACCCAAAGGGGTGACACGAAACAGTCAAAGAACCCTCCGTGACGGCGTTGAGCTGAGGACTGAGTATCAACTGGCAGGGGCCGACCGGGGATGGCCACCCGCGCGGGGAATTCCGACCCAGCGAAGGGGAAAATACCACAGGCAGATCTCCAAGTCAAAGCCACGACAGGAAAAGAGATAGGCGATCGCCTCCATTCTTGGAATGGCTTGACTCGGTGGAGGGTGGGTGCTACCATCCGCGCGCGGAAGTCGATCCCCTCCCCCGCGTGATGGATGATCAAATACCTTCGAATCCGCAACCTCGCCATCCTTCGTGAAGTTTCCCTCGAGTTTTCCCAGGGACTGACAGTGATCACCGGAGAGACCGGGGCCGGGAAGTCCATCCTGGTGGATTCGCTAGGACTGCTCCTGGGAGAGCGGGCGGGGCCTGACCTGATCCGCTCGGGAGAGAGTTCCGCGCTGGTGGAGGCGGTCTTTGACTTTTCACGCCGCAAGGATCTTATGCCGTTGTTGCAGGAGCGTGGATGGGAGCCTGAGGAAGACGAGTTGATCCTGCGCCGGGAAATCCTGTCGGAGGGAAAAAGCCGGTCGTTCATCGGCGGGAAGCTGGCGTCCCTCGCGGATCTTCGCCGGCTGGGAGAGGCTTTGGTGGATCTTCATGGGCAGCACGATCAACAGACGTTGCTGCGTACGGCGGAGCACCTCCCGCTGTTGGACCGGTACTGCGGTCACCTCCAGACACTGGAGCGCATGCGGGAACTCTGGGAGGATCTCCGGCGGACCCGAGAGCGGCTCGCATCCCTCGCGCGGGACCAGCAGGAGCTGGCGCGGCGCCTGGATCTGCTTCGATTCCAGTCGCAGGAGATCCGCCAGGCGGGAATCGTGAAGGGAGAAATGGAATCGCTGCGTGCGCAGAGGCTCCGACTCCGCAACCGCGAGAGAGTTATGGAACTGGCCCACGTCGGGCTGGAGGCGCTCTATGAGGGAGACGCCTCGGCGCTGGGAGCGCTCGAAGAAGCTCTGGCCTCGGGAAGGGAACTCGCGCGATTCATCCCCGAGGCTGCGGAAGCGCTGCCCCGGGTTGAGGAGGCCAAGCTGGCCCTCAAGGATTTTGCAGAGGCCCTACGGCGGGCGGGTCGAGACGAGGAAGAGAATCCCGGGCGCCTGGACGAGATCGAGGCAAGGCTGGCACTCCTGGAAGGTCTGCTTCGCAAATACGGTCCCGACGAGGAGTCCGTCCTCGCCTTTCAGCGAGAGTGCGAAGACGAACAAGAGACCCTCACCTCAGCGGAAAACTCGGTCGAGGGACTTCACGGGAAGGTCTTCGAGTTGGCGGAGGCCTGCGCCCGTCAAGCAGCGGAGATTTCCCGCGGTCGCGCAAAGGGAGCTCGCTCTCTGGAAGCGACCGTGGGGGAACAGTTCGCGGAGTTGGCGCTGGCGGGGACTGAGATTCGGGTGGAGCTGGGCGCGGAGCAAGATCCTGACAGCCCCGTCCTTCGGGACACGCACCCGGTGGCCTGTACGGCTCGCGGGTGGGACCGCGTGCAATTTCTGGTTCGGGCCAATCCCGGGGAGCCGCTGCGGCCGCTCTCTCGCACGGCATCGGGCGGGGAGATTTCGCGGATCATGCTCGCCTTCCACCTTGTCCTGAAGCGGGAGAGCGAAGGGACAGTCCGGGTGTTCGATGAGGTGGATGCCGGGATTGGCGGCCGCGTGGCGCAAGCGGTGGGGAAGAAGCTGAGAGATCTCGCGCGCGGCGGTCAGGTCCTGTGCGTAACGCACCTTCCCCAGATCGCTTCCTTGGCCGACCACCACCTGAGCGTTACCAAACGGATGCAACAGGGACGCGCCGAGGTGGGGGTGGAGCTCCTGGATCGGGGCGGGGCAGTCCGGGAAGTGGCACGCATGCTCGGGGGCGATCGAGTGTCGGAACTGACCTTGCGCCACGCCGCGGAGATGGTGGAGCGCCGACGGTAGGCCCAGGGGCAGTCTCCGCCGCGGAGGAGAGGCAGTGAAGGTGCTGGCGGTCTACCCTGGCTCATTCGACCCGGTCACCCATGGGCACCTGGACATCATCCGTCGAGGGAGTCGGCTCTTCGATCGGATCGTGGTGGCAATCTTACGCAACCCGGAAAAGAAGGCGCTGTTCAGTCTGGAGGAGCGCCGGCGTATCCTGGTGAATGCCACGTCGGGGATTCCCAATGTCACGGTGGACAGCTTTGACGGATTATTGGTGGACTACGCGCACCGCCGGGGCGCGCGAGTCATCGTCCGGGGCCTCCGGGCACTTTCGGATTTCGAATATGAGTTTCAGATGGCACTCATGAACCGTCGGCTCGACTCCTCCATCGAGACGGTCTTCATGATGCCCAGCGAGACCTATTCTTACCTTTCCTCCCGTCTGGTGAAGGAAGTGGTGAGGTTAGGGGGAAGTGTGGCGGGACTGGTCCCGCCGGAGGTGGAGCGCCGCCTGCGTGCGCGGGTGGGCAATCGGCTGAAAGGCTCCCGCCGCCCATCCCGCGGGAAGGTTCAGCCAAGGAGGCGCGGATGAAGTTGTCAACGCGGGTGAGGGATCTGACCCCCTCCGCCACCCTGCAGGCCAAAGCCGATGCCGAACGAGTCCGCCGCAGCGGAATTGACGTCATCGATCTGGGTCCGGGCGAGCCGGACTTCAACACCCCAGGCCCGATCAAAGACGCGGCGAAGCGGGCCTTGGACGAGAATTTCACCCATTACGTGGACACCGCCGGAATTCCCGAATTGCGCGCCGGTCTGGCGGATCGCTACCAGAGGGACTTCGGGACCGATTACGGACCCGAGGAGGTGATGATCGGGTGCGGCGGTAAGAACGTGCTCTTCCTGCTGGCGCAGGCAGCGTTCGAGCCCGGCGACCGAGTGGGCATCTTCGCTCCGTACTGGGTTTCCTTTCCCGACCAGGTGCGACTCGCCGGGGCGGAGCCCCTCTTCCTTCCCACGCGGGAAGAGGACGGGTTCGTGGCGCGCGCTGAGGTTCTCGAGCGAGCCCTGGCCACGGAAGCGCTACGGGCAGTCATCTTCAATTCACCTTGCAACCCCACCGGGGCGGTCATTCCAGGTGAGGAAATCGCCCGTTTCTCGGAGCTTGCTCGCAAGCACGATCTGCTGATGGTGTCCGACGAGACCTACGAGTTCTTTCATTATGGGCAGGGCTCCTTCGCCTCCTTCGCCCGGGAGACCCCGCGAATGAGGGAACAGCTGGTGATAGTGGGATCCTTCTCGAAGAGTTACGCCATGACCGGCTGGAGGGTAGGCTACGCCCTGGGACCGCGCAGCCTCATCGGTGCCATGATCAAGATCCAGTCCCACGACGCCAGCCACACCGCCTCCTTCTCCATGAAGGGAGCGGTGGCGGCTCTGCAGGTGCCGCCTTCGGTGCTCGGATCGATGCGGGAGGCGTATCGTAGGCGACGCGATTTGATGGTCGGAGAGCTCTCGAGGGTTGAAGGAATCCGTTGCCTCAGACCGGAGGGAGCCTACTATGTCTTTCCCAATGTTAGCGGATTCATGAAGCGATTCGGGTTCGTAAACTCCGTGGATCTCGCCAGGGGGTTGCTTCTTGGATTGGGCCTAGCGACCGTGCCCGGCTCCGCCTTCGGGGCTGAGGGGTACCTTCGGATGTCCTACGCGGTGGCGGAGACGCAGATTCGCGAGGGACTGCGGCGTCTCCAGGAATGCCGGAATCTTCCTGTCCCTGGCGAAGGTCGCTGACGGGAGGACTCGTGAATTGCTGCATTCGCCGAATTCCTGCCAACCGCGCCTCGATGCTGCTGGCGACTCTGTGGCTCCTGCTCTGGCCCGCACCATCCAGCGGTTCCCCGGCGACACGGCCCCGGGTCATCTCGGTGGAGCTCTTTGAGGCAATCCAGCCCGTCACAGCCCAATACCTGGAGGATTCCCTTCGGCGGGCCGCCCGCGAACGGTGTGCTCTCGTCATCGTCAAGTTGGACACTCCCGGGGGGCTGGTGAGCAGCGCCCAGGATATGGTGAAGGCTATCACCTCCTCTCCCGTGCCAGTGGCCGTATTCGTCTCCGGCGCCCACGCCGCCTCCGCCGGTTTTTTCATCACTCTGGCGGCGGACGTGGCAGTCATGGCACCGGGGACGCGATTCGGAGCAGCGCATCCAGTGGGGATCGGCGGCACGGGGGATAGGAAGGGGCAGGGAGCAATTCTCCTCCAGAAAGCGGAAAGCGATCTGGCCGCATGGGTCCGGACGTTGGCGCAGAACCGCGGCCGGAATGTCACGCTGGCGGAGGAGGCGGTTCGGCAGAGCCGTTCCTTTACCGAAAAGGAGGCTCTCAAGGGGGGGCTCATCGACTTTGTCCTTCCCAACGAGAAGGCCATCCTGGGAGCCTTGGATGGGAAGAGCATCCGTCGCTTCACCGGACAGGTTGTCACATTGAAGCTCGGTGGAGCACGGGTCGAACAGGTCCGCATGTCCGCTCGAGAGCGCTTCCTTTCCTTCATCGCCGATCCGGAGTATGTGCTGTTCCTGCTCATCCTGGGAGCCCTGGGCCTCTATGTGGAATTCACGCACCCGGGGATGGTCTTCCCAGGGGTATTCGGTGCTCTCTGCCTACTTTGCTTCGCGTACGCCATCCAAATCCTTCCCATCAACTATGTGGGTCTCCTCCTGGTGGTCCTGGGCGTGGCGCTGTTCATTCTGGAACTGAAGGTTCCCAGCCACGGCCTCCTCACGGCGGGCGGCATCGCGGCGCTGACGCTGGGCAGCCTGATGCTGTTTCGTCGCCCCGAGGCGGTAGGGCTCAGTGTCCCGCTCTGGACCGTGGGGTCGGTGGCGGCGGGCGCGGGACTGCTGATGGCGTTCCTGACCCGCCGGGTGATTTGGGCCCACCGGCAGAGAGTGACCACCGGCGGCGAGGGATTGCTGGGAGAGTTGGGCAATGCGATAACCGATCTGGAGCCCGAAGGGAAGGTGTTTGTGCACGGTGAAATCTGGAATGCCAGGAGCGCGTCGCCGGTGGCGAGAGGAAGGCGGGTGAAGGTGGTGCGGGTTCAGAGTATGATGCTCGAGGTGGAAGAGCTCCGCCGCTAGGCGGGGCCCGTCGCGAGGAGGACTCCATGGCCGGAGCGGGTACGGTCTCCTTTCCGTTCCTGGTGGTATTCATCATCATTGTTTTCTACTTCATCAGCTGCCTCAAGATCCTCAACGAATACGAACGGGCGGTGGTCTTCCGTTTGGGGCGACTGATCCACTTTCCGAAGGGACCCGGCCTTACCATCGTCTTCTCATTCATCGACCGAATGGTCCGGGTGTCGCTTCGGACCATCGTCCACGATGTGCCCCCTCAGGACGTCATCACTCGCGACAACGTATCGGTGAAGGTAAACGCGGTGGTCTATTACCGCGTCATCGATCCGCTAAAGGCGGTGGTGGAGGTCGAGCAGTTCCACTACGCCACCTCCCAGCTGGCCCAGACCACACTCCGTTCCGTTCTCGGGCAGGTGGAGTTGGACGACCTGCTGAGCAAACGAGAGCGGCTGAACCACGAGCTCCAGACCATCTTGGACAAACACACGGATCCCTGGGGGATCAAGGTCTCCATGGTCGAGGTCAAACATGTCGACCTTCCCTCGGAGATGCAGCGGGCCATGGCCAAGCAGGCGGAAGCGGAGCGGGAGAAACGTGCCAAGATCATTCATGCCGATGGTGAGCTGCAGGCTTCCCGAGCGCTTGCGGACGCGGCGAACATCATCTCGACCAATCCCACCACGCTCCAACTGCGCTACCTGCAAACCCTGACGGAAATCGCCGCCGAGAAGAACTCCACGATTCTCTTTCCCGTTCCGATCGACATTCTCGCGGGGCTCATGAAGCGGTGATGGACGATTCTTCCCAGATCCCGGACAGCCCCGAGGCGGAGGATCCGATCCAAGACCAGGAGCTGAGGGTCCTTCGCGCAGCCCTCGAGGTCAGCCGCCTGGTGCAGCCTTTGGAAAACGCCAATGGAATCGTGGTCGCAGCCTGCAGCCTCACAGGCGGCACCGGGGGGTTGCTCTATCTCCGTTCCCCCGAGGGAGGCGAGCACCAGCTCCTGGGCTGCCATGTGGGGAACGATGATTCCAGGCGCAAAGGTCTGCTGCGCGTGCGTCTGGAGGAAATCCTCGGCAGCGCGGGCTTTGTCAACGCGGACCTGGAGAGCGGTCCTTGCCCGCCAGTCTTCCGAGGTCTCGGGTTCGAATCTCTGGTCTCGGTGGCTGGCGAAGAATCGGACTGCCGATGCCGTCTTCTGGTGGGGTTCCCGGCGCCCGCCGGCACTCCTTCGCTGCGCGCCTCCGGCGAAACCGCGTCACGGTTACTTTCCGACTGCCTGCCTGGGCTGGCCAATGCGCTGCGCATGGAGCGGGTTCGCGAACTGGTGATCAAGGACGACCAAACCGAGAGTTACAACCGCCGCTATCTGGATTCCTTCCTCGCCGAAGAAGTCGAACGGGCGAGGCGCTACGGTACCGTTCTCTCCGTGATTTTCATGGACTTGGACAATCTGAAGGAAGTGAACAGCCTGCACGGTCATGCTGCGGGAAGCTGGGCATTGAGAGAATTGGCCCGCCGGGTGCTCGCGGGCATCCGCGGAAGCGATAAACTGTTTCGGTACGGCGGCGACGAGTTCTGTGCGGTCCTGCCTGAAACTGATGCCGTGGGTGCCTGCGAGCTGGCGGAGCGACTCCGCCAGACGATTGCCGCTCGACCCTTCGAGTTGGAATCGGGCCGCGAGGTCTCGCTGACCGCCAGTTTTGGCGTCGCTTGTTTCCCTCTCCACGGGGATTCGGCGGCGAACCTGATGATTTCGGCCGATCAGGCCATGAGTCGCGTCAAGCTCTCCGGAAAGAATTCGATCGGCGTAGGTGGCAACCCGGCCTTGGAATCAGGAACAGGTTAGGTCGCCCCCCCTCTCAACGGAGAAAGGAGCCCATGTCGGACCAGCAGGAAGGAATCCGGGTACAGCAGGACGCGGACTCGGAGAAGCCCATGGAGGTCCAACTGGGAGGCAGGCACCTTGCCCTGGCGCTCGTGGGACTCGCCCTCTTCGGGCTCGTCCTTTTTCTTCTGGGACGGTGGAGCGAACGTGTGGCCCGGCCCGAGAAGGTCAGTACTGAAACCGTGGAAGCGGTTTCGAGCCCTGGCACCCCAGGGTCCGCCGATCCCGCGGCTCCACGGGAGCTGACCTTTTACGAGACCCTCGGGAAAAAATCGGCCCCCGGATTGCAAGCGCCGCCCAAAGTCAGCACCCCCCGTCAAGAAGCGCCGGCGGAACTTCCCCCCTCTTCCGCGCCAGCCACACTGCCGGCGCCCCCGAAGAGAGTCGAAAAGAACTCGACGCCTGTTGCGGTTTCGACCGGTACGGGGGAGGAGCACTATCGAGTCCAGGTCGCCTCGACTCGAGAACTTGCCTCGGCCCGGACACTGGTCGATCGACTGCGCAAGAAGGGCTACGAGGCGAACATCGATACCGCTTCGGGTCCCAACGGTAAGACGCAATACAAGGTGCGCATCGGTAATTACCCCGACCGCGCACCCGCGGAAAAGGTAGCTGAGAGAGTCCGTGCAGAGGAAAAGGTAAGCGCCTGGATCGTCAAGGTGCAAGGCTGAGGGGAACGGCGTGGGCGAGCGCAGACTTCTAGGGGAGCTGCTGGTCGAGGCAGGCTTAGTGCGCCGCGACGACCTGGACCAGGCACTCCAGGAGCAGCGCCAGCGAGGCGGTCGTCTCTGCTACCATCTGATGCGCCTCGGACGCGTCACTCCAAGCTCTCTATTCGTCTTTCTCCAGGACAATTTCGGCATCATCGCACCCGACCTGCTGGAAATCCTCCGCCAGCGGCCCCTGCTGGATCTTATCCCGGCCCGCCTTGCCCACTTCTATCAGATGGTACCCTTGCGCAAGGAAGGGGATCGCCTTCTCCTGGCCATGGCGTACGTCGACAACCCGAGCCTCATACCCGCGGTGGAGGAGTTGACGGGTCTCAAGGTGGAGCCGGTCATCTGCCCGCCGGGTCTCATCCAGGAGTCTCTGTCCCGCTTCTTCAGCACGGAGGATGAGCCCGGAGTGGTCCGAGGCGTAATGGAGGACAGCCTCCTGGTCCTGTCCGATCCTTCGCTGGACGTTTTCCCCGTGGCCATTGAGGAGCTCAAGGAAAGCGCCTCGCCCATCGCCTGGCTCCGGGCCCTTGTGGCGGAGAGTATCAAGCGTCGGTGCCGAGAATTCCTGGTGGAACCCCTCGAAGAAGGACTCCGGGTAAGCTTCCACCAACGGGAGGGCTCAGACGGGTTCCGCCTCCTCCCTTCCTCCTTGCAGGCCGGATTGGGAATGGCCCTGGAAGATCTTTCCAAAATGGCAGCCAGAGGTCGCACCGTCCCGCGGGAAGGGCGATTCCGCCTGCGGCGAGGTGAGCGCCGCCTCGCGGTGTTGGTCACGTCCCTTCCCAGCCTGAACGGCGATGCATACCACCTTAGAATCGTCGAGGAGAGGATCCACAAGGAGACGCTGGAGGAAATGCTGGAAGACTACCCGGAGGCGAGAGCGGGCCTGGAAGGGGCGCTTACAAGCAGGAAGGGAGTCCTCCTCTTGGCGGTCCCCGAAGGTCACTATCGGGATCGGATTCTCGGGGCGCTCATCCAGGCCGTTCGCTGGCAGGCGGGACGAACCATTTTTCTGGCCGGCCCTCACTCCCCGGCCCTTCCGGGTCTCGACACTCGCGTTCTGGAGGATGTACGTCCTGGCGCTTTACGAATTGCACTGGAGGCCGCGGTGCGAGATGGGCCGGATCTTCTGGTGGTGCATTGCATCGAATCGCGGGAGGAGGCCGAGGCAATCTTTGAGGTGGGGCGAGGCCGCCTGACGGTCGCGGGTATTCGCAAATCGGATGCCTTCGAAGCGCTGGAGTGGATGATCCGGACCGACCTCCTCCCCCGGGTGAAACAAGGGCAGCTGTGCGGGATACTCGGCGCCCGTATGGTGGAGCGCATCTGCGAACACTGCCGGCGTCGGTATGATCTTCTGGAAGAGTTCCCGAACCTTATCGCTGATCGAAACGGCGGTGGTCTTTATTTCGCGAACAACGGGTGCCGTGCTTGCCGGGGTGCGGGGGTCATCGACCTCGAGCCTGCATTCGAGTTCATCCCGGGAGACGTCTCCGTCTGGGACTCCCTTACGCACCCTTCTGTCCAGGGCGGCATTCGCCGGGAGGGGATTCGTTCCGGAGTGAAATCTCTGTACGCAGCGGTCATGGCCCGAGCCGCGGCGGGAGAAGTGGACGTGCGGGAGCCGCTGCGCTTGCTGCTTCTCGAGGGGCGTTCCGCCGGATGAGGCGGTCCCTGCCTCTGGTCCTCCTTGCGGTCTCATCAGGTGCCCTCAGTGCCCTCGCCTTTCCCAGGGCGGAGATCTGGCCGTTAATCCTGGTCGGTCTAGCCCCTCTTCTCGTGGTTCTCGAGACCGTCACCACGGTGAACCCCGCTCTTTTGGGGCTGGGCTGGGGGTGCGGCTACTTCGGCTGTCTCTTGAGTTGGCTTTACCGCTTCTTTCGACACTACGGCTCCCTTAATCCGGCCTTGAGCGTCGCGACCCTGTCGATCCTAGTGATCTATCTGGCTCTCTATCCCGCACTCTTCGCGCAGCTCGGGGCGCACTGGATTCGCCGGTTCCCAAGTGCGGCGCTCCTGCTGCTCCCTTCGCTCTGGGTGGTGCTGGAATGGCTGCGAGGACATGCACTATCGGGGTGTCCGTGGGGCCTGTTGGGATATGCCCCGACTCCGTTTCTCCCGGCCATCCAGGTCGCCTCGCTGGCAGGGGTCTACGGTGTTTCGTACTTGGTGGTCCTGGCCAATGCTCTCACGTCCGAATGGATTCTCAGGCTCTCCCGACGTGAGCCGTTGTTCCATGCGAAGGATCTGGGCGCCCTGGTGCTTCTCGCAGGATCGGTGGGGTGGGGATGGTGGGAAGCACGTCCTCACGAGCCAACGGGGACACCGAGCGGTGTCGCCATCGTCCAGGCCAGCATTCCTCAAGACCAAAAATGGAGTGCGCAAGCCGCCGACGGGATTCTGGAGAAGCACGTGCGTCTCACCGAGGAGGCGGCAAAACCAGGCGTCTCGCTCGTGCTATGGCCCGAGTCCTCCTCTCCCTTTCCCCTGGCTCGCCCCTCCTCCGCTTCGCCCGGAGGCATCCGTCCCAATCTCGATTATCGCGAGCGCCTGGAGGCACTCACCGGGCATCTAGGGATTTCCTTGCTCTTTGGCACCGTCGATTACCGAAAAGTGAAGGGCGAAGTCAAACCGGTGAACGCCGCAGCCCTGGTCCGGGCCGACGGAACGTGGGGAGACGTCTATGCCAAGATGCACTTGGTGCCCTTTGGGGAGTACGTTCCGATGCGAGCCATACTCACCTTCGTGAACCGACTGGCCGAGGGGTCCATCGGTGACTTCGCTCCGGGAGACAAGCCGGTAGTCGTATCTATCGATCTCCTACGGGTCGGCACCGCCATCTGTTATGAGATAATTTTCCCGGAGCTCGTGAGAAGCTTCTCCGTGTCGGGCGCGACAGTTCTGGCGAACCTGACCAACGACGCCTGGTTCGGCACCTCCGCCGGCCCCCTGCAGCATTTCCAGATGGCCCGGCTCCGGGCCGTGGAGAACCGCCTGTACGTGGTGCGGGCTGCCAATACGGGGATCAGCGCCGTGGTGGATCCTTGGGGGCGGGTGGTGGTGAGCACGCGGCTCATGGAAGAGCGCGTCCTGTGGTCTCGGATATTCCCTCGCAGAACACGGAGTTTTTACGCGCGGCATGGAGATAGCTTCGTGATCCTGTGTGCTATACTCGCGGCCGCAGCGCTGGCCGCGGGCATCGCGAGGCGCGCAGGCAGAGAGGGCCCTTGGCTCGATGAATGAGTTGCTGCTTGAGGAACTGACTTCCCGGGTCGATCAGGTGTCGGCGCGAGTGGCGGATCTGCGGAGGCACCTTTGAGCTGGAGAAGAAGTCCGAAGAACTAAAAGACCTGGAGACGAGATCGGGATCGGCCGATTTCTGGCAGGATCCTGTCACGGCGCAGAAGGCGTTACAGCGACGGACGCGTCTGGGAGAAGAGATCGAGGAAGGGAAAAAGCTTTTGGGCCGCCTGGAAGAGGCCCATGTGATGTTGGACCTAGCCCGGGAGGGGGAGGAGGTAGAGGAGGACCTGCGCCGGAGCGTGGAGCTGTTGGAACGGGAGATGGCAGAAGCAGAGCTGTCTCTGATGCTCTCCGGAGAAAACGACTCCGCTAGCGCCATTCTTACGATTCACCCGGGGGCCGGCGGCACCGAGTCCCAGGACTGGGCCGAAATGCTCTACCGGATGTACCTCCGATGGGCCGAGCGCAAAGGCTTCAGGGTCCGTACCCTAGAGTACCAGGAGGGGGAGGAGGCAGGGATCAAGTCCGCCACCCTCTTGGTGGAAGGAAAGAACGCCTACGGCTTTCTCAAGGCCGAAACCGGTGTCCACCGACTCGTCCGGATTTCGCCATTCGATGCTGCCGCCCGGCGGCACACCTCGTTCGCATCGGTTTACGTGAGCCCGGACATCGAAGACAAGATCGAGATCAAGATTGAGGAAAAGGATCTTCGGATCGACACTTACCGTTCGAGCGGCGCCGGTGGGCAGCATGTAAACGTGACCGACTCCGCGGTTCGCATCACCCACCTCCCTACGGGCCTCGTGGCTTCCTGCCAGAATGAACGCTCCCAGCACCGGAACCGAGACGTGGCCATGAAGATCCTCCGCTCGCGGCTGTACGACATGGCGCAGCGCGAGCGGGATGAGAAGCGCGCAGCCGAAGAAGGCGCAAAGAAAGAGATCGCCTGGGGGAGCCAGATTCGCTCGTACGTCCTCCAACCCTACCGCCTCATCAAGGACCACCGAACCAACCTCGAAATCGGCAACGTAGACAAGGTCTTGGACGGCGATCTGGATGACCTGATTCGTGCCTATCTTCTCAAGAAGCGCGACGAACGGGCCTGAGGTTCCTTGACGGATCCCTGGCAGACTGATAAATTGGCACTCGCACTCCGAGAGTGCCAAACGTGAGGAGCCGCTCCAAGTGTCCGAGATTGAACTCGAAAACCGTGGTCGAGAGGTCCTCCGAGAGATCATTCGAAATTTTATCGAGTCCGGCGAGCCGGTGGGTTCGCGGACCATCGCCAAGGTCTATTCAGAAGGCCTTTCCGCCGCCTCCATCCGGAATATCATGGCGGACCTCGAGGAGATGGGCTACCTCTCCCAGCCTCATACCTCAGCTGGAAGAGTGCCAACCGACCGGGGCTATCGTTATTACGTGGATTCCTTGCTGACGGCCATGGCGTTGCCGCGCTCGGACCGCGAGCGGGTAGCCGAGGTGGTTCGAAGACAAACTTCGCTCCCCGAGGTACTTCACGAGATTTCCAGGCTGATCTCTCACCTCACCCATCAGGTGGGATTCGTCGTCTGCCCGGATCATACTCAGGCGGTCCTCAAGCACATCGAATTCATTTCCCTGGGGCCAAGTCGGATCCTTGCGATCCTCGTGGATCGGGCAGGAGTCATCCACAACCGGGTTGCGGACACCTCTGAAGCCCTCTCGCAGGATGAGCTGGACAAGATCGGTAAATACCTCGTCTCCGAATATCAGGGGAAGACTCTTTCGGAGATCCGCGAGTCTCTCCTGCAGGCCATGAAAGAAGAGAAAGCTCGCTTCGACAAGCTGCTGTCGAGGGCGATTGCCCTGGGGACCCAGTTTCTGCAGGCACAGGAGGAGGTGGACAAGGAGGTGTTCGTGCAGGGGACGCCCAACATTCTTCAGCAGCCTGATTTCTCGAACATGGACGAAATGCGTCGGATTTTCGAAACCTTTGAGGCTAAGGGAAAGCTGGTGAAGATTCTGGATGAGGTTGTAAGTTCGGAGGGTCTCAGGGTGGTGATCGGCTCGGAACACACCGATCCAACGCTCGCACACCTGTCCTTGGTTGCATCCCCTTACAAGGTGGGGGAACAAGGAGCGGGCGTGCTGGGAGTTTTGGGCCCCACGCGCATGGAATATGCCCGTGCCATCGCGCTGGTTGACTATATCTCCAAACTCCTCAGCCGAATATTGACCGCCCCACCCTCCTGACCTATATTTGCGCGCGGGTCATCTTATATGGCGAAGTCACGACCGGAAACTGGTGATCACACAAGAGATGCTCCGTCTCGCCCCACCGACGGAGAAGCGGATGGAGAAGACTCCATCGAAATCCTGGAAGTGGTGGGAATGCAGCCTGGAAGCCAAGAGGGGCCCGAGGGCGAAGCTGATTCATCCATGGGCTCTCAGGACGAGCAGGATGAATCGATCCCCTACTCACGCCGGGACCTCTACGAGATGCTCCTGCGAAAGCAGGCGGAATTTGACAATGCCCGCAAGCGCATGGATCGGGAGAAGCAGGAGAGCCGGCAGCGTTTATGGATGGATCTTCTCCAGCGCTTTCTCCCGATTCTGGACAACTTCGATCGGGCCCTGAGCGAACCGTCCGCCGGCTCGGACGAGCCGTTTCACAGAGGCGTAGCACTGACGGTGCAGCAGATGAAGGATCTCCTCTTCCGTGAAGGCTTGGAGGAGATTCAGGCGACGGGAGAGAGGTTCGATCCCCACCTGCACGAGGCCGTGGAGACCTTGGTGGTGGACGGCCTCGAGGAAGGATTGGTCCTGGAGGATTTGCGGAAAGGCTATCGCTTCCAGGGACAATTGCTTCGTCCCACTCTGGTGCGAGTCTCGGCGAAGGGGTCGGATAGGCGGGAAGGGGAAGCCTGACGGGCGCGCCCCAGGAGGCCACGGCGGAGCATGGGCAAAGTCATCGGCATCGACCTTGGTACCACCAACTGCTGCGTCGCCGTCTTGGAAGGCGGCGTACCGCAGGTAATTCCCAATAAGGACGGGGGAAGGACGACCCCTTCCATCGTTGGATTCACTGAAAAGGGGGAGCGTCTGGTCGGCCAGATTGCCAAGCGGCAGGCGGTTACCAATCCCCGCAACACGATCCATGCGGTGAAGCGCCTCATCGGGCGGAAATTCCAATCGCCCGAGGTGGCGAACGCGCTGCGGTTCCTTCCCTACGAGGTCACCGAAGCAGCCAATGGCGATGTCCGGGTGCGGGTGCGGGATCGAGACTACTCCCCACCGGAGATTTCGGCCATGGTTCTGGCGAAACTGAAGGAGATGGCGGAGGAGTTTCTCGAAGACGAGATCTCGGAAGCCATCATCACCGTTCCGGCCTACTTCGACGACAGCCAACGGCAGGCCACCAAGGACGCAGGGCGCATCGCCGGACTGAAAGTCTCCCGCATCATCAACGAACCCACGGCGGCCTCGTTGGCCTATCGTCTGAACGAGCAGGCGGAGAAGAAAATAGTCGTGTACGACCTCGGGGGAGGCACCTTCGATGTCTCCATTCTGCAGCTCGGAGCCGGCGTGTTCGAGGTAAAGTCCACCAGCGGCGATACGTTTCTGGGTGGAGAGGACTTCGATCAGCGCATCGTGGACTGGTTGCTTACCGAGTTTCAAAAGAAAGAGGGAGTGGACCTGAAGGGGGATCGACTGGCCCTTCAGAGGCTGAGGGAAGCGGCCGAGAAGAGCAAGTGCGAGTTGTCGGTGGAGAGTCGCTCGGAGATCAATCTTCCCTTCATCGCCGCGGATTCCAAGGGCCCGAAGCACCTGAACTGCGTGCTGATCCGGGAGCAGTTCGAGGAGCTGGTGGCGGACTTGGTGGAGCGGACGCGCAAGCCCTGCCTGGAGGCGCTGAAGCTGGCTGGTCTGAAGCCCGAGGAAATCGACGAGGTGCTCCTGGTTGGGGGCCAGACCCGGACGCCGAAGGTGATGGACGCGGTGCGGTCCATTTTCGGCAGAGAACCAAGCCGTGACAAGAACCCCGAGGAAGTGGTGGGGATTGGTGCGGCCATCCAGGGCGCAATCCTCCAGGGCGAGGTCAAGGATATGGTCCTGCTGGACGTGACGCCCCTCTCGCTGGGGATCGAGACTCGGGGCGGGATGTTCACCAAGCTGATCGAACGCAACACGACCATACCCACTCGCAAGGCCAAGATCTTTACCACCGTGGTGGACAACCAGGCCAAAGTGGAAGTGAACGTGCTTCAGGGGGAGCGGGAAATCGCCTCCTACAACAAGTCCCTGGGCCGCTTTGAGCTCGTGGGCATCCCTCCAGCGCCCCGGGGGGTGCCGCAGATCGAGGTCACTTTCGACATCGACTCCAACGGGATTGTCCATGTCTGGGCCCGGGACCAAGCCACCGGTAAAGAGCAGAGAATCGTGGCGACTCCTTCGGGGGGCCTCTCGGAGAAGGAGATCAGCGATATCATCGAGGACGCCAAAAAGAACGCTGAAGCGGACCATCGCAAAGCAGAGCTGAACAGGATCCAGGCTAGACTCGAAGGGCTGCTGGTCTCCAATCTGAAAAGCTTTAACGAGTTCGGAAGCCTTCTGGACGCAGAGAAGCAGGGGACGGTCCGACGCATCCTGGAGAATGCCCGGAAGGCACTCCAGGGATCGTCAATCTCCGAGAGCACCAAGTGCCTGGAAAAGCTAGGGGAGGCTTCGGCGATTCTCACCGATGTGATTCTCTACTCTCCCCACGGAGGCTCCAAGGCCTCGGCCGGGGGAGGAGCAGGCGAGTCGGAGCCCACTGAGGAATTGTGAGGGTTGGCCACTCCGCCTGCGTCGGGAGGACCGGGCGGAGGGCGGCGGAGTGCCGGTCGCGGCGGCGGCCGGGGGGTTGTTTCGGGAGTTCCCACCTTGAGCAAGCGCGATTACTATGAAGTCCTGGGTGTGCCCCGGGACGTCGATGAAGCCCAGATCAAGAAAGCCTACCGCCAGCTGGCCATCAAATACCATCCTGACAAGAACCCCGGTGACAGGTCGGCGGAGGAACGATTCAAAGAGGCGGCCGAGGCCTACTCAGTGCTCTCCGATCTCGAAAAGCGCCGGAACTACGACCGATTCGGGCACCGAGGCGTCGGTGGAGGTGGATTCTCGGGGTTCGACCCGGAAATCTTCTCCGACTTCGGCGACATCCTGGGAGATCTCTTCGGCCTGGGCGACCTGTTCGGGAGCGTGGGACGCCGACGGGATGCGCCGCGCCGAGGCTCTGACCTGCGTTGCGAGCTGGAGATCAACCTGGAAGAAGCGGCCAAGGGAAGCGAAAAAGATATCCGCATCCCCAGACTCGAAACTTGTACCACCTGCCACGGCACCGGAGCCGTGGGTCCCGATTCCCTGACGGTATGCGATCTCTGTGGAGGACGCGGGACCTTACACTTGCAACAAGGCTTCTTCAGTTTTTCGCGCACCTGCGATCGCTGCCACGGCTCTGGAAGGATCATTCGCAACCCCTGCGCCGAATGCGAAGGGGCGGGGCGGGTACGCCGGGACCGGAGCCTACGTATCCGGATTCCTGCCGGGGTGGAGGATGGCTCGCAGCTGCGCATTCCCGGAGAGGGGGAGGCGGGGACGAGGAGCGGGCCGTCGGGCAGCCTTTTCGTGGCCATCCACATTCCGGAGCATCCCTACTTTAGGCGCGAGGGCCGAGACCTCTACTGCGAGCTCCCCATCACGTTCTCCCGGGCCTATCTCGGAGGCGAGGCGAAAGTTCGCACCCTGGATGGGACCCAGAAGATCCGAGTTCCCGAGGGGATCCAGGGCGGCGCCACGCTCAAGCTCAGGGGCAAGGGACTTCCCGCTCCAGGCACCAGCGCCCGCGGCGATCAGATCATCGTTTTTAGGGTGGTGACTCCGAAGGCGGGACGCAACTCGAAGAAGATGATCGAAGTATTCCGCCAGCTCGAGGAGCTGGAAGGCGACGAGCCGAGTCTCGAAGGCCGCGATTTCATCAATCGGGTCAAGGACTTTTTCGCTTGACATGCGGCGCGCCCGCGTTCCTCTCTCCCTGACATGACGTCTCGCCCGCGTTTTCATGCGCCGGAAATCCGTGCCGAGGGCCAGAGGCTGGCATTGAAGGGCGAGGAATTCCACCATCTCCGGAATGTGCTGCGACTCAAGGCCGGCGACCGGGTTTCTCTCTTCGACGGGCGGGGCGCGGGATATTCCGCGACCCTGGAGACCGTCGGCCGGGAGGAGGCGGTGATCCGGGTGGAACGGGAGGAGCATCCTTCTTCCGAATCGAACCTTCGGCTCCATCTGGCGGTTGGCCTCGCGAAGGGCGAAAAGCTCGATCTCGTGATTCAAAAGGTGACCGAGCTGGGGGTTACCGCCGTGCACCCTCTGGCGACCCGCCGGGCCGATGTGAAGCTGAAGCCAGGCCATGGGGAGTCGAGGCTGCAGCGCTGGCGTCGGGTGGCGCTCGAGGCGTGCAAACAGTCGGGTCGAACCCGGCTTCCTGAGATTCATCCGCCCATGGACCTGGACGAGTTCCTGGCCCTGGAGATGCCTGCACCGCGCATCGTTCTGGATCCTGGAGGGGGATCGCTGGCCGACATCCTCCCCGGGGAGATCCCGCGACCGTTCACTTCCTTGACGGTGGCAGTGGGGCCTGAGGGGGGATGGCACTCGGTGGAACTAGACAAATTCCTCCACGGTGGCTACCTGACCTGCAGGCTGGGACCGCGTGTGCTACGCGCGGAGACCGCCTCTATTCTTGCCGCCGGCCTGCTGCAGTTTCTGGCCGGGGACCTCCGCCCGGGTGGCCCACCTTCGCATGGGCCTCACTTCCTAACGCCCACATAATAAAGGTCTAACTCTATTGACTTCCCCGGCGGGCGACCTTACATTTGGCAGCGTTAGCCGACGTGTTCTTGGAGGAGCCGGATGGAAATCAATGATTTATTGAAGATCGCCACGGAACGAAAGGCGTCGGATCTCCACCTGAAGGTTGGGAGCCATCCGGTGATCCGAGTGAACGGGAAATTGATTCCTCTCGCGGAGCTGTCTCGCCTCACCCAGGAAGACACCATCGCCATGGCGTTCTCGATTATGAGCGGACGCCAGAAACAGAAGTTCAAGGACCATTTCGAGATCGACATCGCTTATTCGGTACCCGGTCTGGGTCGGTTCCGAGTGAACATCTTCCAGCAGCGGGGCACGGTTGGGTTGGTCCTGCGTGTGATTCCCGCCAAGATTCTGACGTTTAAGGAGCTCCTCCTGCCTCCAGTCATCGAGACAATCTCCAACGAAGCACGAGGGTTGATCCTCGTCACCGGGACCACGGGTTCGGGGAAGTCCACCTCCCTAGCGGCCATGATCGACTACATCAATTCCACCCGGACCGAGCACATTATGACCATTGAGGATCCCATCGAGTTTCTCCACCGAGACAAGAAGAGCCTCGTGAACCAGCGTGAGGTGGAGGTGGATACAAAGGGATTTGCTGGGGCCCTGCGCTCCGCTTTGCGGCAGGACCCGGACGTGATTCTGGTGGGAGAGATGCGGGACTATGAAACCATCGAGACTGCCCTGACCGCTGCCGAAACAGGGCACCTCGTGCTGAGCACCCTCCACACCCTGGATGCCACCGAGACCGTGAACCGAATCATCTCCGTTTTCCCGCCGCACCAGCAAAAGCAGATCCGCCTTCAGCTCGCGGCGGTGCTGAAGGCGGTCATCTCTCAGCGGCTCCTTCCCAGGGCTGATGATCGGGGCCGCGTGCCCGCGATCGAGGTCCTGCGCACCACCGGTTACATCCGGGACTGCATTGAGAACAAAGAGAAGACCAAGCTCATCCGGGACGCCATCGCCGCAGGGACGTCTCAATACGGGATGCAAACTTTCGATCAATCGATCTACACTCTATACAAGCGCGAGCTCATCACCATGGAGGAAGCGTTGCGGCGCGCCACGAACCCCGACGAGTTTAAGCTGAAGCTCCAGGGGATCGAGTCTACTGCCGATGGCTCTCGCGCAGAGATGGAGAATACCCTCAGCACCGGAAGCGAGCGGCCGCATGCGGCGGCTCCCTTCGAGCTCTCGCGCGCCAAGTTCGGAAAGAATTGAACGAAGGGCCCCGGGCCCGGATCATTTCCGCTTCGATTCCGCCAACGATCTCGAAGGCAGCGCGGGGATCCGGTGCCCGCCCGGCCGATGCTACCGTCAGGAGCGGTCATTCCTTATGCACATCCTCCAGGGAGCCTGGACCGGGCAGGAGATACGGAAAACCTTTCTCCGCTTTTTTCACGAGCAGGGCCATCATCTGGTGCCCAGCTCTTCTCTCGTCCCCACCGGCGATCCGACGCTGCTCTTCACGAACGCCGGGATGAACCAGTTCAAAGAGGTCTTCCTGGGGAGAGAGAGCCGCCCCTACCGTCGTGCCTGCTCCTCTCAGAAGTGTCTCCGTGTCTCGGGGAAGCACAACGATCTCGAGCAGGTGGGCCGCACGCCGCGCCACCACACTTTCTTCGAAATGCTGGGAAATTTCTCCTTTGGTGATTATTTCAAGGAAGAGGCCATCCCTCTGGCCTGGGACCTCTTGACTCGGGTCTTCGGCCTGGATCATTCCCGCCTCTGGGTTACGGTCTTTCGCGAGGACGAGGAAGCGTTTCGAATCTGGACGTCGACGGTAGGAGTTCCGGCGGAGCGGGTGGGGCGCATGGACGAATCCGACAATTTCTGGTCCATGGGGGACACGGGCCCCTGCGGCCCTTGCTCCGAGATTCACATCGATCGGGGCACGAGGTTCGGTTGCGGCAAGCCCGATTGCCGTGTGGGATGCTCGTGCGAGCGCTTCATGGAGCTCTGGAACCTGGTTTTCATGGAGTTCGATCGTCAGACGGATCAAACGCTGCAGCCACTGTCGGCGCGGGGCGTGGATACTGGCATGGGGCTGGAGCGGCTCGCCTCCGTGCTCCAGGGGGTAGAGTCCAACTACGACACGGATCTGCTGCGAGAGATTTTGGAAGAGGGCGCACGCCTTTGCGAAGTTGCCCCCGGAGCCTCCCCTGAAACGGACGTCTCGCTGCGAGTCATCGCCGACCACGCCCGCGCCGTCACATTCCTCATCGCGGATGGTGTGATCCCCGCCAACGATGGGCGAGGCTACGTCTTGCGGCGGAGTCTGCGCCGCGCCATTCGCCACGGACGCATGATCGGGCGGAAGGAACCTTTCCTCCACCGGCTCACAGGGTGTGTGGTGGACCACAACGTCGACGCCTACCCGGCGTTGACCGAGTCCCGCGACTTCGTGGCGCAGGTCTGCCTGAAGGAGGAAGAGCGTTTCGCCTCGACCCTGAGCGTCGCCCTGGAAATGTTCGACGAATTGGTCTCCCGGATCAAGGAGAGAGGGGAGAAAGAGATCCCAGGCCCGGAGGCATTCAGGCTCTATGACACGTTCGGCCTGCCGGTGGATCTGATGGAGGACGAGGCGGAGAATCTCGGGGTGACCCTCGACCACGCTGGCTTCGAGGCCGAGATGGAACAGCAGCGGGCCCGAGCCCGCAGGTCCTGGAAAGGCGGGACCCTGATCCGGGCGGGAAGGGGAGAGTTTTCGCAGATTCCTCCCACGAAGTTCCTTGGATACGAGCACCTCGCGGTGGAGGGGTGCCGAATCCTGGGCCTGCGCACTGGCGAAACAAAAGTCGAGGCGCTGTTGGAAGGGGAGACCGGCGAGGCGCTGCTCGACGCCACTCCCTTCTATGCGGAGGCGGGGGGCCAGGTGGGGGACATGGGCTGGGTGCTGGGCTCCGAGGGGCGTGCCGAGGTACTGGATTGTAAGTTTGCCGCACCCGGAGTGCGAATCCATAGCGTCCGCGTCCAGGCGGGGGCACTCAAAGTGGGAGAGGAGATCGCCGCGCAAGTGGACGCTGGGCGCCGGGGGGAAACCGCGCGCCACCACACTGCCACGCACCTGCTCCACGCTTCGCTTCGGGAGGTCATTGGAACGCACGTCAAGCAAGCCGGCTCCCTGGTGGCCCCCGACCACCTGCGCTTTGATTTCAGCCACTTCGCTGCGGTGGACTCTCCGCTGGTGGGTCAGGTGGAAGACGTAGTGAACAGCGTGATTCGATCCGACACGCGAGTCGAGGTACAGGAGATGCCGCTGGACGAGGCCCTGGCGCTGGGGGCTATGGCGCTTTTCGGGGAGAAGTACGGAGATCGCGTACGGGTGGTCCGCATCGGAGATTTTTCCTTGGAGCTTTGCGGCGGGACGCACACCAGCAGCACGGGCGAACTGGGACTGTTCAAGGTCACGGGAGAGCGGGGTGTCTCCTCCGGCGTACGACGGGTGGAGGCTTTGAGCGGCGAGGCCATGCTCCGGCGGGTGCGCGAAGACTCCGCCATCCTCTCTCACTTGCAGCAGATCTTTAACGTCGATCGGGCCGCCCTTCCAGAGGGAGTGGAGAAACTCGTTCAGCAGAATCGGATCCTGGCCCGAGAGGTCGAGGGTCTCAAGCTGCGCCTTGCGACAGCCGGCGGTTCCGCTGGGGAAATGAAGGTCCAGGAAGTGGGTGACGTGAAGGTGCTTCCCCTTTACGTGGAGGGAGTGGACAAGAGGGCGTTGAGAGAGCTGGCGGATAGACACCGAGGGCAGGTGGGTCGGGGTGTGGTGGCCCTCGGCACGAACCCCGAGCCGGACCGCGGCATGCTTCTCGTGGTGGTCAGTCGAGATCTGGCCGGAAGGCTGGACGCACGCTCGATCGTGGGGGAGCTGGCCCGGGAGTTCGAGGGACGGGGCGGAGGCCGCGCCGAGATGGCGGAAGCCGGGGGGCGATCCAATGCCGAGGGAATTCGCCGTGCCTTGAATCGCACCGGCGAGGTGGTGCTCCGGCAAATGGAGGCAGCCAAGGGATGAGGCTCTTGACCGCCAGGTGGGGGAGAATCTTGCTGGCAGTTGCGACGGCCGGATGGGCCTGGTCTACTGCCAGGGCGGAGTCCATTTATTATCAGGTGGACAAAACAGGCAACATCCGCCTCACGAATGCACCGGACGAGAAGGGGTACCACACCTATCTTGTCAGCGGCGGATCCTCTGCGTCGTCGGGCGGCATCTCGGGACTCTATTCCCAGCAGATTCGGGAGGCGGCGAGCCAGTACGGGATCGATGCGAATTTGGTCAAAGCGGTGATCGCCACCGAATCCAATTTCAATCCCTTGGCCGTGTCCCCCAAGGGGGCCCGGGGGCTGATGCAGCTCATGCCCTCCACCGCCGAGCGCTTCGGGGTTAAGAACATTCACGACCCGCAGCAGAACATCCAGGGCGGAGTCCAGTACCTGCGACACCTTCTGGATCTTTTCGGGGGCGATCTGGTTCTGGCTCTGGCCGCCTACAACGCCGGCGAGAACGTGGTCCAGAACGTGGGGCGTGTTCCCGATTACCGGGAGACCCGCGATTATGTCGACCGGGTCCTGGCCCGCTACGGCCACGGGAGGGCCGGAGCCGGCGAAAGGTCCACGCAGACGGCGGTCGCCGTCCGCGCCAAGCCCGCGCAGAAAAAGAGGATTTTTACCAGTGTGGCTCGGGACGGAACGCTGGTGTTCAGCGACAGCCCCATCCAGAAATCGCTCAAGGACTGAGTCCTCCGCTCCGCTGGCCGCCATCGGGGTGAGCATGGCCCCCGCTCCCGTGCGAAACACCCCTCCACTCCCCCCTCGGGTGGAAATTCACGTTCACCTGGAGGGAACCGTCACACTCCCACGGCTCAGGACACTCTGGGACCGTCCCGGCCGCGATGCTTCCTTGCCTTCGGACCCCGCGTCCCTGTATCGCCACCGAAGCTTCTCCGAGTTCCTCCAGCACTTCGCCCAAGTCACGCGAATCATTCGAGGCCCCGAAGACCTGGCATTGATCACGTCGGATCTCTGCCGCTCCCTGAAGCGACAAGGAGTGGCGGCTGCGGAGGTATTCTTCTCGCCGGTAATCTTCATGCGGCGGGGGATCCCATTCATGGAGATGCTCGATGCCATGGACGAGGCGGTGCTCTGGGAGCGTGCCCGCGGAGGCCCCACCATGGCCTGGATCCTAGATGGCGTCCGACAGTGGGGGCCGAGAGGTCTGGAGACACATCTGGAATGCGCCGCGAGGGCTCCGGGCCGGATTCTGGGCATCGGGATCGGCGGGGACGAGCGCTCCGTTCCCGCCTCGCAGTTCAAGTCGCATTTCGCCCAGGCGAGGAGCATGGGTCTAAGAACGGTCGCCCACGCGGGAGAATTCGATGGGCCCCGATCCGTGTGGGAGGCACTGGAGGTCCTTGGCGCCGAGCGTATCGGCCACGGAATCCGCTCGTGCGAGGATCCCGAGCTGCTGGCGCTGCTCCGGCGCCGGAAAGTCCCGCTAGAGGTCTGTCCCACCAGCAATCTCCGAACTCGGGTGGTGGCATGCTGGAATGATCATCCGATTGCGCGTCTCATTTCCGCGGGGGTCCGCGTGACGGTGAACAGCGACGACCCGGCGCTCTTTCGCACTTCCCTCAGCACGGAGTTCCGGGTCCTGCGGTACCGGTTGGGGTTGGGGACGGCTCAGGTTCGAAAAATCGAGCGCGAGGGGATTCGCGCCTCTTTTCTCCCAGCAGCCGTCAAGCGAGAACTTCTCAGATCCTTTCGCCGCTTGAGGGAGAAAGGAAGGAGAGGCAAGGAACGGGCAAAGGGTCAAGAATGGCGGTAAGGAAGGAACGGAGCCAAGCGCTCCCGACGCCAGCCCTCATGGGGTTCCGCACCTGGGCCGCCTCCCACCAGTGCTGCACGCGAGTAGCGTTCCCAAACCGAGCAACATTCCGACGGGAATCGCGATAAGTCTTTCCCACTGGCACCCATTCCCGCGAGGGCAATGCCGCCCG
>QHVQ01000038.1:0-531 GCA_003222305.1 Acidobacteriota bacterium | reverse complement strand
GCACTTGGGATAGAATCGCGCCCCGTCGAGGGGGAGAAAAGCCAGACCCGGGGAGGGAAGTGTGAAGCGGAATCGCGGTGGAGTTGCGATAGCTCTGAGCCTCGCGAAGGTCCTAATCCTGTCGCTGCCCGGAGTGACGGCCTTGTTTCTGCTCCGCCCCGAAGGAGGCCTGCACGGAACTTACTCGACGCCTAACCCCGCCGGCACCGAAGTGGTGATCACGTCTCGACTGGATCCTAGCATTGATTTTCCAACCCCTCATTTGCTGCAGAACCCTTTCTTCGAACACTGGAACTTCCGCGCCCTCGGGGTTCCAGCGACCTTTCCTCCGTTTGAGGTTCGGTGGACCGGCTACCTCAATGCATCGGAGGGAGGTCTCTACCGCTTTCAGGTCGACACAGCGGGGGAGGTGCGCTTTCTCCTGGACGGCCGACCACTGACACCCGAGCCGGGAAAGGAAACGGGCGGGGTAAGTGTCGTCCTGGCCACCGGCTGGCATGCCGTGGAGCTCGTTTATCGACGAGGAGTAGA
>QHVQ01000006.1 GCA_003222305.1 Acidobacteriota bacterium | reverse complement strand
CGATCTAATCTCCAACCCCGGCCAAGAGAACTCCGACACCGACGCCTGGGGGGACGCCTGCGACAACTGTCCCGGCATCACCAATCCGACGCAGGCCAACGCGGACGGCGACGCCTGGGGGGACGCCTGCGACACCTGCCCCTTCTTGTACGAGACCACCCTCTCCCGGGACCGCGAGCACGACGGGTTCGGGGACAGCTGCGACAACTGTCCCAACACCTACAACCCGACCCAGGCCGACGTCGACCACGACGGGCGCGGTGACGCCTGCGACAACTGCCCCAATGATTACAACCCCGCGCAAAACTACGTCGGGAATCCGGTGGTCCAGGCGATCTGGCCCAACGGCGGCGAGAGCCTGATCATCAACAGCGCCGTGAACCTGCGCTGGTCGGCCACCGACACCTGCGGCGGGGTCTCCTCGGTGGACATCCTCCTGTATCGCAATGGAACGTCCGGGAGCTTCGCGACACTCTTCTCCCAGATTCCGAATACTGGCTCAAGGACCTGGAACGTCACCGGCCCCGCCACCACGAATGCGTTCATCAAGGTGGTGGCGAGAGATCCGGCCAACAATACCGGGAATGACTTCAGCGACGCCGCTTTCACCATCAAGAAGGGGAAGTGAGGGCCCGATCCCCGGGAACGCCTGCACCGGATTCTAGCGGCGCGGGGCAAAGCCCTCCGATTGGAGTGCAGCGGTCAGGAGTTGACGGCCTTCTTGAAGTGGCACCCCTCGCCGTCGCAGAAGTGGGTGACGCCGTCGCGCTTGGTCACCTTTTCCAGAAGGTAGGGCTTGCCACAGGAGGGACACTTCTCCGAGAGGGGCCGGTACCAGGTGACGAAGTTGCAGTCGGGATACCGATTGCAGCCGAAGAAGGTCTTACCCCGGCGGGACTTGCGCTCCACGATCTTGCCACCGCAACCCGGGCGGGGACAGTCGACGCCGACCTCTTTCAGCTTGATGTAGCGGCAGGTAGGGTAGTCGCTGCAGGCGGTGAATTCGCCGAAGCGGCCGTCCTTCACCACCAGGGGCTTCCCGCAGTTGGGGCACTTCTCGTCCAGGATCCGGTCGGGCTTCTTGGTGATGTTTCCTTCCTTGTCCACCTGGATCTTCTTGGTGTTGCGGCAGGTGGGATAGTTGCTGCAGGCCAGGAAAGGTCCGAAGCGGCCCTTGCGCAGCACCATCGGGCCGCCGCACTTCTCGCAGGTTTCCTTGATCTCCGGGACCTCCACCGACTCGGTCCCCTTCTCGGAGCCGTTGGTCGCCAGCTCCTGGGTGTTCTTGCACTCGGGGTAGCCGGAGCAGGCCAGGAACCGCCCGTAGCGCCCCCACTTGATCACCATGGGCTTGCCGCACTTGCCGCACACCTCGTCGGTGGGCGTCTCCTCCCGCTTTACGTTGCGCATCTGGCGGGAGGCGCGCTTGAGATCCTTGACGAATTTGCTGTTGAACTCGGAGAGGGCCTCGGTCCACTTGAGCTTCCCTTCCTCGATCTCGTCCAGCTCCTCTTCCATCCGCGCCGTGTAGGTCACGTCGATGAGGTCGCCGAAGTGCTCCACCAGCAGGTCGGTGACCAGCATCCCCAGCTCGGTGGGGACGAACTTGCCCTCCTCCTTCAACGCGTACTCGCGGTTCTGGAGGGTGGACAGGATGGTGGCGTAGGTGCTGGGACGTCCGATGCCGTCCTCCTCCAGCTCCTTCACCAGCGACGCTTCGGTGAATCGCGGCGGAGGCTGGGTGAAGTGCTGTTTCGGATCGAGCTGCGCCAGCTTCAGCTCCTGCCCCTGCTCCAGCGGGGGAAGGCTGCGGCTCTCGTCGGAGTCACCGTTCTTCGCTTCGGGGGTCTCCTGGTAGACGGCGAAATAGCCGGGGAAGCGCAGGACCTGCCCGTTGGCCCGGAAGGTATTGCCCGCGGCCTGGATATCCACGCCGGTCACGTCGAACACCGCGGGGTTCATCTGGGAAGCGACGAAGCGGTTCCAGATGAGGGAATAGAGGCGGATCTCGTCGCGCGACAGGAAGGACCCCACCGAGGCGGGCGTGTTCACGAGGGAGGTGGGACGGATGGCTTCGTGGGCCCCCTGGGACATGCGGCCCGCCTTGTAGTAGCGGGGTTCCTCCGGCAGGTAGTCCTGCCCGTGAGTCTTCAGGATGTGATCCCGGACCTCGGAGAGGGCCTCGGGCGCGACGCGGGTGGAGTCGGAGCGCATGTAGGTGATCAGTCCGACGGGTCCCTCTTCCCCCAGGTCGACGCCTTCGTAGAGGCGCTGGGCCAGCATCATCGTCTTCTTCACGGTGAATCCCAGCTTGCGGGCCGCTTCCTGCTGCAGCTTGCTGGTGGAGAACGGGGGCGACGGGTTCCTGCGCTTCTCCTTCGCCTCCACCTCGGTGACGATCCAGCGGGCGCCGCGCACCGCGTCGGCGATGCGGTTCGTGGTCTCGCCGTCCTTCAGCTCCGCCTTTTCCTCGCCGATGCGCGACAGCTTGGCCTCGAAGGGAGGCGGCTCGGCCCCCTCCAGCGTCGCCGTGAGGGACCAGTACTCTTCCGGCTTGAACGCCTGGATTTCCCGCTCCCGCTCCACGATGATGCGCAGGGCCACCGACTGGACGCGCCCGGCGGAGAGACCCCGCCGCACCTTCTCCCAGAGCAGCGGGCTGATCTTGTAGCCCACCAGCCGGTCCAGGATGCGGCGTGCCTGCTGCGCGTCCACCTTGTGGAGATCGATCTTCTCGGGGTTTTCGATGCCGTGCAGGACGGCGCGCTTGGTGATCTCGTTGAACATGACCCGGTGCAGCTTCTTGTTGACCTTCTTCAGCTCTTCGGAGAGGTGCCAGCAGATGGCCTCTCCCTCGCGGTCCGGATCGGGGGCCAGATAGATGGCGTCGGCGCCCGTCGCCGCCTTCTTCAGGTCGTCCAGAACCTTCTTCCGGCCGGGGAGGACCTCGTAGGTGGGCTTGAAGTTCTTTTTCTCATCCACCCCCAGCGTGCGCTTGGGAAGGTCCCGCACATGCCCCATGGAGGCCTTGACGGTGAACCCCCGGCCCAGGAATTTGTTAATGGTTTTCGCTTTGGCCGGCGATTCCACGATGACCAGCGACTTGCCCAATGTCTTTTCTCCTTGTTCGGAGGAAGCGGGCGCCCGCAAGCTGCTTGACCCGCTCATCCATTTCCAGTTGCAGCAGCGCCGCCAGCAACGGCCCCGCTTCCATCTTCGTCAGTCGTGCCAGATCGTCGAGAGCTACCGGCTCCGCCGCGGAAAGGTGACGGAGAATTCTCTCTTCCGCTGCCGAGCCGCGCGGCTCGCGCGCCGCGGTTTCCGCTTCCGGCGGGAGGACGACGCCGGGAATCTCCTCCAACACGTCCCGGCCACGCATCGCCAGCTTCGCTCCCTGCTGGATCAGCAGGTTCGGCCCCAGCGCCGTCAGGGTCGTGACGTTTCCGGGAACGGCGAACACCTCGCGACCCTGCTCCAGAGCCAGCCGCGCGGTGATCAGCGACCCGCTGCGCGGGGCGGCCTCGACCACCAACGTACCTCTCGTCACCCCGCTAATCAACCGGTTGCGCACCGGAAAATTCCCCGAGAGCGGCGCCGAGCCCAGCGGAAACTCGCTTAAGATCGCTCCGCTCTTGGAGATCCGCTCCGCGAGCCGGCCGCTCTCCCGAGGATAAACTCGATCGATTCCGGAGCCCAGAAACGCCAGCGTGCGGCCCCCGGCCTCCAGCGCGCCCCGGTGCGCCGCCGCATCAATCCCCCGGGCGAGGCCGCTCACGACGGTCACGCCCGCGGCGGCGATCTCGAAGGCCAACAGACTGGCCATCTCGAGGCCATAAGGAGTGGCGCGGCGGGATCCCACCACGGCCACCGCGGGATCATCGGTTTCCCGTAGCTCACCCCTCACATACAGGAGGGGAGGCGGATCCGGCAGCTGAGCAAGAATTCGGGGAAACCCCGGATCGTCCCGGATCAGAATCCGGATGGAGAGGCCCTCGGCCCGCCGCATCTCGGCCGCGGCCGTCTCGAGCAGCTGCGGATCTTTGAGCCTGCCGATCAAACGCCGGCTGACGCCGCGAACTTCGCCCAGACCCGTTTCCGAAGCGGCCAGGATTGCGGCGGGATTCCGAAAGCGATCCAGCAGATTCCGCAGAGCCAGAGCGTTGGGAGCCAGCGCCAGGTTCAGCGCGACCCACCTCAGACGTTCTTTCCCCAAACGGTGTCCTCCGTCGGGGCGCGGAATCGCGGGATAAAATATAGAAAGCCTCCAAGGCTTGTCAAGAAATCGCCCCCTCCCCGGCGCCCGCAAGCGGGCCCAGGACCCGCGCCCGGCGCGGATTTCGGGGCGCCGGCGCGCCCGGATTTCGCATTCGGGATCGTCCGAAACTCCTTGAGCGGGTTGCATTACCGGCCAGGAACCTTATATTTTTCCCTCGGATGCGGGCCCCTCCCCGTTGGCTTCCCGGCGCTTTCATCCGGGACGGCAGGAAATGTTCCGCCGGTCCTGTCCGGCAGGGGACGGGAGATGAGGAGATCGGGATGTCCGGGTCCGGACTCAGAGCGGGAAGTGTGCCCGTGATCCTGTCGCTTCTGCTCTCGTACACGGCGCTTCCCGCCAAGGATCCCCGGCGCGAATCCCGCAGGATCTCGGCCGCCTCACCGGAAGAGGTCCTCTACCAAAGGGCGCTGGAGAGCTATCGGGCCGGTAGATTTCAGGAGGCGGCGGCGCTGCTGGAGCAAGGCGTGCAGCAGTTCCCGAAGAACGCGGGGCTGGAGGCGCTTCTGGGCTGGTCGAGGCTGCGGCTGGCGGAGCCGGCGCGGGCGCGCCAGGCCTTCGAGAGCGCGGTGCGGATCGATCCCCGCTCCGCCGACGCCGAGGCAGGGCTCGGCTACGTCGCACTGCGCCAGAAGCGCTCGGAAGAGGCCGCCGAGCATTTCGCCCGGGCCACGCACCTCGATCCGAAAAACGCGGAGGCGTGGAAGGGCCTCGGGATGGCGCGGCGAGACCAGGAAGATCGCGCGGCGGCCCGCGCTGCGCTCACGCAAGCCCTGGCCCTGGATCCCGCGGACGCCGAGGCCAAGACGCTCCTGGAGCAGCTGCAGGGACCTTCGGAAGTCGCGGAGGAAAGACGCCGGCGCCCGGCGGAATCGGAGAGCGCGCCCGTGCGGATGGTCTCGCGGACCGGCAGCGGCAAGCTGGAGATCAAGATGGGGGAGCGGTTTCGTCCCATGTTCATCAAAGGAGTGAACCTGGGCACCGCCCTCCCGGGGAAATTCCCCGCCGAGTTTCCGGACGATCCGACCCTTTACCGGCGATGGTTCGACCAGATGGGGGCGATGGGGGCCAACGTGGTGCGCCTCTACACGCTGCACCCGCCCTCCCTCTACCGCGCCCTCAAGGAGCACAACAGCGAACGCCCCAAGCAGAAGCTCTGGCTGGTGCAGGGAGTCTGGACCGAGCTGCCGGAGGAGGACGATTACGACTCGGAGGCGTTCATGGGCGGCTTCAGGGAAGAGATCTTCCGCGTGATCGACGCCGTCCACGGCAATCTGGAGCTGCCCGCGCGCCCGGGGCACGCGCACGGTGCGTACGATGCGGACCTCTCCGAAGACGTGCTGGCGTTCCTGCTGGGGCGCGAGTGGGAGCCCTATTCGGTCATCGCTTACGAGAAGCGAAAAGGGGGGCTCAGCCGCTACGCCGGCAAGTATGTCAAGGCGGAGCACGCCCGCCCCTTCGAGGCGTGGCTGGCCTCCCTCTGCGATCTGACGGCGCAGCGCGAGACCGAGCAGTACCGCTGGCAGCACCCGGTGGGATACGTCTCCTGGCCCACACTGGATCCACTCCACCACGTCACCGAGGCCACGGCCGCCGAGGAGACCGCCCTGCGGCGCCAGCGGGGCGAGAAGCTCACCGAGCCGATCCTGGAGTACGACAACGACGCGGTGGACATCGACGCCCTGCACATCGCGGCGACCGATCGGTTTCGCGCCGGCTTCTTCGCCGCTTACCATGCCTACCCCTATTATCCGGAGTTCATGGTGCTCGACCCGAAGTACTCGCAAGCGCAAGACGCCGAGGGGCCCAGCAATTACTTCGGCTACCTGCAGGCGCTGAAGGCCCATCACCGGGACCAGCCGGTGATCATCGCCGAGTTCGGTGTTCCCTCTTCCCGCGGGATCGCCCACCTGCAGCCCCAGGGCCAGCACCACGGCGGGCACAACACGGTGCAGCAGGGGAAGATCGACGCCCGGCTCTTCCGGGACATCCACGACGCCGGGCTGGCGGGCGGCATCCTGTTCGCCTGGATGGACGAGTGGTTCAAGCGAAACTGGCTGGTGATGGCCTACGAGGCGCCGGCGGACCGCAACCCGCTCTGGCTGAACGCCCTGGATGCCGAGCAGAACTATGGACTTCTGGCCGCCTGGCCGGGGAGCCCGGATTGGAAGATCACCCTGGACGGGAAGGGAGAAGATTGGGACGCGGCGCAGGCCCCCTATATATATGATAGGGCGGCTGGGACCCCGGCGGCGGCCGGATCCACCCGGGGCCTTGCCGGGCTGCGGGTAACCTCCGACGAGGCCTATCTCTACCTCAAGCTGGACCTGGCAGGGAGTGGAGCGCTGGACTGGCGCAGCACGCAATACTGGATCGGCATCGACACCTACGACCCGGCGCTGGGGGATCACCGTTTCCCGAAGCCGGTGGATATCTCCACACCTCTCGGGATGGAATTCCTGGTCCAGCTCGCGGGACCCAAGAGCCGGATCCTGGTGGACCGCCCCTACGACCTGTTCACCAACCGGAACCGCCGCCCCTATCATTCCGTGGACAACCGCGACGGCGATTTCATCGACATTTACGTCTACTGCAACCGGGACCGTTACGGCCGTGACGGGACCTACTATCCGCCCCAGGGATACAGCCGCTCACCCCTGAAGCGCGGCTCGCTGGATCCCGCCTCGAAGGATTACGACACGCTGGCTGATTGGATCGACTCGCCGGCCGGGGATTTCATCGAGGTGCGCCTTCCTTGGGGGCTGCTGAACGTCACCGATCCCTCCTCTTTACAGGTGGTCCATGAGACCCAGCCGCGTGCGGGGATCGTGGCCACTCGGAAGACCGACGGCTTCCGGTTCCACGTCCTGGCCCTGCGGGAAAAGGGAGGCTTCCTGACGCCGGTGGACCGGCTGCCGCGCGCCGCCCGCCCGGCGCTGGGCGATTTCCCCGCTTACCGCTGGTCCGGCTGGGAAGAGCCGCGCTACCACCTGAGGTTGAAGGACAGCTACGGACTCGTCAAGGAGGCGCTGCAAGCGATTCCGACCTATGAGCCGGCGAAGTAGACCGCTGCTCCTGGGAATCCTCCTGGCGACGCTGGCCGTCGCCCCCGCCCTCGGTGGTGAAGACCTGAGGGCGAAGGCCGAGGAGGCCTTCCGCAATGACCGCTACCCGGAGGCGATCGAGCTGTACGAGAGAATCGTCGCCGAATCTCCCCGGGACACCCTCAGCCTCAAGCGCCTCGCCCTGCTCTACTCGTGGGAAAACCGTCTGGAGGAGTCGATCGCCACCACCCGGAAGCTGCTGGAGGTGGATCCCAAAGACGACGAGGCGCGACGCGAGCTGGCCAAGATCAATTCCTGGGCCGGGCATTACGCCGCGGCCGAATCCGGTTACCGGGAGCTGATCCAGGCACACCCCGACGACGCCACGCCGAAGCTCGCGCTGGCGGAGGTGCTCGCCTGGCAGAACAAGTTCGAGCAAGCCCGGGCGATCTACCGGCCGCTCATCGACGCCCGCGACCACCCCCTCGAGGCGGCGGTGGGGATGGGAGACGTGGCGGCCTGGGAGGGGGACCTCCCCGAGGCCGAGCGCTGGTACCGGCAGGTGCTCAAAGCGGACTCCCACAACGAGCGCGCGGCGCTGGGACTCACGCGGGTCCATCACTGGGAGGGGAAAGATCGGATGGCGGTGCACGAGTCGGAGCAGGCCCTCGCCCGGTTCCCGGACAGCAAGGAGGCGAAGAAGGTTTATCAGGAGATCCATGACGCGCTGCGCCCCACCGTCACCCCCGCCTGGAGCCGCACCCTGGACACCGACTCCAACGATGTCATCCTCTCCAGGCTGACCGGCGGCCTCCACGCCGATCCGCAGACCACCCTGGACGCCTCCTACTCCCACTTCGACGCCAAATTCCGCTGCGTGACGGCGTCCCAATGCCCGGGAGTGGATCCCGCGAGCCTCCCCGAGGAGGCCGACGACGACGGCGACCTGTTGGAAGCGAGCTACGCGACGCGCTTTTCCGACATTCTGTTCGTCAACACCAGCGTGGGCGCCGCGCGACAATCCGGATTTGACGGAGACGAGCTGGTCCAGCCGGTGGGCAGCGGCTCGTTCGACCTCTACATCGCCCCGAAGTTCGGATTCGGATTCGGCGCGTCCCGGGAGGCGCTCTTCGACACCGCCCGTCTCATCCAGAACCACCTCCGCCTCACGGCGGTGAGCGGCCGGGTGGACTTCCGCTTCGCCGATCGCTGGCGGCTGCGCGCGAGCGGCCAGCACGCCTGGCTCTCCGACGACAACCAGCGCAACGTGGCCAACGTGTCGATGGCGGTCCGGGTGCCCCTGCGGCGCCCTCGCCTGAGCCTCACCTACGCCGCCCGGTGGGTCGCCTACCAGGACGATGAGCTCCAGCAGCTCGACAGCGGCTACTTCGCGCCGACCCGCTTTCTGTCCAATCTCCTGACAGCCAGCTTGGGAGACAGCCTGCTCCACCGGCGGCTCTACTATTCCGTGGACCTGACGGGCGGAGTCCAGAAGTTTCGCCGGCTGCTCTGCGACGACCCCGCCAACCCGGACCCCCTCCTGTGCGCCGCCCCCTTCGATCGGGAAGCGGTGAGCAGCGGCAACGACCGGGTCTTCGGCTACGAGCTGCTGGGGGGCTGGA
>QHVQ01000203.1 GCA_003222305.1 Acidobacteriota bacterium | reverse complement strand
CCTGCCTTCCACCCCTTCAGAGCCGTGGCAGTTCGGGATGACTTGCCGCACGCCGGCACCCCAAGTCACGCTCAAGCGCGCCGCGCGGAAATTGTCGGCTCCCGTTTCCCCCTCGCGAGAGATGGGCTAGTCCGCTTGTTTCAGTCGGACCAGCCGTCTTCCTTCTCCTCTTCATCCTCTTCTTCCTCATCCTCATCCTCATCCTCTTCTTCCTCCTCTTCTTCTTCCTCCTTCTCGTGCTCATCATTCCCGCGGAGCGGCACCGGCGTTCTGCGGCTCAAACTACCCATCGCGTCCTTCTCGCCGAAAACCATTTTCCCTCCCAACTCTTGTTTCCTTGCCGTCGTCTTGGCCTTCTTCTGCTTCGCCACGGGCTGGTCCTCCTGGAGATGACTTGACGCCAAGTATAGAGTCTGCCGGTCCACCGATCATTGCAGGTCGGATTCCTTCCGGGACAACTCTATTATACGGGTATGCTGTCTCCCAACTCCTCAATGCGGACTTCTTGTGGGAGATTACCAATGGCCAGGATGGCCCCGCCCCGCTGCCTTGCACAGCCACGGGGATGGCGGCGGAGGGCCCGCCGGAACCAACCCGAATGGCCGACTCGATTTCGCTGGTCCAACACACGCTTGACGGATCTCGCTCCTCGCGGCTGTCATATGAAAAGCGAGCTGGCGCCACAAATAGATATCGGATGGAAGGTCCGGGCATTCGGGGGCGCCAATCCGAAAAGATCTTGAGAGAGGAGCCGTTCTGAAACAACCCGCTTTTCGCCTTCTTCTCGTGGGAGTTCTGGGCCTGGGGATCCCCTCCTTCCAGGGGGCGGAGGACGCCGCTCGTGCCCCCGCAATCCCGCCGTCTCCGGCGATCGGCTCCGCTGCCCAGACCGCGCCTCCGGCCGCGACGCCGGATTCACCCTGCCTCTTCACCGGGAAATGGAGTTACGACCCGCGGCGCAGCGACGACCCGGCCTCGCTCTTTCCGCCGGGAGATTCGACGAGCGATCAGGGGTCGGGTGAGATGGGCGAGGGAGAGGGCGGCAGCTCTCATGGCCGGTCTGGAAGCCATGGTGGGCGCGGCGGCCCGGGAGGTTTCGGGGCTATGGGCGGCGGATCCCATGAGCATCGGGGCCATCGATCGGGTGCCGGGCCCTCCGGGAGCAGCGAGCAGGGACCGGTGGCCACGGCCTTCCGGCTCCTGCGGAACGCTCCGCCGATCCTCGTTGTTACGCAGACAGGAGAACAGTTCGAAATCGTCGAGCTTGGAGGACGCCTCGCCCGCTGGAAAGCCGACGATCGGTCGCACGCGGACGAGAGTCTCGGAGCGGGGGCGGAGACTCGGGCTCGCTGGGACGGCGTCACAATTCACGCCGAATCGGATCTTGGCCCCCGTGGAACGCTGACCCAGAACTATACTCTCGGGCAGGGGGCCGACGGAGAAAGGCAGCTCCATGTCACGACCACCCTACGGCTCACTCGAGAGGACCGAACGCTCACGCTCCGGAGGACTTACGTCCCCGCGCCCTAAACGGGGGAAAGCGCCGCCCGCCGGCTTGGAGAGGGAACATGCCCGCCTGCTTCCCCGATGAGTTCCCGGCCGTCACCACCTCGAGCGGGAATCCGCTGTCATATGAAAGCCCCCCGAAGGTCACTAACTCTGCGAAGGCGCTGGAGACAAAAGCCGGACCGTTGGATCCTGACACGATGGCAGGGATGCTCGCGGATCTCCACCCCGCTGCGTTCGGATGGGCGCTGGCCTGCTGCAATCGAGATCGCACGTTTGCCGCAGAGGTTTCCCAGATGGCCTACCTGAAAATCCTCGTGGGCGAGGCCCGGTACGCCGGGCGGTCGTCCTTCAAGACCTGGCTGTTCGGGGTCATCCGGCATACTGCCGCCTACGAGCGCCGGAGGGCATGGCTGACTTTCTCCCGGCTCGCGCGTTTCGCGCGCCAGCGTCCCGATCCGCCGCCTGCCGCCGGCCCCGAAACCGAGACGGCGTGGGCCCACGAGGAGGCGCGGCTCCTGGGAGCCCTGGCTCACCTCTCGCGACGCCAGCGGGAAGTGCTGCATCTCGTCTTCTATGAGGGGCTGACCCTGGCAGACGCGGCCGCCGTCCTGAGCATCAGTATCGGGGCGGTCCGGGTCCACTACGCTCGCGGAAAGGGGCGCCTGCGCGCACATCTCTCCCGGAGGCATCCCAATGAATGACGACTGGAGCGACCCAGAACAGGACTTGCGCGCGCGCTTTAAGGCCCTTCGCCTCTCCGACACAGCCCTGGCCGGCTCCTTTGAAACCTCCTGGCGCGCTGCGCGGCTTCGTCTAGACGCGCGGCGCCCGGCCGGCCTTTTGCGGCGGCGCACTTTTCTTGCTGCGGCGGGCGTTACCGCGGTCGTGGCCGCCGCCGCAATCGAAGAGGCGATCGCCCAGGCCCGTGAGCTGCAGAACTGGTCGGCGCCGACCGATTCGCTGCTCACAACGACCGATCTCTCGATATCCGGAACCGTCCCCGCCTCAGCGCCGGGATCGCGGGACCCCCTTGAGCCTTCGGCCGGGGCCTCGTCTCCCCATTTGCGATGATCTCAAACCCTAAGGAGGATTCGATGAAACGACTGTTCGCAATGGTACTGGTTCTCGTGGCCGCCACCGCGGTCAACGCCGCGGGCGGGTCCGGCGGCCCCGAAGGTTCCCACCACGTCCATGGCGGCCCGGCTTGGATGTGGGGCGGGCCCCTGGGGGAGTCCTCGCTCTTTCCACCCGATTTCGTCCTCGCCAACCAATCCCGGATTGGCTTGACCGACGAGCAGATCCTCGCCATCACCAAGGATGTTG
>QHVQ01000204.1 GCA_003222305.1 Acidobacteriota bacterium | reverse complement strand
CCATCCCCATGGAGTCCTTGCCGGGGCGGTCGGAGATTTCGCCGGGGTTCATGGTGGATCGATACATGAGCCTCTTTCGGGGTACGCCCGGCTGGGTCTGCGAAGGTTTCGTTTGTGTGGGCGGTTTCTCAGCCTGGGGCCCCTCCACCGAAATCATTCGCATCCCGCAGATGGGGCAGTCGCCCGGTTTGTCGGATTGCATGGCCGGGTGCATGGGACAGTGGTAGAGGGCTTTCGTGCTCCTCTGGGTTGACGGGGCGCTCCCGCCGACCTTCTCGGGCTTTCCCGAACAGCGGACGCCGGCGAAGACCAGCGCGCCCATGAAGGCAATGGCGATCGAGATCCTGGACAGGCGGTCAGCGGAGGCCGGCATGGCCACCTCCCGCGGCGTCGCCACCTTGGGGCACTTGGACCAGTTCCCGCGCGACCAGCGGCTCCAGCGCCGCCAGAGCCTGGATCCGTTCCGTTTCCAGGGAAGCCTGGTCCTTGCGGGCGTCCAAGAGCGCTTTCAGGTCGTTGAACAGATCCAGGAAGCCGATCCGTCCCACGCTGTAAGAAGCGCGTGCAGATTCCAACGTGTTCGCCGCCTGGGGAATGATCCCCTGCTCGTAGAGAACCAACAGCCGCTCGGAGCGGTGCGCCCGCGCCGCCAGCTCGCGCACGGCAGATGTAGTCCGGATCTGGCGATCGGTCAGATCCTGCTGGGCGGCGATCAACTCCGACTCGGCCTGGGCCACGGCCTGGGCCTGCTTGCGCGCCTTGTGGACGGGGAGCCGCACTCCGAACAGGCCCATGACCATCGGGTCCAGATCGCCGCGGTACTGGTAGCTGGCGGACCAGATGAAATCGGGCTTCTGCTCGAGTCGCGCCAGCCCCGCACTCGCCTGGCTGCGACGGATCTCCGCTTCGAGCGCGCCAATTCGGGGTGAGCCGGCCACGGCGGATTGCACGAGCGAGTCGGTGTCCTCGGGGAGTTCCCCGGTGAGCGCGACCGTCGCGGGACCGACGGGCGTTCCAGCGGCCCGCCCCACCGCCGCGTCGAGCCGGGCCTCGACCTCCAGGCGCTCCTGCGCCACTCGGGTCGATTCGGCTTCGAACTTGAGGATTTCGGTCTGCGCCTTGAGGACACTCTCCTGGATCCCCTGTCCCACCTCGTAACGGCTCCGGGCAATCGCCTCCATGGACTCCAGCACCCCGCGGGTCTCTTCCAGGATGGCCGCCGTCCGGTCCAGCCGGACCAGTTCGGCGTAGACGATTTTGACGGCCGAGAGCACCTCGAGCCGCACTCGCTCCAGCTCTTTCTCCGACGCCTCGAAAGAGCGCGCCGCAACTTCCCCGGCCTGCCGGCGCTTGCCGAAGGAAGGTGAATCGGGAGAGGCCGTCGTTGGTGTAGGCGACGCTCACCTCCGGATCAGGCGGGGCCTCCGCCTGGGAGGGGGCATGGCGGGCCGATTCGACACGCGCCCGCGCGGCACGGATGGCGGGGTTGTTCTGTTGGGCCTCCTGCAGCAGCGCCGCGGGGTCCGCCGCGGGGGCAGAGGATGGCTCCACGGCCATGCCGGAGGAGGCCCAGAGAAGCGCCGGCAGGGCCAGCACGATCTGCTTCACGTTGACACCTCTCGCCCGGGGACGGACGCTGGGACCAGCCGCCGGGCACCCATTCATTCAAGGAAATCTGGAAAGGGAAACTACCGGCCTGGGGGAGGTCTCAGCGCAAGAGAGAGGCGTTCAGAATGAAGAGGAGTGGAGGGGAGCCGGGCCGCGGTGGAGGGGAGGCGGAGGGATCCTTCGGGGAGTCTTCCATCGCCTGTCGACCCGGGACCCGCGCGGCCACGGCGAAGGACGATGCTTCTCGCAGCGGGCCGGAGTTGGTCGAAGCCATTCGGGCAGGCTGCTCTTGGGTGGAGACGCTCCCGTGGGACGGGCAGCAGGGGGCCGCCCCGATGGTCACGGTAGCCGACGGCTCCCGCTGGCAGCAGGCCATCCCTGCGGGACCGCACGAGGCGCAGAGAGGAGCGACTTCGCCGGCTCCCAGCAAGGAAACCAGCGTCAGGATAGCCACCGCGTTCTGAAGGATTTTCACGCTGGCTAATATACGTCCACCGCCCCCTCGCGAGCAAGCGCGAGGGGCGGGACAGAAGGTTAGTTTGAACCTTCATGACAACGCTGCTTCGCTTGGGCAATGATTCGATCGGTTGCGCAATCCGTGGGTTCGCGACGCCAGGAGGTGTCACCCAATGCTGAGCTAGTTCCAGGACTTCCGTGGCCCGAAGGGAACTTGGACGCATCTCCTCAAGGTTCTTGCCGGTGTGTGTGCGAATGAATACCTTCGTGGTTTTGAGGTCGCGCTTCAAGGACCAGGATGAGTAACGTTCGATAACCTCGAGGGCACGTACCATGGTGTCGGCTCTTTCCGGTGTCAGTATCAAGTTCCGGCCTTGAACCAAATCGCCACTGAGCCAATACAAGCCCGGGAGCCAGTCGTCGGTGATAGGGTCCCACGCCTGTGCCATCTCTTCCTCGTAGTTGAGGGCGATGTGCTCGAGTTCGGGAAGATGGCCAATAATGGCAAAAAGGAGTGCCCGCGGTTTGGGTCGCTGCAACATCATCGTTTGAACGCCACCACCTAAGGACTCAATTTCTCTCTTGGTAAGGGCGAGGGCCATCGGCGCCGTCTGCACGCAAGGCTCACAAATCTTGCACGCAAGAACCCTGTGGCAGGCCGCGCAATGACCACCGGCCGGCGGCGGAGGAGCGCCTCCTCCCCCTTGGGGATAGAGAAATCGGATCCCGTCGACGTCATCCAGATCCAGGGCCCGGCGAATCTCGCCTTTTGAGAGAAACTCGTACATGACGGGGCCTGGGCTTCCGGTATTGTCAAGAAACAACCAGTGGCCAAATTCGTGGACGGCGACACTCTGCACATCGTACGAGAACGCATCAGCCGATGCGGACAAGGGAGCCTCAAAGTTCAGGGATGAGTCAACATCTTGCAGGCTGGATGAATCATTAGAATATGGAGTAGGGATGGTAACACCCGGGGTGTCAGGGGAATCCGGAAACCCAAGGAAGTCGAACACATTGGTTCCGTCAACACTGCCGTACTGACTATCGGTGAGACCGCCCCCGTTCCACGTGTTCGCCGCACTCCGAATTGCCGCCTGAAAATCCTATGGGTCTACCGGGACCCGGTTGCTGAGCGTGAAGTAAGCTCCCGTAACGCCCTGCCACTTCAGCGGGGGATCCCCTCTCGGGACATAACTCCAATCCACCCCAGGAACGATGACAATGGCAAGGCGATGAACCATAGTACGAGGTAGCGTGTCACAGATTTCATGGCTTGGGCTGGGAGAGTTTGGTCTGTGGACCTGCTACGCGGAGAATTTCGCTTACTACCTCGTTGTACGAATAGGACCTAGCACCGGAAGGCGCATCGTGGTCTGGCAGTGCTTTGTCCACCGTCAACCAATAACGGTTGGATACGTCGAAGTCGTCCTTTCCACGGGGGTAGAGTTCCTCGCCGCTGGGAAGAAGGATGCGGCCCAGGTTGAGGAAGAGAATGTAGCGCTTGCCAACATCCTCCTCAGAGAATACGACGCTCGGAACCTGAAACCTGTTGCTCATGGCCTTGTGATCCGCCGTGTAGCCTAGCCCATAAGCGAAACCGAGGGTGATGTCCGCCGGCCCCTCTCCCTTGAAGTACCGGTCGACATGGAACCTCACTTTGGTTCT
>QHVQ01000202.1 GCA_003222305.1 Acidobacteriota bacterium | reverse complement strand
CCCCTGGCTCCCCTCCACTCAGGGCGGCGCTCTCGTGGGAGACGTAACCACCGCGGCGGTATTCGTGGCTGTCCTTCTGCCCCTGCTCTGGGACCTCATGCTCTCCAGCCGGGGAAACTGGGCATGGATCTGGACCGCGGGCTCCGGAGTCGCCGCAGGCTTTGTGGTGTTGTCCCGGACGCGGGCCGCATGGTTGGCTTTGATGGCTGGCGCGCTCTGCCTGGTGGCGCTCGCTGTGCGCATCTCCTCTTCCCGCGAGCAGGACTCGGCCTCCTCGGGCTCATCGCGAAGGCTGCACCTCTTCGCATCGGGAGCCCTGGCCCTTCTCATCGTGCTTTGGGGTGTCTATGGAGCAGGGATCGTCCTCTTTTCGAATCCTCCGTCGTTCAAGACCAGCGAGCTACAAGGGTGGGTGCTGAGGGAGGACGCCTGGCGGGTCACTCGGAGCATGATTTTCGCTCACCCCTTGGGGGCAGGCGCCGGAAACTGGCGCTATGTCTTCGCCTCGGAGGCGGGAGCCGCCAGACCGAGAACCGGCTTCGGCGCCACCCGACTCCCACTGCAGTGCGGCAACGAAATCCTGCAAATCACTGCGGAGCTGGGGGCCGCGGGAGCCTTTTTGCTCCTCTGGACGGCCTTCGGGCTGTTTCGGACCGGCTGGAGGAGGGCCGAAGAAGGAAGCAGGTTCCCGGCCGGCACCTCGGTCGCCTGCCTGGCAGGGATGGCCGCCGCGAGCCTTCTCTCCACACCCCTTCGGGAGCAGCCGATACTCTGGACGGGAACACTCTTAGCCGCGCTGGTTTTCGCCCGCCGCCGACCCGCCGCGGGCGACACTTCTTCCCTTGCCGGATTCGTGGAGTGGGAAATGGACCCGGGTCGACGCACGCTCTTCGGCCGACTGGCAGCCGTCACCTTCCTCGGGTTGGTTTCTCTGGTCGTCTGGGGAGAGCAGCGGGCCCTCCGCGCCAGCGCCGAGTTGAAGATCGGTCAGGTCGCTTGCAGCCGGAGGGATTACGCCCGAGGCCTGCCCGCCCTGCTCAACGCGTCCCAGCTGGATCCCGCTTCCCTTCCGGCGCGCTCCCTTGCCGCCGCGTGCGCCCTGGAAGCGGGCCAACCGGATGTGGCCGAGAGGGAGATTCGAGCCGCTCTCAGGCTGAATCCCTCCGACGCCCCTTCCTGGCTGACCCTGGCCGCCACGCTCAAGGAGCGGGGCAACCTGACCGACGCCATCGCCGCTTGTGAGAAGGCTCGCAAGTTTTGGCCGAGGGAGGAGCGCATCAATCTGCTCCTGGGTGACCTCCGGAAGCTCACGGGCGACAATGTCGGGGCGGCGCAGGCCTACGGTGCGGCGCTCGAGGGGAATCCCAGCTCGGTGCAGGCGTATCTCAAGACAGGCGAGGTGCTCCAGTCGCGCGGCCAGATCGTGAACTCGGTCATGGCCTTCTCCAAGGCGGCCAACATGGATCCGTTTTCGACGGAGGCCCTCACCAAGCTCGGTGCAGCCTATATGAGGGAAGGCGACCTTGAAAGCGCCGCTCAGACTTATCAGAGTCTTCAACAACTGAAGCCGGACGATCCTTCCGTGTTGACGTCTCTGGCCGCGGCCTACAGAGGTATGCTGCGGTACTGCGAGGTAGTTCGGCTCCTCAAGCAGGCCAGAGAGATGGAAAAGGAGCCGGCTCGAGCAGCCGTCCTCGATTCGGCCATTCGAGACATGACGGACAAATGCAAGAAGGGGTCTCCTGGCCCCGGCCGCGAGTGAACCCCTCGCGCTAACCGCGGCGGGAGACTCTTCTTTCGAGCAGGTACCCCACCAGGAAGATCACCACACCCGCTCCTAGCATGCCGATTTCCCCGCGCACATCGTCCCGAAGCAGGCCCCAGAAGAGTCCGAAGCCGAGCAGGAGGATGCCGTTCAGCTCGAGAAATTTCCCCAGGTAGTAGCTCACGGACCTCCCAGGCGATGTAGCCGGAGACTATAGCCACGGGAATGGAGCCATTCAACTCGCTCCTCCCGCTCGCTGCATCGATCCGGTGCCTGCCCCGCGGCCCCGGTGCGGAGCCTGGTCGGGCGCGGGGCGCTTCAGAAGACCGCATCGGGCCAGTCCTCCTCCGAATTCGATTGCGGGCCCACTTTTCCATGGACTAAATTAGGGGCCGCTCATCGGGAGGAGATCGGTGAAGGTTGCAGTGGTGGGAGGCGGACCGGGCGGTTCGCGGTCGGCGGAGCTGTTAAGCGACCGGGGCGCCCGCGTAATTCTTTACGAGTGCCGCCGGGGGTGGGAGAAGCCCTGCGGGGGAGGCGTGCCGGAGCGGAGCGTGGATTTCTGCCCGTTCCTGGCCAATCCGGATCTCCCCCAACGATCCGCGCTGCGGGCGCGCCTTTATTCCCCCCGGAACCGCGAGGCGAACGCGACCTGAACGGCTTTCTGCTGGAGCGCGCCGAAGCCTCGGGCGTGCAGGTGCGCCCGGCGAGAGTCACCTCCGTTCAGAGGGAGGGGCGTTTCTGGAGAGTGACCGACACCTCCGGGCACACGGAGCGGGTCGACTTTCTGGTGGGCGCCGACGGGGCCAGCGGCGTGGTCCGCGGAAGGGTTGCAAAGCATCTTCCTCCGCTCCTGCAGTGCGTCGGCCTCGGCTACTTTGTCGAGGGATATACCTCGGACGAAATTGTCGTGAAATTCTTCGACGCGCTCGACGGCTATCTCTGGGTTTTTCCGCGCCTCGATCATCTGGCGGTGGGGATCTGTGGCCCCACCGGGCCGGGACGGTCGGAGCAGCTGCTGCCGGAGCTGGAGAGATTCCTCGTGGATTTCTATGGCGCGAACATTCTGAGGCAGTTGAAACGCTATGGAGCGCGCATCCCATCCCTGCCGCGATCGCTCGCGGGGAAGGATGCCTGCCTCGGAGACGGCTGGGCTCTCGTGGGAGACGCCGCGGGGCTGGTGGATCCTCTCACGCGCGAGGGGATTCACTATGCCCTTGCCTCCGCGCAGTTCCTGGCCGAGGCCCTGAGCGACAGCAACCCCGAGGGGTATCCGCAACGATGGGAGGCGTCGTTTCGGGGAGAGCTGGAGTGGGCCGGAAGACACAAGGATCTCTTCTTCTCCCGCCACTTCATCGAGGCCTTCACCGTGCTGTCCTCGGCCAGCCGAGCCGTCCAGGCCATCGTCTCCGATCTGGTCGCCGGAAGGCAGCAGTACAAAAACCTGCGAAAGGGACTCACCGCCAACGCTCCATCGGCCGCCGTGGCCCTGGCCGCCCGCTTCATCAAGCGAGGCCTCGGAGGGGCGGCTCCTATGACGCCACCCACCGTCGTATCCCTCTAGAGACCTCGGCCCTCGACCAATGGTCAGCGCGCCCGCTCGTGGCATTCCCAGCAATGGTCGTTCAGGGGATGGTTTTTGGTCCGGGCGTGGGGTTTTCCCCGGCCGTGGCAGCTCAGGCAGGCCTGAGGATCGTCGGATTTCAAGTGGTCCGCATCGGCGGGGACTTTCGGTCTCTGGTGGGTGACCGTGAAGAACACCAGCCCCCCCACGAGCGCCAGCATCAAGGTCAGGACCAGCACCACACGCCGATTCAAAAGCGCTTCACCGGCGCTCGAGACGACGCTTCACCGCGGTCATGTGGGTGGAGACCCGCTCCGTGGCCAGCACCCGGCCCCGCAGAAATGAATCCTCGGCGATGGAGACCACCGAGGCCCGGATGTCTCCCTGTATCCTCCCTGCCGGACGGAGCTCGAACTTCTGGGCGGCAATGACCGTCCCTTCCACGCTCCCTTCCACCACCACGTTCTCCGCGGTGATGTCTCCTTTGACATGGCCCGAGGGTTCCACGAAGAGCGAGCCGGAAGTGGAGATGTTGCCCTCCACACTTCCTCTGACTCGAATGTTCTCCTCCGAGACCAGCTCCCCGCTCAGGATCAGGTCCGGGCCGATGAGGGTTTCCTCCAGGATCACCCCGTCGCTACGGGCGGGGCCGGCTTTGGCTTCGGGAGGGTGGCCGAGTCTCTTCAGCATGGGATAAGGCTTCCCGGTCAGGAGCGCGGCAGTATAGCACGCCGCTCTGGAACCATCAGCGCGCGGGGCTCTTCAAGGCCAGCTGAAACGGATGAAGCTCGGCTTGGTAGACATTGCCGCTCACCGCCGGGTCGCTCGTGATCATCCGTTCCGCTTGCGGGAGGTCGGCCGCCTCCACGATCACAAACTCGGCGAAGTCGTCGGTGGTCATTCCGGCCAGGACCAGCTT
>QHVQ01000201.1 GCA_003222305.1 Acidobacteriota bacterium | reverse complement strand
CATATCAAAGCCCCCGAGCCAACCGTCGGCGGCTCCCTGGCGGTCGGCGAAGGTCTTCTTGATCTCTTCCAGGTTCTGGGTCACTGCCGTACTGGAAGAGCCGGGAGGAGCTGTCGGGAAAGTCTTGTCCGTTCCGTCGGAGAAGCGCATGAAGAGGGACGTGAAGTTCTCGCTGAACTTGTCCGCACCATAGTACTTCTTCAGATACCAGGCATCCATGGGGGTCGGCGGGACCAGGGTGGCCGTTCCCTCGCCCACGAACATCGCTCCGGTCACCTCCCCCTCAATCGGCTGCATCGGGACCAGGATCCCCTTCTTGAGCACGAACATCATGGCGTCCTTCTGCAGCGTCAGGTTATCCACCGACATGGCCTTAGAGGGGTCGAGGCCCGTGGCATAGAACGATTCCCACGACTTCTCGAGGTCGTCGAAGGCGGCGCGGGCGGGGGCTGCGCCGCCGAGCCACACGAGAATCACACCGGCGACAGCGAGAATTCTCTTCATGAGCGGTCTCCTGGATGGGTCGGATTTCCAGGGATCCTAGCACCCGCCCTCCGCGGTGCGCAACAAGCTGAGGCGAGGGGTTAAGCGGGGGACCTGGGGCTCCCCGTGAGTGAGAAGGTGACGGCGAGCCGCATGCTATAATCTGCGGCCCGGAAATACCTCACCTCCCTAGCGGATCGCGGAAGGGCCCATGGAGTTCGAGCCGGTCATCGGCCTGGAAGTGCACGCGCAGCTCCTGACGCAGAGCAAAATCTTCTGCGGCTGCACCACCCGGTTCGGCAACCCCCCTAATACCAATACCTGCCCCGTCTGCCTCGGAATGCCCGGGGTGCTGCCGGTGCTGAACCGCAAGGCGGTGGAGTATGCGATCAAGGTGGGCCTCGCGGTAGGATGCGAGATCCGCGGTCGGAGCCTGTTCGCGCGGAAGAACTATTTCTATCCCGATCTTCCCAAGGGGTACCAGATTTCCATGTACGACCAGCCGCTGTGCGTGGGGGGTGGGATCACCATCGAGACGCGGAAGGATCGCAAGCGCATCGGCCTGACCCGCATCCACCTGGAGGAGGACGCGGGGAAATTGATCCACCAGGAAGGCGCGGACGACCGCACGCTGGTCGACCTGAACCGCGCCGGCGTCCCGCTGATCGAGATCGTGAGCGAGCCGGACATCGCCTCGCCTTCGGAGGCCCACACCTACCTCACCATGCTGCGGAGCATCCTGCTCTACCTGGGAGTCTGCGACGGCAACATGGAGGAGGGGTCGCTGCGCTGCGACGCCAACGTCTCGGTGCGCCCGGCGGGGGAGAAGCAATTCGGCACGAAGGTGGAGCTGAAGAACCTCAACTCCTTCCGGTTCATCCAGAAGGCGCTGGAGTATGAAATCAACCGGCAGGCGGAAGTGCTGCAGGGCGGCGGCAAGGTGGTGCAGGAAAGCCGCCTCTACGACCCCGACTCCGATACCACCGACCTCATGCGGGGCAAGGAGGAAGCGCACGACTACCGCTACTTCCCGGAGCCCGACCTGCTTCCGTTGATCGTCGACCAGAAGTGGATCGAGGAAATCCGCGCGGGCCTTCCCGAGCTGCCCCTGGAGCGCCGGGACCGACTGGTGGCACAGTATGGGATTCCGGCCTACGACGCCGACGTCCTGACCACCACCCGCGAGCTGGCCGATTACTACGAAGCCGCGGCGAAGGCTTCCGGAAACCCGAAGGGAGCCAGCAACTGGGTGATGGGAGAGGTCCTGCGCAAGCTCAAGGAAGAGAAGGCGGAGATCACAGCCTGCCCCGTGTCGCCCGACCGCCTTGCCGGGCTGATGGGACTGATCGAGGCGGGCACGATCAGCGGAAGCCTCGCCAAGGAAGTCTTCGAGGAGATGTGGGCTACGCGGCACGCCGCTCCGGACATCGTGAAGGCCCGGGGGCTCACGCAGATCAGCGACGAGCCGGAGCTTCTGGCCATCATCGATCAGGTAATGGCCGCCAACCCCGGGCCGCTGGCGCAGTACCGCGCCGGCAAGAGCGCCACCCTCGGCTTCTTCATGGGGCAGGTGATGAAGGCGACGCAGGGAAAGGGTAATCCCACCGTCATCCAGAAGCTGCTTGGGGAGAAGCTGAAGGGGTCGTAGTCCGTCCCAGCGTCCCGAACATCACCGACGCCGCCAACAGTCCGGCCGCGTAGATCCCGAACGCCCCCCGATACCCGATCGCCGCTACCAGAATTCCCGACAGCGTCTGCCCGCTCCAATGGCCCACGTCATAGATCGTGCCGAAGACGCCGTGCGCCGCCCCGTAGTCCTGCTGGCGGCAGAGGTCGGTCACGTAGGCTGCGGTGGCCGAGGTGGTGACGGCCACGCCCAGCCCATACAGAGCGCAGGCCAGTACCATCAAAGAGAAGGACCTGGTCTGGGCCACGGACCAGACTCCTGCCGCGCCGA
>QHVQ01000082.1 GCA_003222305.1 Acidobacteriota bacterium | reverse complement strand
GGGACCGGAGCCATCGACGACGGCGCCGGCGTGGCCATCTCCATGGAAGCGCTCCGGCTGCTCCACAAGCTGAACCTGCGGCCTCGGCGCACCATCCGGGCCGTGCTGTTCATGAATGAGGAGAACGGCAACCGGGGAGGGAAGGCGTATGCGGAAACCCATCGGGCCGAGATGCCCAGGCACGTGGCGGCCATCGAATCCGACAGCGGAGCCGGCCAGCCGCTGGGTTTCGGAGTGACCTCGGGAGCCGGGGGGATCGAGCAGGTGACCAAGCTGGTCCAGGCGCTGGAGAGCCTGGGGGCCACGCGAATCGTCAAGGGAGGCGGCGGGACGGACATCGGCCCCATGCGCGCCGCCGGTGTGCCCCTGCTGGGCCTTCAGCAGGACATGACCCGGTATTTCGATTGGCACCACACCGCCGCCGACACGCTGGACAAGGTCGACCCGCGCGATCTCTCCGACAACGCCGTGGCGATGGCCTTCATGGCTTATGCTCTCGCCGATCTGGAATCTCCCCTGCCCCGAATTCCGGAAGATCAGCGCGGTGATCACGACGAATAGGCCGGCCTGCCGCGGTTTGACGCTCTCTCTCAGGCGCTGCTAGGATGGCTCCAGGGGACCCCCCACCCCTGCCCGGCGAGGCAGTCCGGGTGCTCACGGCACAGCAACACAAAAGAAGGATGACCCCTTGCAGGCGATTCCAGGATACTTTCGCCTCGCCACCTCCGATCTGCGGCGCCGTCCGCTGCGCACCGCCCTGGCCATCCTTGGTGTGGCCCTGTCCACGACCCTTCTCCTGGGAACCGTGAGTCTGCATACGGGCTACGTTCGCGCCCTGGATTCCACCATCGAGCGCATGGGTTACCAGGTCCTGGTCACCGCCAAGGGGTGCCCGTACGAGGCAGCCTCGCTGGTCATGCGCGGCGGCAACGTTCCCATGTACATCGACGAAACCACCTTCGACACCATTCTCGAAGACCCGGACGTGCTGGAAGCCAGCCACCAAGCTCTTCATGCAGGGGATGGAGGCGGGCGATGCGAACCATCTGATGGTATTCATGGGAGTGGACGATCGGTTCAGGAATCTTAAACCTTGGATGTCCTTGCAGCGGGGCTCGTGGTTTTCCGGTTCTGGGTCGGGGGAGGCCATTCTGGGCTACAACGCGGCCGCCACGCTGGCGCTGAACGTCGGAGACCGGCTTCCCGTGGGGCCGACCCACCGCCCCGTGGCCATCCACGGCGTCTTCGATCGATCGGGAACCCAGGACGATGGGATGATTTTTCTCCCTCTCCCCTTCGCCCAGGAGCTCTTTGATCGGCAGGGAAAGCTCACGGGAGTCGGCGTGCGCCTCAAGTCCCTGGATCGGGTACAGGCCTTTCTGGAGAAAATGTTCAACCTTCCCTCCGTCCAAGCCATCACCATGACGCAGTTCCGCTCCACGGTAGTGGAATTTGTGGCCACGTCCCGCATTCTGCTGATGCTCAGCGCGCTGGTCGCCTCATTCATCGGGGCCCTCGGGGTGCTCAACGCCATGACGATGTCGGTCGCGGAGCGACTCCGGGAGTTCGGACTGATGAAGGCGGTGGGCGCCTCGCCGAGCGACCTTTTCGGTCTCACGCTGCTGGAGACGGGCTGCCTGGGACTGCTGGGAGCTCTGCTGGGAACCTTGATGACCGCCGTGGGGGGCTGGGGGCTCGAGGCTTTGCTGCGCCAGGTGGTCCCGTTTGTTCCCCCGGGCCGGCTGATTGTCATCGACACCGTGTCGGCGGTGGGCTCCATCCTCGCGGCGCTCCTCCTCGCCATGGCCGCCGGCCTTTATCCGGCTGCCCGGGCGGCGCTGGTGCGACCGGCACCCATCCTGCGACAGGTGGCATGAGGAGGAGGTCCTTCTGAGCGTCGCTCCCGTGGCGGAAATCAGCGGCCTGTGGAAGTCCTATTCCCTTTCGGCCGAAACGGTGGAGGCCCTGCGGAGCGTGGACCTGGTGCTCCAGCCGGGGGAGATGGTGGCGCTGGTAGGCTCGTCGGGCTCCGGCAAGACAACGCTCCTCAGTCTCCTGGGTTGTCTGGATCGCCCGACCCGTGGAGTGATCCGGGTTCAAGGCCTCGAGGTCCAGGATCTCCGCGAGCGCGAACTCACGCAAGTTCGACGGAAGCAGATTGGCTTCGTCTTCCAGGACTCGGCCCTGATTCCGACCATCACGGCGCTGGAGAACGTCGGCCTTCCTCTGTCGTTCGCCGGGAAATCGGGCTCCGACGTCGAGGCCCCTCGTCTCATGCTCGCCCAGGTTGGCCTGGCGGAAAAGGGGACTCGGTATCCCGCGGAGCTCTCGGGGGGCGAGCGCCAGCGGGTGGCCATCGCTCGGGCCCTGGTCCATCGACCCTCGCTGCTTCTCGCGGACGAGCCCACCGGGAATTTGGACTCGGAGAACGGTCACAGGATATTTGCCTTGTTCCGGGAGCTGGTGGCGGCGCACCGGCTTTGTGTTCTGGTGGCCACCCACAACGTGGAGCTGGCCGGGATGGCGGATCGAAGGGTGTATCTCCGGGACGGGCGCATGGTCAATGGAGGGAGCGGTTGAGGCATCCTGCGCCGCTTTTCGCAGCCCTCCTGCTCGTTCCGGGAGCTGCCCTGTTCTTCGCGTGCGGCGGGCAGGGGGCGAGCACCATCACTCCGTTGGGGAGCGTCCGCATAGAGCTCGAGGAACATTACCAGCGCGGCATGGAGCTGACCCGGCAGGGGCAGGAAGAAGCAGCGGTAGCCGAGTTCCGCCGTTGCCTCACGGTGGATCCGAAGGACGCGCGCGCCTACGCCCAGCTGGGCAAGCTCCTGGCGGCCCAGGCGCGGCGGGCGGACAAGGTCCCCGAGGAAGCCGCCGAGATTCTGAAAAAGGCGGTGCAGCTGGATCCCAAGGACATTCAGGCACGCTTCGAGCTGGCGGAAATCCTCAAAGAGCGCTTCATCAACCTCTATGATCCCGACCGAACCATCGAGCTTTACGAGGGCATCCTCCACGACAACCCCGCCCTCACCGGCATTCGCCTGCGCTACGCCACCTGGCTGGCGGTAGGGGAGGTTCGGATCAAGGTTCCAGGCCATTCCGAGAGGGTCACCTTGGACTCGGCCTGGACCATGGACGCCGCCCGGTCCCACCTGGAGAAAGTGATCGACGAGGTCTCCCCCGACAGCGAGGAAGCGGCCGCCGCCCACCTCACCATGGCGAATGTATACATGAAATCCGGAGGATGGCCGGAGCTGGTGAAGGAAGCGGACCTGTTCTTGAAGCGCTATCCGGGCGCCCCTTCCGAGCGGAAAATTCAGGCCCTGGGCATGAAGGCTCAGGGCCTGTTCCGCCAGCGCCTCTTCAAGGAGGCCATCGCGGTGTACCGGGAGACCTACGATCTGGAACCCACCGATAAGCCGCTGTGGGGGATTTACCAGTGCTCGCTGGGCCTGGGAGGCTACCCGCCGGACCTGCCGAAGCAATACCACTTTCCGCTGCGGCCCGAAGCCCGTGGGAAGGATCTACCCCCGCCTCCGAAGTTCCGCGATATCGCCAAGGAGCTGGGGATTGACAAGTTCGCGGGGGCCGGTCCCGCAGGCTGGGCCGACTACGACGGGGACGGTCGCTACGATCTGGTGGCCTGTGGGATGGACACTTTCTGCTCCCTCTTCCACAACGATGGGAAGAGTTTTCGGGACGTGACGCTGGAAGCCGGGTTCGGGAAGGTGGAGTCGGGGTTCGGTGCGGCCTGGGGCGACTACGATGGGGATGGCAGGCCGGATCTGTATATTGCGCGCAACGGGTGGGCCGGTCCGTTGCAGGATTCCCTGCTCCACAACCGGGGCGATGGCACGTTCGAGGATGTCACCAAGCAGGCAGGAATCGACGAGCCCGGCTCGGGCTTCCACGTCACCTGGTTCGACTACAACCGGGATGGCTGGCTGGATATCTACGTGAGCAACGGGGTCACTCTCGATCGCAACATCAATCATCTCTACCGGAACAACGGGAACGGCACATTCACCAACGTGACCCGGGAGGCCGGCCTGGAGGAGGAGCAGAGAGCCGGCACCATCGGTGTGGCCGTGGGTGACTACGACCAGGATGGTTGGCCCGATCTCTTCGTCCACGGCAGGATGCGACCCAACCGACTCTACCACAACCTCGGGAATGGGAAGTTCGAGGAAGTGGCCCGGAAGGCGGGCGTGGCGGGAAACGGCCGCCAGAACGGCTACATCGCCCTGTTCCAGGACATGGACAGCGACGGAGACCTCGACATCGTCACCGCCAGCCTGGCCCTGTGGGACCATGTCATCGCCGGGTACCGATCCGATTACGTGCCGGTTCCGGACGACGACCTGGTCAAGCTGTTCCGCAACGACGGGAACGGGCACTTCACCGACATCAGCGAACAGGCCGGCTTCGTCTATCCGATCGGGATCATGGCAGGCAACTCCGCCGACCTCGACAACGATGGCTACGCGGATCTCTACTTCGGGACCGGGAACCCGGACCTTCGACGTCAGGAGCCCAACGTCCTCTACCAAAACACCGGCAAAGGAACTTTTTTGGATCGGTCCCGATCGGCCGGGGTCTGGATGCAGGGGAAGGGGCACGGCGTCACCTTCATCGACTGGAACGGCGACGGTTATTTGGAGATCTTCGCCGAGAAGGGCGGCTTCTACCACGGCGACCTCTATCACAGCTCTTTCTTCCTGAACGAGACCCCCAAAGGAAATCACTACCTTTTCATCGACCTTTCCCAGGAGGGGCCCAACCGGCTCGCGGTGGGCGCGGGCGTTACCCTCAAGGCAGGACAGCTGAAGATCTACAAGGAAGTGACATCCGGCCGAGGGTTCGGATCTTCGGATCCGCCCACCCTGCACTTCGGTTTAGGCAAGAATCGCCAGATCGAGCTTCTCAGGGTCCGTTGGCCCGACGGCTCCTCGGCGGATTATCCCCTGCCGCCCGTGGACAGCAGAATCCGGATTCGCAAGGGTGATTCGACCTGGAAGGTGTCCGGCTCACCTCGATGAAGGCGTCGGGGAAGCTCCCTCTCCCTGCTTGGACCATGCTGGCGATCCCGGTGCTGGCCGTGGCCTGCACGGGCGGCCCGCCGCAGGCCCCGCTCACCTCCGCCAACGACCGTTCGCCGCAAGTCCGGTCCACGCTGACCGAAGCGGAGACCGCCTACCAGCGGGGCAACCTTCCTCTCACGGAACAGCTCCTCCGCAAGGCCTACGCCGGCGCCCCCGACGATCCTGACCTGGCGCTGGATCTGGGCGACACTCTCAACCGCCGACAACACATGGAATCCGCACGCCGGCATTACGACGAGTTCCTCGAGCGCCACCCCTCCGCCACGCCGGTGCGTCTCGCCTTGGGACTCACGCTCATGCGGCTCGGGCAATGGGATGAAGCAGCGCTCCAGATCCCGCCCGTTTCAATCTCGGAGTCGTCCTGGGAAAGCTCGGGCGCGACTCGGAGGCCCTACCCCACCTGCGTCGCACGGCCGAGCTTTCGCCCAGCGACCCCGCGGTCTCAACCGAGCTTGGCATCGCGCTCATGCGTCTGGGCAGGCTCGACGAGGCGGCCCACGCTCTGGAGCGCTCGGTGACGCTGAATCCTGAGAGCGTTCCCGCGCTCTTCAATCTCGGCAACTGCTATGCACGCCTGGGCCGCGGCGAGGAGGCCCGCAAGGCTTTGGATCGGTTCACCCGGGCTTCCGGCAGCCAGGAGAAGTATTTCGATCAGAAGCGCCTCTTCCGAGCGGCCCAGGCCCGAGCGGATTCCCTCGCTCACGAGGGGAAGGACGACAAGTCCCTAGAGGCGCTGCTGGCCTATCGTGATTCGCTGACCGATTTCTCACTCTTCCAGCAGGAGCTGGGGGTGGCCTATCTGCGCCTGGGCCGAAGGGACGATGCCATCGCAGCCTTCGAGCGGGCCGTGGCGAAGGACCCGACGCTCACCGAGGCGCAAGCCGACCTGGCCGCGCTGTACCAACAAAGCGGACAGGGTGCCAAGGCGATGAAAGCCCGCCAGGCGGCCGCCCGCCCCGTCTCGTCCGGTCCCCTGCCGGCGGAGACGCCGTGAACCGCGGCCTCTGGCTTCCTCTGACTCTCCTGCTCACCGTCTGGATGGGGTGCTCCACCCCTCAGTCTCAATCTCCGCCGGCGGACCCTGTGGTTCTGCGATGGACCAACGCCACGGCCTCCTCGGGCCTGGATTTCCTGCACCGCACCGGGGCCGCGGGCATGAAATACCTCATCGAGACCATGGGCTCGGGCGTCTGCGTGCTGGATTACGATCGGGACGGCAGGCCCGACCTGTACCTGGTGCAGTCCGCTCCCCTCCCCGGACAACATCCCGATCCCCTGCTCCACGCCTCTCTCTATCGGAACCTGGGAAACGGGACCTTCTCGGAGGTGACCCAGAGCGCCGGCGTGGGAAACCCGGGACATTACGGCATGGGGTGTGCCGTGGCCGACGTGGACAACGACGGCGACGAAGACTTGTACGTCACCAATTTCGGGCCCAACACCCTTTATCGTAACAACGGCGACGGCACTTTCACCGATGTGAGCCGTCATGCCGGCGTGGACAATCCTCTCTGGGGGACTTCCGCCGCGTTCGCCGACTATGACGGGGACGGGGACCTGGACCTCTTCGTCGCCAATTACCTCGACTTCACTCTGGCCAAGCACAAGCGATGCGGCGACGCGGCCCGGAACCTTATCTCGTACTGCCACCCGGACGCCTACGACAGCGTCCCCAACGTGCTTTACCGCAACAACGGGGACGGCACCTTCACCGACGTGACCCGCGAAGCCGGGCTTTGGAACCTGGAAGGGAAGTCGCTGGGGGCCGTTTGGANNNGGACCTGTTTGTCGCCAATGACTCCGTCCGAAATTTCCTCTACCGGAACAATGGAGACGGCACGTTTACCGAAGTGACGCTCCTGTCAGGGACGGGGTACAGCGAAGAGGGGCGCCCCGAAGCAGGCATGGGAGTGGGTGTGGCGGACGTGGATGGCGACGGCCGGATGGACTTGTTCGTGACGCATTTGAGCAACGAAGTAAACGAGCTTTATTTGAACCATGGGAACGGCACCTTCACCAACGGGACCAACGCCGCGGGCCTGGGGGCACCCAGTCTTCTCTATGTGGGGTGGGGCACCGAATTCTTCGACGCCGACAACGACGGGGACCCCGACCTTTACGTGACCAATGGCCACGTGATGGACGATATCGAGGCCTACAGCGACTCCATCAGCTACCGGGAGCGCGATTTCTTCTTCGAAAACCTGGGGGGGGGACGCTTTGTGGAGCGGGGCCTTCAATCGGGACCCTTCTTCCGGGAACAGGACGTGGGGCGGGGTGTCGCCGTCCTGGATTTCGACGGGGATGGCCGGTTGGATCTCGCCCTCACCCGCAACGGCGGCCGGGCGCACCTTCTCCACAACGAGACCGCCTCGCGCCACCACTTTCTTTCACTGCGCCTGGAGGGACGCAAGAGCAACCGCGACGGGATCGGCGCCTGGGTCACGCTCACCACCGGCGGACGGCGTCTGGTGGCGGAGCGGCGGAGCGGTTCCTCTTATCTCAGTGCCTCGGAAGGGTTGGTCCACTTCGGTCTCGGGCCCTCCTCCGGCCCCGTGGACCTGGAAGTCCGCTGGCCGTCGGGCCTCCGAGAACTTTTCTCGGGTCTCCAAGCCGATCAACGACTGACCTTGGTGGAAGGAACGGGAGTCCTCCAGGTCAGCCGGTAGCCACGCGCTCCTCGACTCCCGTCCCGGATCGAAAATATCGCTTCACAAAAAGCACCAGGCCGAAAAAAGCCAGGTTGACGATCAGCATGAGCGGCGGCAACTTCGTCTGCATCAGGTCCAGCATGGGCTGCAATTCTGGCCGCCGGAACAGGCCGGGGTGCATCCTCTCGACCATTTCTGCCATGGGAATCCTCCGGAAAGTTACCCAGCCCGACACTCCCATCAGCAGGTAAGCGATCAATACCACCCACCAAATCCAATTCTCCCGCCGGCAGAGTCTCCAGGCCAGATATCCCTGAAGCCCGGCGTTCGCAAGATGCAGGCCGATGGCCGGGAAGCCCGTCACGATCAAACCGAAGACGGCGATGAACCCGTAGGGCAGGGAAAGCAGGCTCGAGAGTGCGCCGATGCCGAGCCAGACGGCCAGTCCCACGACCGGGATCGGAACTCTGCGGCCCCCTGGAGGCTCCTGTCCCGACTTCGCGAACGCCGCTTTCACACTCTTCCGCGTGTAGAAGAAAAGCAAGACCCCGGGCAGCAGCACGTAGGAAAAGAGAGCGAATCCGCCGAGGAGGATCCAGACGGCTGCCATAGTCTGTGCGGAGACCGCCGGTCCGCTCTTGCCGATCGATCCGCGGATTGCCGGGAGCAGAATCAAGACAATCGAGGCTGCCAGGACTCCGAACGCCATCCAGATCGAGGAAACGACAATCATCAGAAGCCGCGCCCAGCGCCTTCCGCCAATGGTACCCGCCCCCGCGAGGAAGAAAAGCAGCGCCAGTGCCCCGTAGAACAGCGACGAGAATCCCATCGTCACCTTGTTCATGGCGGCAAACTGAGGGGACGGAAGGCGCTCCGCAAAGAGTGCGACTCCCATGACCAGCACCACGATCAGGCTGAAAAATGCACCGATGAGGAGTTCGACTATTCCGAAAAACAGAATCCAGCCCCTTCGAACCACTGAAACGGCGGCTGGAACGGGGAGTCCGGATTCAGTCATGGTCCTCCTCCCTCCAGCGGTGAAGCCTGGGTCCATTCCGAGTCGTCGAAGGCGCACCCCGGGGAATCAGGATGGCGTCCTCTGGGGCCGGATGCGGGCGAGGGTCGCGGACACGCGGGATTCCAGATCCGCGAGGCGCTCCTTCTCGTCCTCCGTCAGGGTGAGCTGTTTTACGTCCCGGATGACGTACGCTGCCTGATCCAGAAGCTCTGGCTCTGCTTCTTTGGAGGCGCAGTTCTCGTAGGCTTCGATGAGGTTCAGGTAATTGGGGACGATGCGGGGATTGGCGTCGATGGCCCTCAGGGCCTTGCGGATTGCTTCCACGAGAGGATCGAAGACCAAGCGCCTTCTCCTGCGGGAATGGTACGCCCGGCAGGGCTCGAACCTGCGACCTGCGGCTTCGAAGGCCGACGCTCTATCCAGCTGAGCTACGGGCGCACGCGGCTTTATTGTAGCGCAAGGAGCCCGAGAGGGATCAGGAGGGAGGACGCGAAGCGGTCCCGGGAGCCGCCTCCTTTTTCGGACGCGCCGGAATCTTCAACGGCTCGATCCCCTGGAGATAACCCAGCGAGTGCAGGACCTCCTTGAGCCGCGGCCCTCGGGCCGTGGCGGGCTCCGGATCGGGCGCCAGTTGGAGCGTCCCCTTCCCCTGCCTCCAATCGTCCAGGACTTCCCGTTCGGCGCTCAGGATTTCCGGCGCGGAAGCCGCCCAGTTTCTCTTCTCCCAATCCTCCGACGCCCTGATCCATCGGAACAGCTCCACCTCCCGGCGTCCGCTCCCTGCGGGAATCTTGTCGTAGACCACGAGCTTTACTTCTTCCTCCGCGACCATGCTCATCACGCCGGTGGGAAGATCGCCCGCCGGCTGCGCCTCGGCAAAAGCCGGCCGCCCCGAACGGGCTGGCTCCGTCTCGTTGGCCAGGACACTGCGTTGGATCCCCTGGACGCCGTCGGGAATGGGGATTTGGAGCAGCCCCAAGAGCGTCGGCATCAGGTCCACGCTGTCGATCATCTTGCGGATCTGGTTCGCCCTGAGAATCAATCCGGGACCGGTGAGGACCACCGGGACCCGCAGGGTGGAGTCGTAGAGTGAGGAACCATGGCCGAACAGGCCGTGCTCGAGGAATTCCTCCCCGTGGGTCGAGGTGAACACGAACAGCGTGTTGTTCCAGAGGCCACGGGAGCCGAGCTCATTCTTGAGGCTGCGAATCTGCCAGTCATTGTGGTAGATGGCGCCATCATAGACCTGGCGCGCCGCTCGCGCGAAGCGGCTCGCGTCGACCTTGAGCTGCTTCAGATCCTCCGCCGTGCCCAGGGAGAGGGGGCCCGGGCGCATGCCGAGGAGCTTGCCGCGAATCTCCCGGTACCAGGCCAGTTCCTTCGCTTCGATGAAGCGGCTCCCTTCGGGATCGGGGACACCGTAGGGCTCCAGCGGATCGGAGGAGACCGCCACGATGAAGGTGGGGCTCCGGGACGAGCGCTTGTCCAGCCAGGCGAGGATCTGGCGGTTAAGGGCCGCCGAGGTCTCCGCGGGACCCCGGGAAGGCGCCGGGTAGAAAGGCCCCGGCACTTCCTCCACTCGGTCAAATCCCTGAGCCATTCCGCTGAGAGAGCCGATCAGCGGATGGGAGGAGAACAGGGCGGTCTCATAGCCGTTCTCCTTCAGCACCTCCGCCAGCGTCCGGGCCGATGCGGGAAGGCGATCGCCGGCCTTCTGCGCGCCGTGCGCCGACGGATACAGGGACGTGAGGAGCGAGGCGGTCGCGGGGATCGTCCAAGGGGATACCGAATATTCGCTGAGATAGGTGACTCCCTCTTCCATCAGGAGGACAAGATTGGGGGTGGTCATCTGGGGGTACCCGTAGGCCGGGACCTCGGCGGCCCCCAGACCGTCCTCCAGATAAAGCAACAGAGAGCGCGGGCGGGATTCCTGGGTGGCGGGTTGCGATTGGGGCAGCGTCGAAGGCGCGGCCGCCGGCTCCTGCGCCCCGGTGAGCATCGGACGGCTCGTCCCGGGATACATCACAGGTCCCAAAGCCGCGTGCTGAAATAGCGCTCCCCCAGGTCGGAGAACACCGTGACGACGCGGGATCCCGGGTCGCGGAGGGAAATCTCCAGGGCCGCCCGATGGAAGGCGCCGGAAGATTGGCCGACGAAGATCCCGCATCGGGCCAGAGAGTGGCAGCTGTCACAGGCCTGCTCGACACTGACTCGAATTCTCTCGTCGATGACACTCTCATCCAAGATTTTCGGGACGATGTCCTCGGGGCGTTCCAGGGGCTTGAGCCCTTCGATGCCCGGAAAGGCTTCCGGTACCACACAGATCACCCGGATTCTCGGGTCGCGCTCTTTCAGCCTTCTTCCGACTCCGGTGAGCGTGCCTCCCGTTCCGATCCCGGCCACGAAGTGCGTCAAGTTCCCCCCAGTCTGCTCCAGAATTTCCGCTGCGGTCCCTTCGTAGTGGGATCGCCAGTTGTGCTCGTTGGCATACTGATCGGGCATGTAGAACCGCTCCGGATCCGCGGCGGCCAGCCGGTGCGCCTCCCGGAGCGCCGCGTCGTATCCCTCTTGCGGATCGGTTTCCATCAGCTCCGCTCCATGGGCCCGGATCCGCTTCTTCCGCTCCACCGAAGCATTTCCCGGCACCACCAGAGTCACCGGGTAGCCCATCATGGCCCCGATCATGGCATAGGCGATTCCGGCGTTTCCGCTGGAGGAGTCCAAAATCGTCCTTCCCGGCGAGAGATCTCCGGAGAGGACCGCCTCCATGAGCATTCGTGCGACGGGTCGGTCCTTGATGGATCCACCCGGATTGGTCCACTCCGATTTGGCGAGGATTTCCGAGCGACCGTCGGGCGCTTCGGGGAGTGCAACCCGGAAAAGGCGGGTTCCGCCGATGAGGGCCAGGGCGGGAAACTTCTCGAGGAAGGGACGATAGCGCCGCACCGGTTCAATCTGGGGCATGCTCAGGGCGCGACGGAAACGGGACTGGCGCAAAACATCTCATAGTCCACGAATCCCGGGAACGTGACTCCATCGCCGCAGTAGCGGCACTTCGGATCCCGGCGGAGCTTGAGCATCCTGAATTCGGCCTTGAGAGCGTCGTAGTGCAGGAGCCGCCCCACCAGCGAGTCCCCGACGCCGAGGATCAGCTTCACCGTCTCCACCGCCTCGAGCAGTCCCACCACTCCCGGCAGGACGCCCAACACCCCTGCGTCGGCGCACGAGGGCGCCAGCTCCGCCGGGGGAGGCTCCGGGTAGAGGCACCGGTAGCAGGGACCCGCGGGGGGATGGAACACCGTCACCTGCCCCTCGAAGCGGTACACACTTCCATGCACATTTGGCTTTTTCAGAAGGACGCAGGCGTCATTCACCAAATAGCGCGTGGGAAAATTGTCGCTACCGTCCAGGACGATGTCATAGTCCCTGAAGATCGACTCCACATTGGAGCTCGAAAGGCGAGCTTCGATGGGCACCACGTTGACGGCCGGGTTGAGTGCGAGCAGCGTCTTGCGAGCCGATTCCGTCTTGGGGGTCCCCACCCGATCCACCGTGTGCAGGATCTGACGCTGGAGGTTGCTCTCGTCCACCTTGTCGAAGTCCACCACTCCCAGCGTCCCCACTCCGGCGGCAGCCAGGTAGTAAGCGGCGGGGCAGCCCAGTCCTCCCGCTCCCACCAGCAGCACCTTGGCGCCGAGCAGCTTGATCTGTCCCGCCTCCCCCACCTCCGGGATCATCAGGTGCCGGCTGTAGCGCCGGCGGTCGGCTTCGGAGAGTCGCCGCGGCACGACCACCGGATTCCCCTCGTTGCGCCATTGGGTAAAACCGCCTGCCATGGAGAGGACGTTCTCGTACCCCAGCCGCTGGAGTCCTTCCGCGGCCAGGAGCGATCGGTTTCCACCCGCACAGTAAGCCACGATGGGGGTCTTCCGGTCCGGGACCAGACCCTCGATGCGCAGCTCCAGAAACCCCCGGGGGACGTGGGTGGCGCCCGGCAGGTGGCCCTGATCCACCTCTTCCTTCTCCCGCACGTCCAGCAGCGTGAAGGGCTCGCCACGATCCAGGCGGGCCCGGACTTCCGCGGGAGTGACCTCCTTCACATGGGAGCGAATCTGGCTCATCAGATCTTTGATTGTCGGTGGCATGGTAACCTTCCTTTTTACCTGCAGGGCGGTCCCGCCGCGCAGCGCTGGGCGCCTCCCGCAATGGCGGGCACAATGGAAAGGACATCCCCCTCTTGGACGGGGAAGTCCAGTCCGCCCAGGTGTCGTACGTCTTCATCATTCAGAAAGAGGTTCACGAATCGTCGGAGCTCCCCTCGCTCGTCGCACAGCCGGGATCTGATCCCCGGGCATTCCTTCTCGAGATTCTCCAGGACCGCTCTCACGGTGGCACCCGCAACCTGAACCTGGTCTCTTCCCCCGGCCAGAGGGCGCAGCGGGGTCGGGATTCTCACCTTCACACTCAAGGCAACCTCTTCAGTGCGAAATCGGGAGAATTCGGACCTCTTCCTCCCTGAAAGCGCCCTCCCGCAGCACCCAGGATCGCAGCGAAACGAGGCGGCCTGAGGCGACTTCCAGAATGAGGTAGGACCAGCTCTCCGCCGCCTGCCAGATCTCCTCGGCCCGCTGACGATCGGTTTCGGACGGGCGAGAGGGGTGATCCGGGTGGGAATGGTAGACGCCCACGACCTCCAGCCCGCGCGCCCGCCCCGCGTTCTCGATCCGGAGGTAATCGGTCGGATCCATGTCGTAGCGATCGCCCGATCGATCTTGATTCAAATTACCCGCCGCGTGCGCTTCGGAGACCTGGCGAACCTGCCGGCGGTCTTCGAATCGCCCCAGAAGGAGTCCGCAGACCTCGCGAGGATATCCGCCCTCGGCCTGCTCCTTCATCGATCGCTCGGTGTTCCCATCCAAAATCAGCACGTCCCCCAGTGCTCCTGCACTCGACGCTTCGCTTGGAAAAAGGGACGCCGGCAGTATAGCACACGCAATTTACGCGCCGTGGCGGGCCGAAAAGCAAAAGGGGGCAAGCATTTGCCTGCCCCCGGTTCATGGTGCCTGGTGAGCCGTGGAGGACTCGAACCTCCGACCCGCTGATTAAGAGTCAGCTGCTCTACCAACTGAGCTAACGGCCCAGGTCGAGGCTGCGATTCACGCTGGAAGTCGCTTCCTCATGGGGATGGGAAGGCGCGCATTCTATACGCGCCGATAAGACTCGTCAAGAACGATTGGGGGTGCGAGAAGAGGGGTGGGGTGAGTGGAGGGTTTCGAACCCTCAACCCCCTGATCCACAGTCAGGTGCTCTGCCATTGAGCTACACTCACCACATTCAAGAACGCAGGCGCGGTGGCGCGCCTGGAGGGATTTGAACCCCCGGCCCACGGCTTAGAAGGCCGTTGCTCTGTCCAACTGAGCTACAGGCGCGTGCAGGCTATTGTAGCCCGACCTGCGTTCCGGTGTAACCCGACCCTCGAGCCCACCCGGTTTTACCCGGAGCAGCTTGAGCTTGTCCCCGGATCGCGGCCGGCCCGGACGCGACGTCCTCCGGCCTCCCCCATCACGCCAGGGAAGCCGGCCGGCTCAGAGGCCGAGCTCGTTTTCCTCGACCACGGCGCGCAGGCGAGCTTCGTCCTCCAAGACCTTGCGGTAGACCCAGCGGTAGTGGTCTTCGGACCAGCGTCGCATGATTTCCGTCGCCTGCCTCTCCCCCACCAGCGATTTCATCGCCTGGTACTCGTCGTAGCAGACGATCAGGTGCAGGTAGGAAGACTCTTCGCCGCCCGCCCCTTCGGGGAACCCGACGGGGACTTCAGGATAGAGCTTCTTCAGCTCCGCCAAGGCCGCCGCCCGCTGTTTCGGCTTGCTCTCTTCGTACCAGTGAATCTGCTCATGAACGTAAGTGGAAAGCAGCAGGAGATCCTCCCCCAGATGACGCGTGTGAAGCGTCAGAACCGGGTGACTGTGGGGAATGGCTCCCTCGTCGATGATGATCTTCCGCGTGAAGGTCCAACGCTGCGTGTCGTACCGCTTCAGGACCTCCAAGAGCTGGTCGCGGGTCCGCCGCTCCGGGGTGCTGCCGTGCTGGAGGGAGATTTCCAGCGCCTCTGCCGCATAGGCCAAACCCACGAAGCTGACCGCCAGTGCGAGTTCCGCCATTCTTCTCATGCGCTCCCCGATTCTTCCCGCTGGAGGTCGGAGGTAGCTTCATCCCATTCGTCATAGAGGTGGGCCAAATCGATTTCCAGGCTCTTCTTCTCCTCCCCCAGCGCGCGGGCGAGACCCGGTTCCTTATAGGTGTCCGACGCAGCCAGGGCCGCCTCGATCTCCTTGAGACGACTCTCGTGAGGGACGATCTTCGCTTCGATGGCCACGATGCGCTCCCGAAAGATTCGCAGCCCCCGGTTGCGGCGATTACGCGTTTCGGCTTGCATCCTCTTTTGCTCGCGGCTCGCGTGGAGGCCGGGGCCACTCGTGCCTCGCGGCGTCTGCGCCCTGGCCTGGAGGGGACCGCTCGGAACGGCCGGAGCAGGAATAGGCCCTGGCGCATTTTTTGGAGGGACCCGTGAGCCCTCTCGCGCCGCCTTCGATTCGGAGGCCGCCCGGCGCGGCTCTCCTGCGCCTCGGGCGGCAGCCAGAAAGTCGTCATAGCCGCCGCGATAGCTCGAGAGAAGCCCCTGCGCAAAGGCCACCACCCGGGTGGCCACTTTGTTGATGAAGTAGCGATCGTGCGAGACGAACAGGAGCGTCCCTCCGTAACCTGCCAGAGCCTCCTCCAGCGCCTCGCGGGTGGGAAGGTCGAGGTGGTTAGTGGGTTCGTCCAGTAGGAGAAAATTGCCCGGATCGAGAGTGAGGCGCGCGAGCGCCAGCCGGTTTTTCTCTCCGCCGCTCAGCACCTCCACCCGTTTGAAGACATCCTCCCCCGAAAACTGGAAGATGCCGAGGAGCGAGCGCAGCTTCTGGGTGCCCAGCGCCGGAGCCCAGGCCTGCATCTCCTCGAGCACCGTGCGTCCCGGCGTCAGCGTCTCGAGCACGTGCTGAGCGAAGTAGTGAAGAACGACTTTTTCTCCCAGCTCCACCGTTCCCCCGTCGGCCTTCACGCGCCCCGCCAGAATCTGCAGCAGGGTGCTTTTGCCGCAGCCGTTGGGACCCACCAGTGCCACCCGGTCTTCCCGGTCGATCTCCAGGGTCGCCCCCCTTAGAACCCTCTGGGGCCCATAGGACTTCCGGAGGTCTTGAAGCCACGCCACCCGTTGCGCCGAGCGCGTGACCGGCGGAAAGCTGAAATTCCAGGAGAAATCCTCCGCCATCAGCTCCGTCCGTTCCATCCTCTCCAGCATCTTGATCCGGCTCTGCACCTGGCGAGCCTTGGTAGCCTTGTAGCGGAATCGCTCGATGAAGCGCTCGATCTCTTCGACGCGGTGCGCCTCTTGGGCGGCCTTCTTGCGGGCGGTCTCCCGGGCCTCCTCCTTTTGCCTACGGAAATAGTCGTAATTCCCTGCCCAGACCCGGACTTTGCCCCCTTCCACTTCGGCAATGGAGGTGGCGAGCCGATTCAGGAAGGTCCGATCGTGCGAGACGATGACGAGGGAAGAGGGGGCGTCTCCCAGGAAGGCCTCCAGCCAGACCACCGCGTCCAGGTCCAGGTGGTTGGTGGGCTCGTCCAGCAAGAGATAGGCGGGACGGCGGAGCAGCAGCGAGCCGAGCGCCGCCCGCATTCTGAAACCGCCGGAGAATTCTCGCAGGGGCCGGGCGTGATCCGCCGGTGCGAACCCCAGCCCACCGAGGATGATTTTTGCCCGGATCTCCAGATCGAAGCCACCCGCCGCCTCGAATCGGTGCTGCACTTCCCCCGAATGCCGGGTGAGCGTCTCCAGCCGCTCTCCGTTGGCGGTGGCCATCTCGTGGTGCAGCTGCTCCAGCTCTCGCTCCAGCGCGTAGACCTCACGGAAGGGCTCCAGCATCGCTTCCAGAAGCGAGCCTTCGGGTAGGCGCGCCCCCTCCTGAGGAAGGTATCCGAGGCTGGTTCCCCGCACGATATCCACTCTTCCCGAGTCAGGCGTCTCCAGGCCTGCGATGAGCCTCAGGAGGGTGGTCTTGCCGGCGCCGTTGGGACCCACCAGACCCACGCGGCTTCCAGGGGGGATGGTCCAATCGACGCCTCTGAGGACTTCGTGGACGCCATAGTTCCGGGCGACGTTGGAGAGACGAATCATGGAATTAGATCAGCAGAAAGGAGAATCCGGGAGAGGAAGCAAAATGGCGCGCCCGATAGGATTCGAACCTCCGACCCCCAGCTCCGGAGGCTGGTGCTCTATCCAGCTGAGCTACAGGCGCGCAGATCCCGGAGAGCCGGGAAAAAACGTGAGGCTTGGTCGGGGCGAGAGGATTTGAACCTCCGACCCCCTGCTCCCAAAGCAGGTGCGCTACCAGACTGCGCCACACCCCGCGGAACTAGCGTCGCTTCCAGAGAGGTGCGATTATGTCGCAGGGGCGGAGAACAAGTCAATTCGCTGGAGATTGTTCCCGCGGAGGCGGATTTCAGTTCACCGGCCCCTTCGGGGATCCGCTCACCCACGTGGCAAGCGCCTCCGGATCCAGGCCCATCCCGCGAATGCCCTCCTCCCAGGCCTGCTCCGGCTTGGCCGTGAAGAGAAGCTCCTTGTTCAGTGGGGCGACGAGCCAGTCGTTCCTGAGAACCTCCTCCACCAGCTGGCCGGCACCCCAGCCAGCATAGCCCAAGAAAAGCCGGAACGAGGCAGGTGGGGCCAAGGCGATGCGGGCCAGGCTCGCCGCGTCTCGGCTCAGGCGGACTCCTTTGAAGGCCTCGGAAGGAGTCTCCTCCCCCTCCGCCAGAGGGATCGACAATTCCTGCGACTCGAAGAGGACTGTCCCAAGGTGGGGCTGCACCGGTCCGCCGAAATACACCCGGGAGTCCTCGGGACCCTTCCATGGAATCCCCATGCCGCGGAGCACCTCCGCCACGCGGCTGTCCGTGGCGCGGTTGACGATGAATCCCGCACTTCCACGATCTTCGTGGTTCACCAGGAATACAACGCTCTTATGGAAAAAAGGATCCATCACCTGGGGCGTCGCCAGCAGAAGCACCGGAGGAGTGAGTTGGGCGTGTGGGTCCTGCATGATCGAGATCCTAGCGCAAACCGCCCCGCGATTCTGCGCCGAGTTGGCGGAAAGGAGGTTTGACACCCCGAAGTCCGGCTCCCTAGAATGCGCCTTTCCCGGAGGAACGCTTGAAGCTTGGCCTGCTGGGCTTTCCCAAGGTCGGGAAGACCAGCCTGTTCAACATTCTTACCGGATCGAATCTGCAAGTGGAGAAGTTCTCCACGGGAAAGGCGGAGCCGCATCTGGGGGTGGCCAAGGTCCCCGATCCGCGCCTGGAGCGGCTCGGGGAGATGTTCAAGCCACGCAAGCTGACTCCCGCCCTGGTGGAGTACCTGGACATCCAGGGACTGGCAAAGGGAGAGGCCAAGGATTCGCTCTTCCTGCGGGAGATGCGCAATGTGGACGCGGTCGCTCACGTGGTGCGGGCCTTCAGGGACGAGGAGATCCCCCATTCGGAAGGGAACCTCGACCCCAGGCGTGACCTGGAAACCATGGAGACCGAGCTTCTCCTCTCCGATTTGGAGGTCGCCTCCCGAAGGGTGGAGAAGCTCCGGCTGAACCTCAAGAAAGCGAAGAATTCCGAAGACGAAAAGGAGCTGGGGGTGTTGACTCGGTGCCTCGAAGCGCTGGAGCGCGAGACCCCGATCCGCGCCCTCGATTTCACTCCGGAGGATGAGAAAAGGATTCGGGGTTTCGCCTTCCTCACCGCCAAGCCGCTGCTGGGTGTGATCAATATGGGAGAGGAGGACGCAGGCCGGATCGGCTCCTTCCGATCCCACTTCACCCTCGACGCCTTCGCCTCCCGCCCGAGGGTGGCTCTGTGCCCGGTGTCGGCCAAGATCGAAATGGAGATGGCGCGGCTTTCACCGGAGGACGCCACGGCCTTCCTCGAGGACCTGGGGCTCGCGGAACCGTGCCTCGACAGGATTCTCCGCGCCTCTCACGATCTCCTGGGACTGTCGGTCTTCTTTACCGCAGGCGAGGACGAGGTAAAGGCCTGGTCCATCCCGCGGAGCTGTGCCGCCCAGCGGGCGGCCGGAGTGATCCACTCCGACATCGAGCGGGGCTTCATCCGGGCCGAAGTGGTGGCCTACGAGAGGCTCATGGAGGCGGGATCCCTTCCGGCGGCCCGGGACCGAGGCTGGCTGCGGCAAGAAGGGAAGGAATACCGGGTGGCGGACGGGGATGTGATCAATTTCAAGTTCAACGTGTAGCCCGCGCTTCCCCCAGAGCCGCCGCCGCTTGCGCCAGTTCCTCCTCCTGATCGATCGGAACCGTTCTCAAATCCATCACCAGGCGATCGTCCTGAATGCGTGCGATGACCGGCGGTCGGCGCCTCCGCAGCGCCTCCTCCAGGTCGTTGGCCGACTTGTCGCGGCACCCCACCGCCAAAAGCCACGTGGGGAGCTCCTCCAGGGGAGCGGCCCCCCCACCCACCAGAGAAGAGCCCGGGAGGATTTCCGCCACCACCCGACCCGCGCTCAGCTCTCGAACACGATCGGAACATCGTCGCGCCCGGGCCTTCAATGACTCCGCCGTCTCCGCCAGCATGCGAAGGACCGGCACTTCCTCTTCCGCACGCCCCGTTACATAAGCTTGCAGGGTTCCCTCCAGAGCGGCATAAGTGATTTTATCCACGCGCAGCGCCCGGCTGAGGGGGTTCTTGCGGATCCGTTCAATGAGATCCGATCGGCCCGCCAAGATGCCCGCTTGGGGGCCTCCCAGCAGCTTGTCGCCGCTGAAAGTTACCAGATCGGCTCCCTGGGCCAGCAGGCTTTGCGCCGGGGATTCGTCCTTCACTCCCCTGGGAGCCAGATCGAGAAGGTTGCCGCTTCCCTGATCGAGCATCACCGGCAGCCCGCGACGCTTCCCGAGTCTCACCAACTCCGGAAGGGGCACTTGTGCGGTGAAGCCCACAATTCGGTAGTTGCTGGTGTGCACCTTGAGCAGCAGAGCCGTCTGAGGACCGATGGCCTCTTCGTAGTCCGACAGGCGGGTCCGGTTGGTGCTTCCCACCTCCCTCAGTATTGCCTGGCCTTTGCGCATCACGTCGGGAATCCTGAAGCTTCCGCCGATTTCCACCAATTCTCCCCGAGAAACCACCACTTCCTTCCCTTCGGCCAGCGTGTTGAG
>QHVQ01000198.1 GCA_003222305.1 Acidobacteriota bacterium | reverse complement strand
GTTTGGCGTGATCTCCCCGAAGTCGTGGAGAGTAGGTTCCCGCGCGCCGAAAGACGCCGGCAGCAACGACCTTCAGCCATTAGCGCCCACGGATTACGGTCGAAGCGGTGGCGTCCAGATGGGGCGCTTACCGCTCCGAGTGGTGCGCTTCGGGGGCCAGCTCCCACGACTCCTTCTGCGCGTGCCAACGGTCTGGAAGCGAATCATCGCCATCGGCGTGGCGCTGGCGTTCGTGGGCCATCATGAAGAGCGCAGTTCGGCTCTAGAGTCACTGCTCCTTTCGTCGCTCGCCTCGAAACTCTCCTACAGAATCCTTCCGGGACCTGGGCCGGTACTTCCGGCTCCTCAAGACGGGCCCCTCGATGGGCAGCGGGGATATGCCGAGCTTCCCGAACTCCGGAACCGGTTGGAGGCCGCCGGGTTTCGAGTGGTCGAACAGGCGCACTGGTCCAGCGCGGCTCAAAACCTGGCACAGGCGGGGCTTTTTCCACCGTATCGGGAACCCGCGGCGGCGGGTCTCGTCATCAAGGACGCGGGTGGGGTGAAGATCTACGACGTGGGGCACCCGGGAGATCTCTCAGGGGATCTCGATGAGATTCCGACGGTTCTGCTGGACACCCTCCTCTTCATAGAAAACCGAGAGTTGCTTCGCCCGGCGGACCCGAGACGGAATCCTGCCATCGACTGGGTGAGGCTCGTGAAGGCGGCAGGTCTCTACGCCGGACGCCGGCTGGGAGTATCCGCGCGCATGGAAGGGGGCAGTACTCTGGCGACCCAGATGGAAAAGTACCGCCATTCGCCCGAAGGCCGGACCACTTCGGCCTTGGAGAAGCTCCGCCAGATCACGGAGGCCAGCCTGCGTGCCTACCGGGCGGGGCCTGATACACGGGGCGCGCGCCGGGAAATCCTTCTGGATTACCTGAATTCCATGCCGTTGGCGTCGGCGCCGGGACACGGCGAGGTGACAGGCCTTGGGGAGGGGCTCAGGCTCTGGTTCGGAGCGGCACTCAGCCAGACTTTCCGGGCCCTCTCTGACGTCTCGAGACCGGAGGAGAGAGCGTTGGCGTACAAACGAGTCCTGGCTCTCCTCTGCGCCGTCCGTGCTCCCACCCGATATCTGGTTCGGGACCGCCCTGCCCTGGAGGAAAGGATCGCGGGGTATACGGGCCTCTTGCTGAAGGCCGGCGTCATCGACGCGGATCTCGCAAGCCGAGTGCGAGCGGAGCCGGTTCGATTCCTGGAGAACGTCGCAGGGGCAGAACCGACCCCCGTGGATGAGCCCAAGGCGGCCGTCGCCATTCGGGAAGAGGTGAGGCAGCTGGACCGAATGCATCTGGAAGTAGAGACCACGCTGGATGCGACGCTGCAGGAATCGGCCTCTCATCTCTTCCAATCCTTGAAGAATCCTGAGTTTCTGCGGGAACACCACCTGCGCGGTGAGAGACTTCTTTCGAAGGGCGACCCGGCGCAGGTGGTTTACAGTCTCCTCCTCTTGGAGAGGACGGGAAAGGAAAACCTGCTGCGCGTTCACACCGATAGCCTCCAGCAACCCTTCGACCTCAACGAGGGCATGAAGGTGGAGCTGGGCAGTACCGCCAAGCTGCGCACGGTGGCCCATTATCTCGAGATTGTTGCGCAGCTTCACGAGGAGCTGGCGGGTCTAACGCCGAAGGAGCTTGCCCTGAGGTCGAGGAAAGCGTCGGATCCTATCACGCGCTGGGCAGCCACGATCGGCTTGCGGCGGCGGCGTATTGGACTGGATTCCTTCCTGGAATACTCGCTCGACCGCGCTTATTCCGCAAGTCCCCGGGAGGTTTTCTTCACCGGCGGCGGCACCCAGGCTTTCCAGAATTTTGATCCCGAAGACGACGCCCGCGTCATGACGATCCGGGAGGCGCTCACCCGTTCTACCAATCTGGTCTTCATCCGTCTCATGCGGGACGTGGTGCGCTACCACGAGGCCCGTCTGCCCTACGACGCGCGGGCCGTGCTTGAGCGGAGCGATCAACCCGTGCGTCTCCGCCTTCTCGAGGAGAGTAGTGAGCGAGAGGGGCGTCAGGTTCTCGCTCGGGCCTTCCAAAAGTATCGCGGCCGGAACGCCGCCGAGATCATCCTCCGGCTCTTGGGGCCGCGCGGCTTCGATCGGACGCATCTGGCCATCCTCTTCTATGCCTGGCATCCGGAAGCGGAAGAGCAATCTTTGGAGCGCTGGCTGGCGACCTGGCGGGTCGACACCAACGCCGCCGAAATCAGCCATCTGGCCGCGGCTTATGGTGGGCCTCGTCTGGGGCTGCTGCATTATGGCTACCTCCTGCGCCAGCCTCCCTTGGAAGTCTGGTGCGCGGGACAACTGGCAGAATCGCCCGCCTTGTCCTGGGAGGAGCTCCTCGGGCGAAGCGATGATGCCAGGCGCGCGGCCTCCGCCTGGCTGTTCGATTCGCACGAACGACGGGCTCAAGATCTGAGACTTCGAATACGGATCGAACGGGACGCCTTCCATCAAATGGTCGTCCCTTGGAATCGGCTGGGGTTTCCCTTCGAAGAACTGGTGCCCTCCTACGCGACGGCGCTCGGATCTTCCAGCGACCGCCCGGCAGCGCTCGCCGAACTGATGGGGATCATCGTCAACGACGGGAGGCGCCTTCCGACTCGGGTCCTGCAGCGGCTGCGCTTCGCCCCGGACACCCCGTATCACACCGTCTTGGAGCCGCCCTTCGGTGCCGGCGAGCAGGTCCTGCGTCCGGAAGTGGCGAAGGCTCTGAAGGCGCTCCTGCGGGGTGTGGTCCAGGTCGGCACGGCGCATCGGGTGGACAAGATCTTTCATGGCCCGACAGGGGAGACGGTGGTCGTCGGGGGCAAGACCGGATCCGGAGACAACCGGTTCGAAAGGTTTGGCCCCGGCATCCGTCTCATCTCTTCCCGCTCGGTGAGCCGCACCGCGGCCTTCGTGTTTTATATTGGGGAGCGCTATTTCGGGGTCGTGACGGCGTCGATCCTTGGAGAAGGGGCGCGGGACTACCGGTTCACCAGCGCTCTTCCGCTGGAAGTGCTCGGGCTCCTGGCGCCAGAAATCAACCGCCGATTAGCCGGGTCGGCGAACGCCGCCCGCATCACTCGAATGGA
>QHVQ01000200.1 GCA_003222305.1 Acidobacteriota bacterium | reverse complement strand
TCGGGCCAGGTCCCGGCGCACGCCGCGGATCCGATGGGGGCTCTCCGCCTGCCCGGTGGATTTCTGGAAACGAAGCTTGAAGATCTGAGTGGCAAGGTCCTCCTCATCCTTGAGAAGCTCTTCCACCGACTTGTCACGCAACGACGACGCTTTCAGCGCTTTCATGCCCTAAATTCCCCGGTGCACAAACGCGGACTTCAAAGGAAGCTTATGGGAGGCCAGACGCATGGCTTCTCGTGCGATCTCCTCGGTGACGCCCTCCATCTCGAAGATCACTTTCCCGGGCCGCACCACCGCCACCCACCCCTCCGGAGCGCCTTTCCCCTTGCCCATGCGCGTCTCGGCCGGCTTTTTGGTGATGGGCTTGTCCGGGAAGACCCGAATCCATATCTTGCCGCCGCGCTTCACGAAACGGGTCATGGCGACCCGTCCCGCCTCTATCTGCTTGTCGGTGATCCAGCCGCACTCCATGATCTTCAGGCCGAAGTCTCCGAAGCTCACACTGCTGCCTCGCTGGGCCTTCCCCCGGCGCCGGCCCCGCATCTGCTTCCGGTACTTCACCTTCTTCGGCATCAGCATGTCACAGCCCCAGTCGCGGCGTTCCCGCAGTGGCCCCGGCGCCTTCGCCCTGCGTGGGCCTTGTCCTGACTTCGCCCTTGTAAATCCAAACCTTCACGCCGATGGCGCCGTAGGTGGTGCGGGCCTCCGCGAATCCGTAGTCGATGTCCGCGCGCAGAGTGTGCAAGGGCAGCTGGCCCTCCAGGTACCACTCCGTGCGGGCGATCTCTGCCCCGCCAAGCCGCCCTGAGCATCGGATACGAACTCCCTTGGCCCCGAAGCGGAGGGCCGACTCGATGGCCTTTTTCATAGCCCGGCGGAACGCCACTCGCCGCTCGATCTGCAGGGCCACAGACTCCGCCACCAGTTGGGCCACCACCTCCGGCTTGTGGATCTCCACGATATTGATGAAGATCTCTCGACCGGTACGCTTGGCCAGCTCGTCCCGCAGCTTGTCCACCTCGGCGCCGCGGCGTCCGATGACGATACCGGGCCGGGAGGTATGGATGCTGATCTTGAGCTTGTTGGCGGCCCGCTCGATCTCGATTCCCGCTACGCCCGCGTGGGAGAGGCGCTTCTTCAGCTCCTCCCGCAGATGGAGATCCTCCAGGAGCAGGTCGGCGTAGCGCTTCTCACCGTACCATCGCGACTGCCACGTCTTGGTCACGCCGATCCGGAACCCGTAGGGATGAACCTTCTGGCCCACGCTCTTACCTCTTCGCCCGGCTGGGTGGAGACTTCTTCTCGTCCAGCTCGATGGTGACATGACAGGAGCGGCGGAGGATCCGGAACGCCCTGCCCATGGGGGCGGGGCGGATCCTCTTCTGGGACGGCCCCCCGTCCACGAAAGCCCGGCTGATGAATAGGCGATCTACGTCCACGTCCTCGCGGCTCACCCGGGCGTTGGCCACCGCCGACGTCAGAAGTTTGGAAACGTCCCTCGCTACCGTCTTGCGGGCCGTGTCGAGGGTGGCCAGGGCCTCCTCGACGCCCCGTCCGCGAATCAGGTCCACCACCAAGCGCGTCTTCTGCGCCGAGCTTCCCAGATACTTCATCCTGGCCCGCGAGATCATGAGCCCATCTCCTAAGTGGCCGTGGTGGTGCCGCCCGCGGGCGCGGCGGGTGCGCCGCCGGCGGCTTCCGCCGCAGCGGCCCGCGCGTGACCCCGAAAGATACGGGTCGGGGCGAACTCTCCCAGCCGGTGCCCCACCATGTTCTCGGTGATGTACACCGGGATGAACTTCTTCCCGTTGTGGACCGCCAGCGTGTGCCCCACCATGTCGGGATGGATGGTGCTGCGCCGGGACCAGGTCTTCAGGACTTTTCGGTCGTTCCTCCGGTTCATCTCTTCGATTTTTTTCTTCAGGGAGGGCTCCACATAGGGGCCCTTCTTGATGGAGCGGCCCATGGTTATTTTCTCCGCCGGACGATGAACTTCT
>QHVQ01000197.1 GCA_003222305.1 Acidobacteriota bacterium | reverse complement strand
GCGGGATTCCTGCAAGAGCTTGAATGTCTCTTTCACCACGTCGTTTCCCTTGCCCGCCTCTTCCCCATTGCTCAACAGGCCGACCCGGGGGGACGCAATCCCCAAGATGTTCTTGGCGTAAATGTGGGCCATGATAGCCCACTGGTGGATGTGTTGTGGCTTGCTGTCAACGTTGGCACCCACATCCAGCCAGACCGTTGCACCCTTACGGTTGGGTACCACGGCCGCGAGCGCCGGCCGGTCGACTCCCGCCATGGTCCCCAGGACGAACATGGCCGTGGCCATGACCGCCCCTGAATTTCCCGCAGAGACCAAGGCGTCGGCCTTCCCCTCCTGGACCAGGTTCGCCGCGACGCGCAGGGAGGAGTCCTTCTTCCTTCTCAAAGCCTGCGCCGGCGCCTCGTCCATGGCAACCGCTTCACTCGCGTGGACCACGGAAAGGGACGCATCCCGAGCTCCGTGCCGCCGGAGCTCCCTCTCGATCTCCTCCTCGCGCCCCACCAGGAGGACACGGCTCCCCAGTTCCCGAGCAGCCAGGATGGCCCCGGCCACGGGATTGGCGGGTGCGAAATCGCCCCCCATAGCGTCCAGCGCGATTGTGGGCTTCACGCGGAGACCTCGAAGCGAGACAGAGGAACTGAAGGATGGGGCAAGAAGCGCCCTCAGACTTCCGCGACCTCAATCACGTCGCGGCCCTTGTAGGTGCCACAATGAGGGCATACCCGGTGTGGTAGCTTCTCCTCGTGGCAGTTCGGGCATTTCGAGAGAGAGGGGCGCGCCAGCGCATCGTGAGCCCGGCGGCGGTCCCTCCGGGCCCGGGAGTGTCGTCGTTTGGGGTTGGGCATGATATCCGGCCGAAAAGGAGACGTTAAAGAATCAGCTTCGACGTCAAGGGCACCGATTCCGGGGGCTCCTCGGGGCACCCGCAAGCGACGGTGTTTCGCTCCGCTCCGCAGCGGGGGCAAATGCCCCGGCAAGAATCGCTGCAGAGGGGTTTCAACGGAACTACGAGATAAACTTGCTCCTGGGCAATCTCTTCCAGGCTGATTCGCGATCCCTCGAAGGGCGTGAGAGCCAAATCCTCCTCAGCCAGCTCGTGCTCCGACTCGAGACGTGGCGGAGGCCCCGAACGGAAAATCCGGTGACAGGCCCCTTCCACTTTCATCTTGAAAGGGTCGAGACAGCGGCTGCACACGAGGGAAACAACCGCTTCCACCCGGCCTCGAAACTCCACATCCGATCGGGTGCGGCGAAATATCCCCTCAAGTCGGGCGGCCTCCAAGGGCGCTTGCTCCCCGTTGCTCTGAAGGATGGGCGGGAGCGACAGGAGCCTATCCACCTCCAGGCCTTCCGGGGGGATCTTGTTGACCTCAATGAACAAACCCGCCCCCTTCGAGTCGCCGGATTATAGCATGGCGACTCCCCTTGTCAAGGTCGAGACGGCGGGGTGTAAGCCCTTCAGGCCTCTACTTTCTTCATGTCCGCGAGGGCCTTTTGGGCCTCACTATGGGAGGGCATCACTTCCACTGCCTTCTGAAAGCTCCTCTTCGCCTTGCGTAGGAGGTTATGGGCGCGGTAGAAGTGGCCGAGGTGGACGAAATGCTCCGCGTTCCAGGGGTCGATCTCCGCCGCTTTGAGAAGGCACTGCTCGGCCCTCTTTTGCCAGCGGTAGTCGGGATTGCGCATCAGCGCCTGCCCCATGAGGGAATGGTAGCGGGCATCCGCGTCGTTTCTGCCGATAGCCTGTTCGCAGAACTGGATGGTGTTGTGAAAGTCCTTCGCCTTGAAATACTCACGCGCCTTGACATAAAAGTGCTCGGCCCGCCGATTCTGCTCTTCCAGAATCTCCTGCGTTTGGGTTTTGGTGAGTTCTTTGCGCTTGCTCAATGTATCCATATCCAGGGTCAGGGACCCGGGAGACGCGCTCGACTGTTTCGCCGCTTGCATGTGATCCTGGGCCATCGCGAGATAGGACTCGAGAAGCTTTCCCTCGATGAGCATCAGCTCCTCCCGGTAGACCTCCTGGATCTTCTTGGAGAATCGATCGGGTCGGAAGGCGTCCTTCCGCACATCGTAGGCCTTCCGGATGGCCTCCGCATCGGCAACGGGCTGCTGCAGCCCGAGAACTGCCCACGCCACATCCGTTGTGACAGCGCGACACATTTCCTTGATCACCGCAGCCTCCCTTTCGGCGCGCTCCTTCTGCTCCCGATCACCGGTGAGCAGGTCCCGAACCACCATGGGCCCCTTCCCGAGGAGCGGCGAAGTTTCGATCACCCCAAGGATCAGAAGCCCGAACAGGAAGCGCAACGCATGGTCCTCGTCGGAGGGAGGGATTAAGGAGGCAATTTCACTAATCCGGCTGCTGCCGTCCACTCGGGAAAGGACGAATCCTTGGATGGGGTGAAGCGTCAGCTTCTCCAGTGGCAGGTAGAGGTTTTCACTGAGCTTTACCTTTCTATCGAGGCGGTGCATGGCCTCGCGGATTGGGCCGAAGCC